>DAIDKV010000191.1 GCA_027449865.1 Planctomycetales bacterium
CTGGCGACGCAGCCGTGCCGCCGGTGAGAGTTGAGGGGGACAGTGCGCGCCGAGGGAGGGCCGGAGGCCGAAACGGCCAAAGCCCAGCGGGAGCTCACTCACCGAGCCGAGACATGGCCAAATTCTCGGACAGGCTCCTAGCGCGGGCTTCTGCCATCGGAGACGTTTGCCCATGCTCAAGTTCTCGACGAATGAAAATCGTGGCGTGCTCATCGTCGCCTTCGAGGCGACCGAGGACGGCATGACCGATTGGCAGAGTAGCCAGCGAGACTGGCTTTACAAGCTGATCGAAAGCCATCCTGGCTCGAAGTTTGCCCTCGACCTCTCGGATGTGAACTACCTCGCCAGCTCCGAGATCGGTTTCCTGGTCACTCTCAAACGACGAATTGACCGGCGTCAGGGGAAGGTCGTGATGTTCGGGGCGGGGCCCTACATCGCCGATCTCTTCCAGACCATGAACCTGACACGGTTCTTCGATATCGTCGACACCCTCCCCACGGCCCTTCACCGACTTGAGGCCAACTGAACCCTGGGTTCCAGGCTCCCGAATCGCTCAAAGTTTAACGAATTGATCATACATAGCCAGGCCAGCCCGCTGGCTCTTCTCGGGGTGAAACTGACAGGCTATCAGGTTGTCGCGCCAGACAACCGCGGGGAAGGCATCGGGATAATCCGACTCAGCCGCGACGATGGAGTCGTCCGAGGTTTCCGCATGGTAGCTGTGGACAAAATAGACCGACGGAGCGTTCCCAAGTCCTTCTAGGATCGGGCACAGACGTCGAATTCGGAGAGTGTTCCAGCCCATGTGCGGAACCTTCATCCCAGGACGCCCCCGGAATCGAACGACTCGACCAGGAAGGAGACCGAGACCCTGGTGTTCACCATCCTCCAGGCTGTAATCGAAGAGAAGCTGCAGGCCAAGACAGACCCCCAGGCAGGGTCGCCCCGCCTCAACCGCCTCACGGAAGGCTTCTCCCAGACCGGTCCTTCGCAGTTCGGCCATCGCATCGGCAAAGGCACCGACTCCAGGAAGAACCACCTTTGTGGCCCTTCGTATCCTCTCAGGATCTCCGGTGATCTCGGCCGAAGATCCAACCGCCTCGATGGCTTTCTGAACACTCCTCAGATTGCCCATGCCGTAGTCGATGATAGCGATCATGCGACGCCCCCGTTACCGTTCGATCTCCACGAAGGCATCGTAACATGAGTCGGGCGATTTCGACATCCGATGTGGAAAAGGGGGGAGACGAAGGGCAAGTATCGGAAGGGGTCAGCCTGGTCGAGACACGGCCTTGAGCGTCTCAGTCGAGGAGTCGCTATTTTCAAGGGTCACGGCGAGATCTCCGAGCGTCAGGATTCCCACCAGTCGATGATCTCGGTCGAGCACCGGCAGACGCCGGATCTGATGGTCGCGCATCTTCTGGGTCGCAACCTCAATATCCTCGTCACACAAGCACACGATCAGATTTTCTCTCGACATCACCTCTCCCACCTGGGTGGCGAATGGGTCGAGTCCGTCGGCGGTCGCGCGGACCGTGATGTCGCGATCGGTGATCACTCCGACGAGCCGATCCTTGTCGCATACGGGCAGCACACCGACATCGAGCGATTGCATCCGCTCGGCAGCATCCCGGAGTGTCGTCTCGGGCGAGACGACATCGATCTCTCGGGACATGATTTCCTGGACTCTCATGGGCGGAGATCCTCTTCAATGTGGCCCCAGCATCCCGTGGCATCGGGGACGGCTCAGGACAGCCGTTCGGGGGAAGATGGTTGCAATGGGCCCGTAGTTTTGATCTCCAAGCAAAGTTGGTGCCGACCACCAGGAAGTGAGCGAACGTCGGACGCGTTCTCGTCGGCCGGCCGGGAGCGCCGCCGAGATTCTCCTCGATCGGAACCGGCTGAAGCCGTGATCAACTCATGGACGTGGGAGGTTTCCCGTTGGGCTCGAGCCAGTCTTCCGTGGTGGAATCCATCGGCTCGGAGGCACGCGACGCAGACGTCGGTTCGATCGCAGGAGGAGGCCCATGCGCCTCGATTGCGAGGCGGATCATCGTTCCCTCCCCCGGTTGGCTCTCGATCGAGAGGGCGCCTCGATGCCGTCGCCAAATACCGTGAGCCACGCTCAGGCCGATGCCACTTCGGCCCGGCTTCGTGGTGAAGAACGGTTCGGTCGCCCGCTTGAGCACCTCGGTACTCATTCCAGCGCCGCTGTCGCGAACCTCAAGGACAACCCAGTTTCGTTCCTCGAGTCGCGTCGTGAAGCGAATCCGACCTTTCCCTTTGGGCATCGCCTCGCGAGCATTCTGAATGAGATAGCCGAGCAGTGATCGGATCTGTGAGGCGCTCCCCCGGATCATTGGGATGGGCTGCAGATCGAGCACCCATTCGACATTCTCGCCATCGGCGGCTTGCTGGGTCTCGGCGGTCTCGCGGAGGACCTGGTTAAGATCGATCAGGACAACAGGATCCGCTTTCTCGTCGAAGCCCGGCGAGGTAAACCGCCGGGTGTAATCAATCAGACGGCGGGGAACATGAGACGCTCCGAGGGCGTTATCGATGATCGCCGCAGCCATCGCGGCCATCTCGTGAAGATCTCGATTCGGCCCGTTAGCGTGAGAGCGGATCAGTTCCGCGTTACTCACCACAGCGCTGAAGGCATTGATCACGTGATGCCCCACGGCCGCGGAGAGATGCCCCAGTTCCTTGAGACGTTCGGCCTCGTCCGAGTCACCACCGATTCCGCCGCTCATGGTTACCTCATGGTGCCAGTCAACTTGCAACTAATAGCCGGGAACGGGAAGGCCGTCAATCCCCTCGCCGCTCGGACTCGATTCCCAGGCAAGACTGATGCCGAGACCCATGCCGCCTGGCGGCGGAAAAAAGGAGCTGGTCACGGACTCGTTCGAGGGTTCGAGACGTTATCGCTCGCTGAGTCCTGGCGGATGATTCGGGCCTCGGCCCAGTCGGCAAGATCGCAAACGTTTCCCCGCTCGCCGAACTCAGTCGCCAGAATGAGGATCTTACCGCCGTCGAGATCGATGTCCAGGGATTTCGGCGGGTCTCGGTCGGTCATGGCCGGGGATTGGAACCGCTCGCGGCGGTCGACAAATACGCGAAACACCACGCTTCCGAGCGGGCCGGCCCGCTCGTCCACTCCGATGGTCGCCTGGAACCGTCGATCCCCCGGCTCGATCCGATAGGCGAGGAAGGTCCGGCTTTGCGTCCCGATTCCACGATCAAACGTTTGACCGCCGAGGCGAATCGGATGTCCGTCCACCGTCCGATCCACCCGATAAGGAAGGGTCGGGCCAACGTATTCCTCATACTGCGCCCGCGCCGGCGCTCGCTCCGAGAGGTAGATCACCGACTCCGAGCGCCCCTGCAATCGCGCCAGTTCACCGACCGGGAAGCGGATGGACAGTCCAGTCCGGGAGGCCGCCTCGATATTCCCTTCGGCCAGCCGGATTCGAGTGAGGCCAATTCTCGTCCCATCGGCGAGGCTCGCCTCGAGGAACGCCCCCTTCGGCCTTGGGTAATCAAGCAGCTTCGGGTCGAAGCCAAGGGCAACCACCCCACCGCGGTCAATCTCCACCGGCTTAAGATCGGCCTGAAACTTGATCGATCGCTCATCCATCCCAAGAAAGCTTCCGGCGACCCGATCGCCGTTGATCAGCCAGGCAACCTCGGATTTTCGGGGCTCGGTCTGTATCCGCTCAATCAGTCGGTCAAGGTCCGCCGACCGAGATGGGACGGCCAGAATCAAACCCATCACGTTACCGAGAGGAACATCGAGCTTGCCCAGAGACTCCGAACGGATCTCGATCGTCGCGTCGGTGGCACCTCGAATCGAGGCCCGCATCAGCCGGTCGCCGTCCCCGAGAAGCACCGCCTGGCTATTCTCTCCGGCCGGGATTCCGACCATCGATTCACGCGCAAGCCGAACGAGCCGGTCGAATCTTAATGATTCTTTCTTGCCGTCCTTGACGGCCAGGGTCACCTCCTGATCACCGAAAGCAATAATCCGCCCGGCGATTTCGTGTCCATCAATCGTCTTCGCCAGGAAAACCGCATCGGGTCCGTCCTGCGAACCGCCTCTCGCGCAGGATGATAAAACCGCGATGATCAGGCACGCAGCACTGTGGCTTCTTGGAGATTTGTTAAAAAGATGCATTGCTTCCTCCAAGGCTGCCTGGCGAAATCGCGGAAGGACACGTCTCCCGCCGCTCATCTCTGGAAAATCGGCAGATAATTATTCGGTATCTGGAGAATGATGAGAGCCATCGCCGTTCCATATTCATGACAGACCGTGGTGTCGGACCAGAAGCCCTGGACTGACTGCCGATGGAGGATTTCCTCGCGGGTCGCGGGAAACCACTCCGCCCACGACGCGCCTCCCTGGATCCACATTGCCTGCGCGGCATAATACTGGCCGTAGAAATAGTGGTTGTTCCGACGGCCGAACCGCATTCTCGGCCTCGCGTTTCGCAAGTATGCGATGCCGTCATGGATTTCCTTCGAGTCATACTCTCCCGCGCTCTGCAACGCCACCACTCCCGCCGCCGACCGGGGGAACTCGCTGCTTGGTCCACCCGAGAGCATGTATCGGAATCCGCCGTCCGGGTTCTGCGACTGCTTCACGTATCGTATGCACGCCTCCACCGTCTCGCGAGGCACATACAACCCCGCGTTCCTCGCCGCTCGTAACGCATTGATCTGGCAAATCGTC
>DAIDKV010000192.1 GCA_027449865.1 Planctomycetales bacterium
TGTATGAGACGGGCCGCAAATGCACCGCGGGCTTCAAGGAGTCGATGAAGATCGTGTTCGACGAGATCCTCCCCAAGTGGAACTATACGGCCGTCCCTCAGCCCGCATGAGATCGGGAAGTTATCCCTGGCCTATTCCTAAATCGGCTGAGACTGGGGGAGGAAGGTCTTCATCGAACCGACCGCGAGAGCGGTCAGTGATCATGGACGGATGAGGGCGAGCCCTGATTCCGGATCATGCACTTTCCGCAGGTGGGCCGGCGACTCGGTGAGGATCACCTCCAGGGTCGGCCGGACGTGCCCCTCGATCAGGTGCCCGCCGCGGGTCGTGCCGTCTGATCGTCCGACGACGATGTGAACGTGGACCCTGGGCTTCCCCTGCTCCTGCGCCACGTCGCCGATCAGCGAGAGAACCTCCACCTGCTCGCCCACCGGAATTTTCTGATATTCTTTCTTTTCCCAGTTGAAGTAGCCCAGGGTCACTTCGCGGAATGCGCCGATGCCGGTGATCTGGGCGGCGCCCAGGTTGTTTTCGTGGGCGAATTGTTTCAGGCCCGCCATCGCCTCGTCGCCCGTTTCGAAGACCAGTGCGAAGGTCCGCTGTCCCTGATTTTCGTGGATTGACCTGGATCTCATCGGATCTTACTCCTTTGATGTGTCGGGCATGGTCAGCTCGGATCGGAGTCCGGCGAGTGGATCTCTGGGCGGCGGACCGTCGCCGGCCCACCGCGCCTGGAAGAGGTAGCGGACCTTGCCGGCCCGTACCTTGGTCTGTCGCATCACGCCGTATCCGCGGTTGGCGAGAGCCTCGGCGATGGCTCGGATTCTTGAGCGGTCGAGGTCGATCGCGTCGAGGACGGCCGCCTCGCCCGCCTGGTTTCTGCGTGCATAAATCAGCACGCCATCGACCTTCCCCAGTTTGCATTCCTCGATGGCGATTCCCATGGCTTCCTCCTTCGATTTCGCCGAGATGCGGTCGGTCAGATCCGTCGACGAAGGGCGACCCGCGATGAGCCCTGGACGAGTGCCAGTCCCAGCAAGGCACCGGCGCCAAGGGCCAGCATGACAACCCCGGGCGTGATCGCCGGCTCCCACTTGCCGAGCGGCTGATACTCCATTTCGGGACGTTCCTTCTCGACGCCGCGCGGTCCCTCGCGCAGGGCCATCTGCATGACCTGAGCCAGGTGCAGGGCACCTCGATCGGTCAGCCCGGCGATCTGCTCGCGGCAACTGAACCCGTCGGCGATGATCAGTTCGTCGACGGCCGAATTGCGGACGGCCGGAAGCAGCACTCGCTCGCCGATGGCCACCGAAACATCGTAGTGTCCCGCCTCGAAGCCGAACGAGCCGGCCATCCCGCAGCACCCCGAGTTCAGGAGTTCGAAGTCGAGGCCCATGTCCTTCAGCAACGAGATCTCGTGCTTGAGTGTCATGACATGCGTGTGGTGGCAATGTCCATGAACCTTTGCCCTGCGGCGGAGCTTCGGAAGCCGGTATCCAGGCGCTTTCTTGTTGAGGAATTCGGCGAGGGTGAAGAAGTTGTCGTGTAGTCGATTGGCGTCTTCATCCATGGGGAAAAGGTTGTGCATTTCATCGCGGAAGACGGCAACGCAGCTTGGCTCCAGGCCGACGAAGGGAATCCCTGCCTCGATCTCCGGGCGGAGCCTGTCGAGGATTTCGCGGAGGAGGCTCTTGGCGGTGTCGAGCATCCCGAAATCGTAGAGTGGACGACCGCAGCAGAGAGACGGCCGAGGGACGATCACCCGGAAGCCGGCGTCCTCGATGACCTCGACGGCCGCCCGCAGGGTTTGGGGATGGAAATGGTTGTTAAACGTGTCGGCCCAGAGGATCACACCGGGCCTTCCGACGTTACGGACCGGCCTTCTGGACCACCATTCCTTGAACGTCTGGGGAGCGAACGCTGGCATCTTCCTTCGGGTGGAGATGCCCCCCATCCACTGGAGGACCTTGCCGACGACCGGCGCGTGGGTCATTGCATTGACGACCCCGGGCATCCACGAAGCGAGCCGGGCCCACCAGTAGATCCAGCCCATTGCATAGGCGTGGCGTGGCCGCAATCGTCCCTCATAGTAATGCGAATAGAATTCCGCCTTGTACGTCGCCATGTCGACGTTGAGCGGGCACTCGGTTCGGCATCCCTTGCAGGCCAGGCAGAGGTCGAGTGCTTCGCGGACCGGTTCCGCTTTCCAGAGCCCCTTCATGGGGTCGCCCTGGAGCATCTCGAAGAGGAGGTGGGTTCGGCCTCGGGTCGAGTGCATCTCTTCTTTTGTGACCATGTAGCTCGGGCACATCGTTCCCGATTCTTCCTTCCGGCACTCTCCAACACCGACGCAACGCTCGGTCGCGTAGGCAAAGCTGCCGTGGTCGTTGGGGAACTTGAAGTGTGTCTCGACCTGGGGCGGATTGTAGCTCGGTCCCATGCGGAGGTTTTCGCCCGGCAGCGCGGGGTCGACCACCCGATGCGGGTTCATCTTGTTCTCCGGGTCCCAGATCGCCTTGAACTCGCCGAAGGCATGAACCAGCTCGGGGCCGAACATTTTCGGTAGGAGGGCGGCCTTTGACTGGCCATCGCCGTGTTCGCCCGAGATCGAGCCCCCGTACCGCGAGACCAGGTCGGCCGCCTCGTCGAGGAAGGACCGGAAGTGGCGGACACCCTCGTGCGTCTTCAGATCGAAATCGATCCGCGTGTGGACACATCCCTGGCCAAAATGACCGTAAAGCGAGCCGTCGTAGTCGTAGCGCTGGAGCAGTCTGCGCAGGTCACGAAGATAGTCGCTCAATTTGAGAGGGTCGACGGCCGAGTCCTCCCAGCCCTCCCAGGCGTCGGGTCGGCCGGGAATCCTCGCCGTGGCGCCCAGGCCCGACTCGCGAACCTTCCACAAATGCTCTTCCTCGGCCTCGTCGTCGAACAGCTTCATCGACGGAGAGTTTCCCATCGACTTGAGCCTCGACATCAACGCGTGTGCTTTCTCGTCGGCCTCGTCCTTGGTCTCGCCTCCGAACTCAACCAGCAGCCAACCGCCGCCGGGTGGCAGAAGCTGCACATCATCCGGGTGAATGCCCTTGGTCTTCATGTCCTTCACGAGGATGTCGTCGAGCCCTTCGAGACCAATCGGTTTCGCATCAAGGATCTCGCCGACGTGGGCGCCGGCTTCGAAGACGTCAGGGTAGCCGAGGACCAGTAATGATCGCATCGGCGGGCTGGGAACCAGGTGTACCTGCGCCTCGAGGATTGTCACGCAGGTTCCTTCCGTCCCGCCGAGCGCCCGGGCGACGTGGAAGCCGTTTTCAGGGAGGAGGTCATCGAGGTTGTATCCCGAGACCCTTCGCGGGATTTTGGGGTATCGGGCACGAATGAGGTCGGCGTACCGGTCGCGGAGGGCTTTCAACTTCGCGTAGATCTCGCCCCGTCGGCCGCCGGCCTGGATGATGCGCTCCAGCTCGTTCTCGCTCGTTGGGCCGACGGTCATCCTTGTGCCGTCGTAGAGCAGAATCTCCAGCTCGTCAATCTGGTCGGACGTTCGGCCGGTGCCGAGACCTATGAGCGAGTGAACACCGCACGAATTGTTGCCGATCATTCCTCCGAGGGTGCAGTGGTTATGGGTCGAGGGGTCGGGAGCGAAGGTTAGCCCGTGCTTTTCGGCCTCGTCCCGTAGCTTGTCGAGCACGCATCCGGGCTGCACGCGGGCGAGTTTACGGGTGGGATCCACCCAGAGAACCCTGTTCAGGTACTTGGACCAGTCGATCACAACGGCGATGTTGCAGCATCCACCTGTGAGACTGGTACCTCCGCCTCGCGAGAGAATCGGGGCCCCATGGCGATGGCAGACCTCGATCGTCGCGATCACGTCGTCGTAGCTCAGTGGGACGACGACGCCGATGGGGACCTGCCGATAATTCGATCCGTCGGTCGCGTAGAGTGCGCGGCTACCGTCGTCAAACCGGACCTCCCCCGCGACCGCCGTCCGGAGCTCGCGGGCCAGTGAGCCAGCGTCGACGAAGAGAGGAATCCTCGCCTCTTTGCGGTGGCGCTGCCGAGGGCTTGTCTCCGTCAGATCGTGTCCGACCAGGCTGCGTGACATGGTGGGAGTGCTCCGTTTTTTTGCGGCCGTGTTGCGGCTCAGACGGCGTACCTCGCCGTGTCCTGTCTCTTGAATTCGAGGCCCAGGCCCGGACGGCCCGGGTCGGGGCGAAGGGCTCCGTCGATGGGCGACAGAGCGCCGTCGAAGAACAGTTGCTCGATTCGATCGTGGTCATGGAAGAATTCGAGGTGCCGGAAGGCCGGCATGGCACATCCTGGGTGCGCGTGGAGTGCTGGCGCGCAGTGGGCCGAGATGGGCATCCCGCGCGCCTCGCAGAGAATTCCGGCCGCCAGGAATCCGGTGATGCCGCCGCATCGGGTTGCGTCGGCCTGAAGGACGTCGACGGCGCCTGCGTCGAGCATCCGGCGGAAGTAAAAGAGATCGTATCCGTATTCGCCTGCCGTGATATCCATGCCGGCGGGGGCGCGGTCGCGGATGAGGCGCAGGCCGTCGAGGTCGTCGGAGGAGACGGGTTCCTCGAACCAGGTCACGCCGAGATCGGCGAAGACCTCGGCGAAGGCGAGGGCCTGCTTGCGGTCGTAGGCGCCGTTGGCGTCGACGAAGAGGTCGACCGACCGGCCAATGGCCTCGCGTGCGATCCGGACGCGTTGGAGGTCGTCCGAAGGATTGCGGCCGATCTTCATTTTGACTCGGGGAATTCCGCGTTCGACCCACCCCCCGAATTGTTCGCTGAGTTGCCTGTCGGAGTACGATGTGAAGCCGCCGCTCCCGTAGACCGGGGCTGTCTCGCGGACAGCTCCCAGGAGGGTGACGAGCGCCACGTCGAGAAGCTTGGCCTTGAGGTCCCAGAGTGCTGTGTCGACCGCGGAGATCGCCATCGAGGCGATTCCCGGACGCCCGTGGTTGCGGATAGAGGCCACCATGGCCGCGAACGAGCCCGGGATACCCAGGGCGTCACGGCCGGTCACGACGCTGGCGAGCAGGTCCGCGATCAGCCGGGCGGTGGACGTGTCGGCGTAGGAGAAGCCGAGGCCGGTTTGGCCGCCGGCGGTCGCCTCGACGATGACGATCGTGGTGGAGTTCCATTCAAAAGTGCCGTCCGACTCCCGCGCATCGGTCGGCACCCTGTAGGCGGAGACCTCCACGCGGTCGATGGGGACGGACGAAGAACCGAGCCGGGCAGGCATGACCCGTCGCCTCCGTCAGATGATCGATCAAATCAGTTCCTTGACCTTGTCCTTCACGACCGATCGAATAATCTTGCCGGCATCCGGCTCGCCGCGGACCAGCGACTCGGCGAACTTGATGGCCTGCTGTGGTGTGGCGGCGGCGGGCATCGGTGGTTCGAATGGGTCGACCACGGCCTCGACGATCGCCGGCCTGTTGCTGGAGAATGCCGCCTGGAGGGCCGGTCGGACATCCTCCGGTCGCTCGCAGCGGAATCCCAGACCTCCGCAAGCCTCCGCGAATTTCACGAAGTCGATCGGGTGCAGTGCGACCTCGTACTCAGGATTGCCAAGGAAAACCATCTGTTCCCATTTGATCTGACCAAGCGTGTTATTCTTGATGATGACGACCTTGATGGGCAACTCGTGCTTGACCGCCGTGGCGAAATCACCCATCAACATCGTGAATCCGCCATCGCCGACGAATGCGACGACCTGGCGGTCCGGATAGGCGGCCTGGGCTCCGATCGCGTATGGGAGCCCGGGCGCCATCGTCGCGAGGTTGCCCGAGCACGAGAACTTCATCCCCCGCCGGATATGAAGGTGGCGAGCCGCCCAGGTTGTGATGGTTCCCGAGTCGGTTGAGATGATCGCGCCGTCCTTCAGCAGGTCGTTGACATGCTTCGCCACCACCTGTGGCTTGACCGGCGTGTCGTCGCGTGACTCGCGATTGCTCATTAATTCCATCCAGTCCTTCATGCCGCTCTGGGCCTTCTCGAGGAACGAGCGGTCGGCCTTCGGCTGGAGGAGAGGGAGGAGTTGTTGCAGGGTCGCCTTGGCATCGCCGACCAGGCCGATATCGACGGTGTAGCGGAGGCCGATCCGGGTGGGATCGACATCGATCTGGACACACCTTGCCTGATGCGGCTTGGGGTACCACTTCAGGTAGGGAAAGGTCGTGCCGACCATGATCAGGCCGTCGCATTCTTCCATGGCGACCTCGGAAGGCCGGGTGCCGAGCAGGCCGACGCCTCCGGTTGTGAACGGCGAATCATCGGGGACGCTCGCCTTGCCGAGGAGGGGTTTGACGATTGGCCCGGCGACGATATCGGCGAGACGCTCAAGCTCTTCGCCAGCCTCGAGCGCTCCCATTCCGGCCAGGACGACCACTTTTTTGCAGCCGTTGATCAGCTCGGCGGCGGCCTTGAGGGTCTCGGCCTGGGGGACCGTGATCGGCGGTCGCCACGACGACGATGTGTGGCCGCCGACCATTTGCATCGACGATTCCTCGTCCGAGAGCGTCCAGTCCTGGATGTCGGACGGCGTGGTCAGGTGCGAGACCGTTCGTCCCGAGAGCGCAGCTCGACAGGCGATGTCGACGACCTCTCCGGCGTGCTTTGGACCCAGGATCATCTGGTTGTATGCCGCGACGTCGCTGAAGAGTTGCAGGATGTCGATCTCTTGCTGGAACTTGGTTCCGAGCATATCGTGAAAGGTGTGGCCGGTGATCGCGAGGACGGGAGCGTGATCGAGCTTGGCGTCGTAGAGTCCATTGAGCAGGTGGATCGCTCCTGGCCCGCTGGTGGCGAAGCAGACACCGAGTCGTCCGGTGAACTTGGCGTAACCGCATGCGGCGAAGGCGGCGGCTTCCTCGTGGCGGCACTGAATGAACCGGATTCGGTCCTTGTTCTTCCGAAGCGCCTCGAAGATCCCGTTGATTCCGTCTCCGGGAAGGCCGAAGGCCGTGTCCACGCCCCATCCGATCAATTTGTCGACGATCACGTCGCCGGTGGTTTTTGCCATCTTGTGGCCTCCTGGAGGTGGAGAGTCGCCGTTGGAGGGTGATCGCAGGATCGCCTTCCGTTGACTCGACCGCGCGAGGGGACCCGGGCCCGCGGAGGTCCCCGGGCGTTTGCGGGCAATCTCTGTCGGTTGAAAGTCCGCAAACCGGAAGCCAAATACAGACGCCGGACGGCCGAATCTCCGCGATCAGTGTCGGGAAGACTCTGCCGCGATTCGCGCACCAGAGCCCGCTTCGAGGTGGGTTCGAACCTGTTTGGCGACGAAGGCGGTGAAGAGTGAAGCCCCCTCGCGGGTCAGATGGTTCAGGTCGAAGAACAGACTGGTCTCATAGAGGAGTAGCTCGGGCAGGTCGACACGAACGTGGGGATACCGAGATTCCAGGCGGTCGGCCCAGGCGTGGAGCATCGGCGATCTGGGTGGTGAGCTCCCCGAGAAGGGGGTGAGGCGGATCAGCAGCGGAACCCCGTGTCGCGATGTCAGCTGGATCATCTCTTCCAGCTCCTGGTCGAAGCGATCGGAGATCCGGAACGGATCACGGGTGGCGGACGAATCCCGAGGGGGGGATCTTCACCAGGAGACGATTCGGAGGGATGGAGTAGCCACGCTCCTCGATCGAGATCCGGCGGAAACTGTGGTAGGTCTCGGGTGAACGCCCGGGGATCGGGCTGTCGGTGAAGTGGTCGAATCCCCCGACCAGGAGGCCGTAGCCGTGCTTGAAGCCTTGACGCGAGAGGTAGGCGAACGAATCGTGGGGCCGGGGCTCGCTCCCCGCCTCGCCGTAGCACCAGAGGAAGCGAGCCTTGACGTCACGCATTTCCTCGGGCATGAAGATGTCCTCATGCAGGTCGAGAGCCGTCGGAAGGAGGCCGAGGACGACGAGCCGGGGCTTTGGATGTCGGGAGGTCAGGTAGGCCTCGAGCATTTGCGTGTAGCCAGCCAGGTTGAGCACGCCGACACTTCCGAGATTGTAGGCACGCAGCCCCGACTCCCGCTCGAAATCACGGGTTTGGATTCCGTACCGAAGGCTGCTATCTCCCACGAAGATCACGTTATTGGGTTCGTCCGAGCCCAGGGCGTAGTCCATGCAGAAACTGGAGAACGTCTCGAATTCGTTGGGAGTTCGGTAGTTGCGGAGGAAGATCCGACGGTCGTCCTGCCGCCTTCCGACGAGATACATCGTCGGAAGCAGGACGGCGGAAACCACAGCAACGACGGCCAGGACGAGAAGCGTCGGCGCGATCCATCCCCGATCGCGCGTTTCGGGAGGGATTCCGGGCACGGTCAGAACCTCATGTAGGCGATCTCCGGTTCCTTCTCCAGGCCCCAGAGGCAGATGAGCAGCAGGGCGACCACGACCGATTTGATCAGGACCGCCATGTAGAGCGACTGCGGTCGGTCGGCCATCCGCCGCCCGATCCGGTCGAGCCTTGAGACGATCACGTCGCGATACCAGAAGACCAGCATCAGCGACGCGGCGATCGTCAGGGCCTGCGCGACGAAGGCCTGGCCACGAGACGGATCCCAGCCCGACGGCAGGGCCAGTATCGCCCGGCCGGCGATGGCGAGCAGGCGCGTCGCGTCCTTGACCGTCGAGCCGAAGTACACGAAGGCGAGGCCGACGTAGTGGAGCGTCAACAGGTTCGCCAGCCAGTGCGCGACCCGGCTCTTCTCGTACCGCTTCATCCCGTCGCGGCCAAGCCACAATCGAAGGGCGTCCGCGTAAATCCGCGTCGCCGCCACGCCGATCCCGTGGATCACCCCGAAGATCGCGTACGAGGCCGTCGAGCCGTGCCAGATCCCGGAGAGGAATAGCGAGAAGAACAGCAGGCCGTAGCCAAGGGCCCGGCCCCGCCGCGGGAATCGCTCGATCGCCGCCTTGAACCACAGCATGAACACATAATCGCGAATCCAGTGTGAGAGCGTGATATGCCACCGATTCCAGAAATCGATCATGTTTCGGGCCAGGTACGGCCGGTCGAAGTTCTCGGGGAGCCGCAGCCCTATCAGTCCGGCCGCGGCCACGACCATGTCGGTGTAGCCCGAGAAGTTGAAATACATGTAGACCGGATAGCTGTAGAAGACGGCGGCGAAGCGCGAGAGTTGCGACATCGGGTCGATGCCGGATTGGTTCAGGAGCGCGAAGCGGTTCGAGTCGAAAATGTCGAAGGCCATCGGCGCGACGAGGCCGGCCTTGATCGCCCCGGTGAGGAACCGGCTCCAGCAGAGGAGGACGTCGTGACGCCCCGGCGCGGGCGGGGAGGGATCGTTTCAGAACGCATAAAATTCGTTGTATCGCTGGATCGGGCCGGCGGTGACGGTGAAGAACAGAAGTTGATACCCGGCGTAACTGGCGAAGCCGAACGGCGGCAGCATTCCCTGCGAGAGGTCGACGGCCATGTGGATGAAGCGGAAGAGCATGTACGAGATGCCGACCACCTCGGGAATCCGTTCCCAGAGTGGCTCCGGGAACATCCCCTCCAGGAAGGAGTACCGCTTCAGAACGAGGAACACGGCGATGGCGGCGGCGACGACGGCCGGGACTGTCCACCGCGAGGGCCGCGCCCGGACCAGCAGCAGGGCGAGATAAGTCGCCATGACGAACCCGGCCAGTCCTGCCGCGTCTCTCTTGGTCTGGACCACCGTGGCGAGGAAGAACAGATTGGCGGCGAGGAAAAGTGCCTGCCGGGGCCGGGCACCCCGGATCATCGGGAAAAGAATCGCGAGCGAGGCGCAGAAGGCGAGGAAGCCCACCGAGCAGGTTGTCATTGTGCTATCATCCCCCGGCGCCCCGGTCCGGGTCCCGGATGAGTGATTCTCCTGCCAGCCCCTTTACACTGGATTGCCCAGTTCACATCTTTCCCATGTTCATCAGGATAATGCCCACCCGTCTCCACGTCAACTTGCGGGGTTCTGGTCGAACTGTCGGCCTCCGACACGCGAGGGCTCGGGGCCTGATCGCGCCAGAGCCACCGGAGCGTGTCGGGCAGGATTGATCGGCCGTGCCGGTCGCTGTGGAAACCCGGGCCGAAGACGAATTGGTAGTCGTATTCGCGAAAGGCCAGCGCCCGGGCCATCTGCTGGTTGGCGAGCGGCCAGTTACCGGCCTCGTTGTCGAGGTCCCCGGCTCCGTCTTGGAGGAAGACGCGGATCGGCTTGCGTGGCGACCGGCGGATGAGGGCCTCGTAGTTGTGGCCGCCCTCAAGGCCGGTCGGGCCTCCGGCGATATTTGTGAAGCTGCCGATCCACGAGACAACCTTGCGGAGCGCGTCCGGTCGTTGCCAGGCGACCGTCCAGGCGGCAATCCCGCCGCTGCTCATCCCGGCGATCGCCCGGGCCTCGGGGTCGCGGCGGAGCCGGACCGTCTCCTCGACTGCGGGCAAGATCTCCTCCAGCAGGAATCGGGCGTACTGGTCGTTGAGACGGTCGTACTCAAAGCTCCGTTGAATGAGTCCTTCGCCGCCGGGCCCGATCCCAGGACTTATGAAGATGCCGACCGTGACCGGCATCTCCCCGTTCGCGATCAGGTTGTCGAATAGAGTCGGAATAAACGGCGTGAACTGCGGGCCGTCGAGAAATGCCATCACGCAGGCGGGTTTCTCGCCGTTGCATTGCGCGGGGACGTAGGTCCACCAGATGTGCCGGGTGCCCGGGTAGGTCGCCCCGGTTCGATCCGGCATCCGGATCAGCTTGCCGTGAGGGCGGTCGGGTCGAGGCGTGTATTCGGGGGGCTCGCGGAAGGCCTCCAGTCGTCCGTCTCCCAGGACTTTTCCTCCGTCGGCCACGCACGACCAGCGGAGGGCGGTGCCGTCGAGGAAGGTATTCATGGCAACGAACAGAGATGTCCCGCTGACGCGGATCATCGGCAGTGATCGTCCGTCGGCCAGCCGGATCGAGGCGGAGTGCACTCCTGCCGCCTCGACGGCCCAGGCGGCTTCGATCCCTTGAACCTCCACGGCTGGCCGATCGAGGGTCGCCCCTCGCCCTCGGGGGTCCTCGACGAACCATCGGCGAACGTCCGCGGCAAGAACCAACGCCTCGTCGCCGGAGGGGTGGGTTGCAAGCCGCTCTCGCAATTCCCGGATCAAGAGTCGATCATTCGCGCCGGCGGCGGTTGCGAGCGTAAAGACCGCGGGCAGTAGCAGTACCGTCCCCGCTCTTCGACCGATCCGATGACGGCTCCTCACGACCCAATCCCCGGCGAGGCCCAACGTTCTGACGTTTGGTTCATCGAAGAAAGTATAGGCGATCCCGATCGCGGGCGTCCACCTTCCGAACGGTTCGATCGGTCGATCGCCCTCAGAACGCGGCCTGCGACCGGTCGCGACGGGAGGGCGCCGACACCGGCCATCCGTCGCCGTGTCGTTCCTTCTCGCGGTGGAAGGCACGTTCGCGCTCCAGCCGGGTCTGGTCGTACAGAGACGAATAGAGATGGTGTTCGGCCTCGCTGAAGGTCTGGCCACGGCGTCCCATCACGACTTGGGCCGTCTCGAAAAGTCGCTCCATCGGGAACCCGGGCGAGACTCGGCCATACATCACCGCCGTGAACGAGGGGATGTGCTTCGGAAGGAGGACGCCAGCGGGCAGAACGTTGCACATCACGCCCACCGAGGTCCCGGTGTTGAGCAAGCTCCCCATGCCGGTTCGGGTGTGGTCGCCGAGGAAACAGCCGATCTTGGTCTGGCCGGTTGGGATCGGGTCGCCACGCAACGGGACCGAGACCTCGCCGTAATCGTTACGGAGGTCGCTGTTTGACGTGATCGCGCCCAGGTTAACCCACTGGCCGACGTAGGCGTGGCCGAGGAATCCCTCGTGGTACTTGTTGGAAAACCCGTGAACGATGGCGGCCTCGACCTCGCCACCGATTCGGCAGTTCGGACCGAGGGTTACGCTTCCCCGCAGATTCGCCCGGAAGAGTTGCGTCTCCGCGCCGATGGCGCAGGGGCCCTCGATTCGGGTGAACGGCTGGACCCAGACATTCGCTCCGAGAACAATCGGTCCATTGGTTGTATCCAGAACCGTGTAGGGATCGATCCTCGCGGATTCGTGGATGCGGAGTCGGTTGGAGGGCCCGACCAGGGCCATCGCGGTAAGATGCCGGTTCGAGACCGACGAACCGCCCGCCTCAGTGAAGTCGCGGGTCAGGTAGGCCCCGTTGCGCGCGACGAGGTCCCAGGGCCGGGTGATCCACTCGCCGCCGACGTCCTCGCCCGGGTGCCGGGCCGCGACCCGATCGAACCAGTGGTCGACTCCCGCTGGCTCGAGGCTGACGGCGTCCTCGGGCCCGACCACGGCGAACGCCGGCTGGCCCTCGCAGTGGCCGATCCATGCTCCCGATCCGATCGGCGGCTCGAATCCCGACGGCGGCACCCATCGGCTATTGGCGACGATCACCGAACCGCGAGCCATCCAGTCGCGATCGTTGACCACCCGGTGCGGGTCTCGCTCGCGGACCACGGCGGCGAGGTGGGGTCGGATCCAACACGCTCGACGGTTCGGGCCTGGCCCGATCCCAAACGCCCGCTCCAGCTTGCTCCCCAGTGACGACGCACCCAGCAAAAGCTCGTGAACCGGGCGGGTCAGCGTCAGCGGTTCCAGGCCGCCGGCGCCCATGTCCTCGACCAGGCAGAGACGCATCGGTCCTCCGATCCTCGTTCCAAAGGAAGCTTTCTCGGTCTTGAACCATCCCTGGCCGATCGGCCCGTCTCGCCTACCAATCGACCTCTTTCCCCTGCCCGGCCATCATCTGGGTGCGAATTTGGCGCCCTGGCGATTGGGCCGGAAACGGGTCTACTTCCTGCGGCGGTCCTCGACCTGCAAGGTATCGAGCCGTCCCTCCGGTAGTTGCAGCAAGGCGACGGTCCAGGTCGAGGCGCGGTGCAAGGCGCCTGGGTTAATGAATCGGGTTGTTCCTCGGCGAACATCCTCGGCATGATGGGTGTGGCCGGAGAAGAAATAGTCGGGCGCCTCGGCTTCGAGGCGTTCCCGTTCCTTCTCCAGATGGCCGTGAGTCACGGCCAGTCGCACGTCTCCCAGTACGATCAGGCCGCCCCGTTCGAGACAGGTTCCTCCAATCGAACCGATCGCCCCTCGGAGTAACTCTAGCTCGTCATCACAGTTGCCAAAGACGAAATAGCTGGGGCGTCCCGACAACTCATGGATGACGTCGGGAATCGTGATGTCGCCGCAATGGATCAATACATCGGCCCCGGCGCCTGCCAGCAGATCGACGGCCGCCCGGGTCCGCTCGACCTGGTCGTGCGTATCGGAGAGGATTCCCAGTCGCATGATCGTGGTGGTCCTGTCAATCGAGGAGGTCTGGCGGCAAGATCGGGGATCTCTGGGCGATCGGGAGGCGATCTGCCGAGCGTTGAGTTTTCTCAAGCATCGTGCTAGCCGTGGCAACGAGGCCGGGGTAGACTAACGAAAGAGGCGCAGCCCGTCACGCTCAAATCGCCGGTGATCGATTCGGAAGGAATGGTCTCGCGGTGAAGCGCACGCCCTCTCGGGCGCGGCCTCGACATCCCGCCATGTTGGTCGGATGGGCGGACCGATCGCGATCGGCGGTCGGCCGCGGGCGATCCGGAACGTTGCCGACGCCGAGGAGACGAGGCGAACGCGCCCCGGGACCATCGCCCTGGCTCTACCCGCGACGCGCGGGGAGGTGTCCCATGTCGATGATGCTCAAGGAGCGACCCCGAACGACCCGTCCCAGTCCGGCCGCCGAGCCGGTCGAGACGGCAAAAGTGAAGGCCGAACGAGATCCGATCCACCTGAAAGCCGTCGGGGCCGACCTCGAATTTCCCGAGGAAGCCATCCGCGAGGATGAGGCGCCCGAAATGTGGAAGGAGTGGCATTCCGAGGCCCCAGACGCGGGGCAAGGAGAGACACGATCCATCGATCGAGAATTCACGCACGGCCGAAGCCGGAGCTGAGCGGTCGGGCCAGGCAGCATGGCCGGTCCGGAGGCCCCACCGCACGGTTCCGCCGGCCGGCGCCCTGGTCTGCCTCGCCCCTCGTCGGGCGAGCGGCTGGGAACTCGAAGATTGCCGACGACAGACATTCCTGCCGTCGATCAATCAGAACGCCCGGCATGGAGGCCGGGCGTGACTTATTTCTACCTGCTTGCTCGTCGCGGTTTCGGCTCAGCGATCGATGCTGAGTCGGAACAGGATCTCCTCGAACTGCTCGTGATACACGTCGTCGGTGGAATGCAGGTGCTCGGCCTCCGAGATAAATTTGAGCGTATCATCGCGCTTCAGGCCGTGCGCTTTCAGGATCTCCTCGAACGGCTCCAGGTCGTGGGCGTAGACGAAGAGGAGTTTGTGCTCGTCGAACTGGACCTCCATCGGTCCGTTCGGATTCAAGGCCGCCAGGCCGGTGCAGCCGTCGTTCAGAAGGAGCGGTTCATAGTCGTAGAGCGTACTCTTCAGGATGACCGTGTCGATCTGCTCACGATACAGGTCGGCGTGGCAGCCGGGCTCCGAGTCGTGGCTCGACTCCATCACCACATCGACCACCTCACCGAGCGGGTCGAGCAGGTCCATGAAGACGTCGAAGAGCCGTTCTGAGGAAACCGCCGCGGCGAGAACGGGCATCCTGTTCCCGGTCTCCGGATCGCTATAGGTATCGCGCCGATAACCCTCACGCGGAATCACCTCCAGGCCAATCGACGGTCGGACCGCATCGGTCAGCGTGAAGTTCCCGTAACGTCCGACGCGAAGGTGGGCATCCAGTTGGTCCTGGCTCAAATCGTCGAAGCTGGTGCGCGCCATCCGGCCTGGATTGTTGCGCAAGACTCGCTCCAGGAATCGCTGCAAAAAACTCATGGAAAGGCTCCCCTCCTCAAACCGCGACGAAGCTCTGGGAATTGGTCGATGATGGCCCTCGGTCACTGCGTCAAGCGGTCTTGGGCCGAAGACCCAAGCTGCGCCTCCCAGGCATCCCCTTGACACCGCGCCCAAGGGAGTCGAAACCCACCCCGGGGACGGTCGCCTTTCCGTTGGCAACGAACGCCGTCTCGTTCTCGCTCTCGTTCCTGATATATAACACGCCGGGTCAGCCCCGCTGGCCGTCCCGCAAAACCCCCGAAGCCCTGTCCTTCGCACAGTCTTCAACCGGGAGCTTCACCCCCTCCTGGATCTGTGACTGGCACCCCTGGCTCGCAGGCATTCTTCACCCATAGCAAGTCCCATACCATGGGTCAGGCTCATCGGTGAAGGCTCGTCTTGCGGCCCGGCCAGATAAAAACTTGAGTCAAGTTTTGGAAAATATGGACTCTCTCGCGAGGAAGTCAACTCTCTCCATGGCATACCGCCATTTTGTAATCTCGGGACCATTCTCTACAAGACCGTAAATCCAGGTTCCCACCATTGTTGATGAAGGAAAGCAACGTGGCCCCGGGCGTCGGAAATGGGAATCATTGCCTCCGTGGGTGGGTGATTTTGGCGAATGGGATGTCACCGAGAGCGAGCGTTTGACAGGAGCTGACGACCATTATGGCTCGCTCGCGGGCGAGGGGCGAGGGTGTTATACTGAGAGCCGCCGGGAATCGGCCGAGTGGACCGCCGTCGTGTGGGGCGGGCCGATCCGGTCGCGGCGGGCGAGGATGTGGCTCCGATGGCGAGGGATAATGCGGCGATCCGGCGCGTCGATGAATACCTGGCGGCCCACCGAGACGCCTTCGAGCGGCAGCTTGTGGACTTGCTCCGGGTGCCGAGCGTGAGCGCGCAGCCGGACCACGATCCAGAGACCCGGCGCGCCGCGGAGATGGTCCGCGACGACTTCAAGGCCATGGGAATCGAGTCGAGGCTGGTGGAGACGGCCCGTCATCCGATTGTCGAGGCCGAGTGGCTCGGGGCGCCGGGGCTTCCGACGCTTCTGGTCTACGGGCATTACGATGTCCAACCGGCCGAGCCGCTGGAGCCCTGGAATTCGCCGCCGTTCGAGCCGACGGTTCGCAACGGCAACCTCTACGCCCGTGGCGCGACCGACGACAAGGGCCAGATGCTCACCCATCTGAAGGCGGCGGAGGCGTGGCTGAAGACCGCCGGCCGGCTCCCGCTCAACGTCCGGTTCCTGATCGAGGGCGAGGAAGAGGTTGGTGGCGCGGGGCTGGAAAAGTACGTTGCCGAGAACGCCGACCGGCTCCGATGCGACTTCGCCGTCATCTCCGACACCAGTCAGTTCGCGCCCGGAATGCCGGCGATCACCTATGGACTGAAGGGGCTCGCCTATTTCGAGCTGCTGGTCCAGGGGGCCGATCGCGACCTTCATTCCGGGACGTTCGGCGGCGCGGTTGCCAACCCGATCAACGCCCTTTGCTCGATCCTGGCGAGTCTCAAGGGGCTGGACGGACGAATCCAGATCGAGGGGTTTTATGATGCGGTTCGGCCGCTCGAAGACTGGGAGCGGGCGGAGTTTGCCCGGCTTCCGTTCTCGGAGGAGGCGTTCCGCGCGGATCTGCACGTCGACTCGCTGTTTGGTGAGGAGGGTTACACAACCCTGGAGCGGAAGTGGGCACGCCCGACCTGCGACATCAACGGAATCTTCGGCGGTTACGCGGGACCGGGCCCGAAAACGGTGCTGCCCTGCAAGGCGGGCGCGAAGCTGAGCTTCCGGCTGGTTCCCGACCAGGACCCTCGGATCGTCGATGGGCTTTTTCGCGAGCACGTCGCGCGGGTTTGCCCGCCAGGCGTTACCTATGAGATCATCACTCACCATGGCGCTCCGGCGGTCCTCGTCGATGTCGATACGCCCGCGGTCCGGGCGGCGACGCGAGCCGTCGAGTCGGGGTTTGGGACAAGGCCCGTTCTGATGCGCGAGGGGGGCTCGATCCCGGTGGTCGGGCTCATCAAGAAGCATCTGGGGGTGGATACCCTTCTGCTCGGTTGGGGCCAGAATGATGATAATCTCCACGGGCCCAACGAGAAGTTTTCGCTTGCCGACTTCCACCGAGGAATCCGGTCGGCCGCTCATCTACTCGCCGAGTTGGCCGCGGAATCGGAATAACCAGTACCGGCAGACCGGCGGCTGGCACCGAGTCTTCCCGGTGCCTCTTCCGGTTCTGTCGTGGTCTCTAAGGGACGACCGATGCTCGACCTGAAATTTGTGATGGCCAACGCCGAGGCCGTCAAGCAGAACTGCCGAGACCGCAACGCGCCGCCCGACACCATCGACGACGTCGACCGCGTCGTCGAGCTGGAGACCGAGCGCAAGGGCCTTCTCCAGTTGGTCGAGGACGTTCGGCGACGTCAGAACGAGGTGGCGCAGTCAACCGGCCGAGAGAAGGACGCCACGAAGCGATCGGCGCTGATCGACGAGGGGAAGCGGCTGAAATCCGAGGTCGCCGAGCAGGAGGAGCGTCTCCGATCGCTGGAGGCCGAGCTGACGCAGCGGCTCAAGAGGATTCCGAACCTCACCCACCCCGATGCGCCGAGGGGCCTCACCGAGGACGAAAGCCGCGAGCTTCGGAAGGTCGGCACGCCCCGGGCCTTCGACTTCAAGCCGAAGGACCACGTCGAGCTGGGCAAGGAACTCGACCTGATCGACTTCGAGACTGGTGGCAAGGTCAGTGGGACGGGCTTCTACTTCCTCAAGAACGACGCGGTGCTGCTGGATCTCGCCCTTCAGCAGTTTGCCGTCCGGAAACTGGTCGCGTCCGGCTTCACGCCGATCATCACGCCCGACCTGGCGCGGAACAGTATCCTCGAAGGGATCGGGTTCACGCCCCGCGGCGAGGAGACGCAGGTTTACTCGATCGAGGATACGGATCTGAGCCTCGTCGGCACGGCCGAGATCACCCTGGGCGGGATGCACGCCGACGACATCCTCGAAGAGGCCGACCTGCCGATTCGGTATGTTGGGCTTTCCCATTGCTTCCGGACGGAGGCGGGAGCCGCCGGCCGGGCAAGTCGCGGTTTGTATCGCGTCCACCAGTTCACCAAGGTCGAGATGTTTGCCTTCAGCACTCCCGAGACCTCGGGCACGATCCACGCGGAAATGCTCGCGATTGAGGAAGACATCTTCCAGTCACTCGGCATCCCGTATCGGGTTCTGGATATCTGCACAGGCGACCTTGGCGGGCCGGCTTACCGGAAGTTCGACATTGAAGCCTGGATGCCGGGCCGGGGCGAGAGCGGCGAATATGGCGAGGTGACCAGCACCTCGGATTGCACCGATTTTCAATCGCGGCGGCTGAATATTCGATATCGGCCCGCCGGCCAGAAGGGGACGCGGTTTGTTCACACGCTCAACGGAACGGCCATCGCCCTGAGCCGAACGCTGATCGCCGTTCTGGAGAACTACCAGCGAGCCGACGGCCGGATCGACGTTCCGGAAGTTCTGCGGCCGATCATCGGCAAGGACGTCCTCGGGCCCTCCTGATCCCAGGGGATTCTTCCCCCACAGCGCGGCCGAGCCGCATCCCATCAGAACGGATTCATTACAGAGTCACAGAGGGGACAGAGAAAAATAACTTTATACTAGATTGTACAAAGATAAGATTGTGCGGGGCGTACAAGATTCTCAAAGTTAGTACAGAGGGGACAGAGTACGGCCAGGGAAAGAGGTTGAATTGAGAATCTTGAGCGTGTCCATAAGTTTTCCGATTCCCGGAAGCAAGAATTCTCCTGATTTCCTCTCTGTGCCCTCAGTGTCCTCTGTGGTGAATCCTCCTTTGTCCTTCCGGGTGGGTCATCCGGGCGAATCGACGGCAGACGGGGGTGCCCGGTGCGACATCCGCTTCTGATTCCCGACCTCCGCGAGTTGATCCGCGACGGGGAGCTCGGCGGACTGCGCGACTACCTCAGCGAACACCATCCCGGGCGTGTCGCCGAGTTGATTGAGGACCTGGAGGACGACGAGGGCGACGCCCTTTTTCGGGTGCTTCCCGCGCGCAACCGTGCTGAGGTGCTGAGTTATCTTGAGTCCAACCGTCAGGTGAAGCTTGTCGAGGTGATGCCCGCGCCCGAGGCCGCCGAGCTCCTTCACGTGATGTCGCATGACGAGCGGGCCGACCTGGTCAACCGCCTCGATGAGGAGGTTCTCGATCCGGTCTTCCCCTACCTGGCGCAGGCCGAGCGTGAAGACATCCGCCGGCTCGCCAGTTACGAGCCCGGCACGGCTGGTGCCGCGATGACGACCGACTACGTGACGCTCCCGCCCCACATCACGGTTCGTGATGCCTTCGACCGTCTTCGACGCGAGGCGCCCGACCGCGAGACGATTTATTACTGCTACGTCGTCGATCACAAGCGCCGGCTGATTGGATTTGTCTCACTGAAGCGGCTGATTCTCTCGCGTCGCTCCGCGGTGATCGAGGATATCATGCAGCGTGAGGTGATCTCCGCCCGGGTCGATGAGGACCAGGAAAAGGTGGCCCGGCAGATTGACAAGTACGACCTGCTCGCCATCCCGGTCCTCGACGCCAGCGACCAGCTCGTGGGGATTATCACCCACGACGATGCGATGGACATTCTCCGCCAGGAGCAGACCGAGGACATCCTCGCCTTCGGCGGTGTCTCGCGCGATTCCGAGGCCAACGAGGAAAGCTACTGGACGAGCCGGATCGTCGAGGCGGTCCGGCGTCGGATCGGGTGGCTGCTCCTGCTTTTCATCGCGGGGACGCTCACCAGCCGCGTCTCGAAGTTCTTCCACGGTGTGACGCCCGATCTTCGCGACCTGGAGATTTATGTTCCCCTGATGATCGGAACCGGAGGCAACGCCGGGAGCCAGACGGTTGGGACGATCATCCGGGCGCTGGCGCTTGGCGAGATCCAGGGCGCTGATGGTCCCCGCGTCCTTTTGCGAGAGTGGCTCACCGGGCTGCTCCTGGGTATCCTGCTCGGCGGGATCGGCTTCATCTACATCGACGCGATCCACCGGAGCGCTCCGTTCGCCGCGGTCATCGCCCTGGCGATCCTTTTTATTTGCATGTGGTCGAACATCGTCGGAGCGATGGTGCCGATCCTGGCCCGCCGGTTTGGGATCGATCCGGCCGTGATCTCGGCTCCGCTGATCAGCACGCTGGTCGACGCGACAGGACTGGTGATCTACTATTCCGTCGCCATCCTGATCCTCGGCAAGCTAGCTGGCGGTGGCGTGATCCCGTAAGCCGGCTCGGTCCGGCCCTGGTCACGAGTTGGCGTAGATGCGGCCATCCCGTCGCGACGAGGCCCATCGGGGCCGTCGACGGAACCAGTGCAGCTCGGCCGCGTGGGCGTGGTAGGTGAGGCCGACCATCCGCATCACGACCATCCCCCCGTAAAACAGGAAGAACCAGAACGCCCAGATGGCGATGGCCTCGGCCCACATCGTTGGGATCTGAAAGAGCAGCGCCCAGAGCCCCACGCCGACGGTCACCAGCACGATCGCCGAGATCAGAGCGGCGCGAAGGTAATCCCAGCCGATCCGAACGATCGCCGTGACGACCGTCACCGGGTTCGCGGCGATCAGGTTATCGTGGAGAAGCGATGCGG
This sequence comes from Planctomycetales bacterium, assembly GCA_027449865.1. Classification (GTDB taxonomy): domain Bacteria; phylum Planctomycetota; class Planctomycetia; order Isosphaerales; family Isosphaeraceae; genus JAKAUH01. The sequence continues at coordinate 20,508 of DAIDKV010000192.1, forward strand.
CCAGCGCCATCTGCGCGTAGCCGACCCCGATCACGATCAGCCCGAGGAAGACCGACCAGTCGAGCGGCCCCATGTCGATCCGATGCCAGTAGAAAAAAGCCAAAGGCCCGCCCCCGATCGCGGCGCCGAAGAGGCCGGCCCAGACCCATCGAACGATTCCCTCGGAGATGTCGCTGGGATGCCATTCGGGCCATCGGGGGTGATCGTTCTCGCCCAGCGAACTGGAGACCAGGACATGTCCGAGGAACAAAAGCGCGTAGCCGAACGACATCAGGAAGCTAAAGATCATCGGCAGCATGATCGGGACGATCAGGAGCCCAAGCGCCCAGTCGGCCCGGGTCATCGGCGAGAGGTAGGAGATGACATCATAGACGGGGAGCGAGAGCACCCACATGATGGGCGGAAGGAAGACGAGCAATCCTAGACCTGGTCCATCCTTCAACGGATAGGCGAGGCATTCGCCCAGTCCGGGAGCGGTCCGCGGATGCCGCCACTTCGAGGCGCTCCACGATTCATCGTACTCGATCCTGGGAACCACTCGCAGGGCGGCGGCGGCGTCCGGGTCGTACCAGCGCTTGGGTCGGGACATGTTTCCTTCGATGGCTTCGCGACGATCGTCACGAAGCCACCCCCCCAGACCGGCCGCGGGTCGGGCCCCGCATCAAGATTGAGTCTTCGGTCACCGCCGACGGAGCACGGCCCGCCGGCGGCGGGGGACTTCACAATCGGCAGACGTGGCGTTCCGTCTGCACTGATTCTTACGGAGAGAGGCCCTCGGGGCAAGCCCCGACGCACCGCGACTCCGCTCAACGATCTTTCTTCCGACCCTTGTCACCCATCATCTGATCGAGAACCGAGCGGACTTCCTTCGCCTGGTCCGGGTCCAGCGGGTGCGACTTCAACAGGTGGAGCACCAGCAAGCCCGGTTCCCCCTGGTAAAGCTTGTCGACCAGACTGTTCACTCGCTTCTGCCGGACCTCCTGCCCGGAGATCACCGGCTTGTACACGAACGCCAGCTCACGACGGTCGCTGGTCACCAGCCCCTTGGATTCGAGGCGATCGAGCAGCGTCGCCACGGTGGCATAGGACCATTGTCGTCCGGCGGCGCGCAGAGTCTCCAGCGCCTCGCGGACTGTAGCCTGGCCGAGGTCCCACAGGACCTTCAGCACATCGAGTTCCGAATCGGGTATGGTAGGAGGACGTTTGGCCATCGGCGGTCGTCTCGTCGTTAAGACCAGGGATACTCCCGATCCTCATCGACCCTCGTCTCTCGCGGCGTTCGTCGATCGGATGGATGGACGCGCGACGGACGGAGCGCACGGCCCGGATCGCGCTCATGGCGGGAGTCTTTCGACGGATGTATCCTAAGACAGTTGTCTAACAAGGTCAAGAGTTCTGACAAACGATTCGCGATCCCACGGGCTTAACCGGAGAGCTTACCGCGGGGTAGACTCATTTTGCGGAAGCCCTGGGGGGCGATCGCGATCTGGTACGAGGCGGGCCCTGGCGTGGCCCGATCGGGGTGGTATGAGCCAGGAGTTGCATTATACCTCGGCCCCGCGCGGGCTACGGCCGGGCAGTCGGGGCTTCGGGATGGTGGCGGCCACCGTCGGGCTCTCCGATTCGATGGCCGACCGGCTGGAGGCGCTGAGTGCCTACCGGTCCGTTTATCCACCCGGCGATCCCTCCGAGCGGCTCAACCCGATCGCGTATCATCACGTCCGACTCTCGATCGGCGGCATGATTCACGATGTTCTCTCGCGAATCGGCCCGGCCGGTCTGGATTACTCGGGGCGTCCTAACAAGTATGCCCATCACGTGGTTCTCGATCCCGACGAGCATCCCGAGGCAGGTCCGGCCTGGCTGCTGGCGCGGCCGGAATTTCTTTGCGAGACCTGGGAGGGAGAGCCCCGGATCTTTCCGAACGGAGTGGGCGTTCCCCGGGGCGACCGCCCGCCCGATGTCGCCCGACGCTGGGAGGCGCAGGTCGGCGACGCGGGATGGGCGGGTGTGCTCGCGGGCTCTTTTCTGGACGACCCCCGACGGCCGGTCTTCCTGGTCTTCCGTCCGGGGATCGAGCTACTCCCGCTTTTCGTCGAGGCGATCGCGCTTCTGCCCGTCGCGCGGAGGTGGGACGTCGAGTTCACCACCTATCTGACGAGTCTGCCACCCGGTGTCTCGTGCCACTGGCGGGGCGTGCTGGACGGCTCGCCCGAGCTGAAGGCCGCTCGCGGACTCCCCAACGCGATGATCCTCGACCTCGTTCGGCCGCCCGGCCAGGCGCCAGGTGGCCGACTCGTCCACCTGGCCCGGACTGGTCAGATGCCCGAGGTCGAGGAGTCGGCCGCCTGGGTCAACGGCTTCACCCCAACCCGCGCGATCACTGCTGGCCCGCCGCCGAGGCTCCGTCCGACCTCAACGGCCGCGAGCCACGAAAGCCTGCCTGATCTGGCTGCTCAGCTTGCCGGGGAGGTCTCGCTCCTTGGCGGCGAGTCGATTCGCCGGCCCCGCGCTCGCCGATGGAGCGCCCCCCTCGCGATCACGGCTACCCTGCTGGTGATTGGAGGGGTCGTCGCGCTCTCGGTCTCGACCGACCTCCGGCGCGGGATGGGGCTGGAGAAACCCGGCTCTGTTGTTGAGAAGGTGGCTCGGCCGGCGTCTCCACCCGCGCCGCTCGCACCCCGTCCGGTCGCGCCGATCGAGATTGTCACGCCGCCGACACCGAGCGTTCCCGAAGATACTGGGCTTTCCGCCGCGGTCGTCGTCAACCCGGCGCCCCGGGGTCCGGCCGCTCCGATTTTGCTTGCCTTCGCGCCACCCGAGGTCCCGCGGTCGACGCTCGGCAATCCGACGCGCCAGGACCGGACGATTCCGCTCCTGGAAGAGACCACTGACCGGATTGAGATTCGCAACGGCCCTGGCTTCGTCCTCTCACCAGTCTCTGGCGTGGCGCATGCCTTCGATGTCGCCACGAGGACGGGGAGCGGTCTGGGTGGCGGCGTTGCGATCGCCCGGCTCACTCGCGACGACCCGCGCGGTTGGCGGTTCGAGTGGACCCCCGCGGCACGAGCCCGGTCGAGCCCGGTTGAAGCTTTGAAGGACGCTCTCCTCGTATTCGAGAGTCGCGAGGGCCGCTCGATTCGGGTCCTTCTCCGCGGGATCCCGATCGACCGACCGGATCCGCTTGAAGTCTGGAAGGACCAGCGCATCCTGACAGAACGGCTGGATGCGCGGACAAAATCGGTCAACTGGGCTGGAGATCCCGACCCCGTAGAGGGGAGCCGGTGGAAGCTCCGTATCCTTCGCTGGAAGCTGACGATCACGCAGGTCGCCCCCCCGAAGGATCGCACCCCGATTGAGCAGGTGATCGAGCCAGCTCCGGTCAACGGCGAGCCAGCCGCGAACGATGGTCCATCGATGGAGGTGGATCTTGTCCCGGGCGAGGTCGTCGTGAAGATCGCCATCAATCCCGACCGACCCGGGCGGATCGACGTTCGGATCGATCCCGACGCCCAGCGGATCTCGGTCGGTCGCGAGGATCGGGACACCCAATGGCAGAATTTCACCGCCCGAACGCCCTCGAAGGACGACGGTTCGAGCCAGGATCCACTTGCCTTCCGCCAGGCAGAGCTACATAGGATGCTCGAGGCGAAAAAGCCGAATCCGGACGCGATCAAAACGCTGCGTAAAGAGCTGACGGCTCTCCATCGGATCACCGGCATCCGACGGACCGAAACCTTGCTGGCCGGGCGGTCGAGGGCCATTCTCAGTGCGGTGATCGGGCTGGATATCGACGGAATCGGTATCCTGGAGGTTCTGAGGACCGGAGAATTCGCGCGCTCTCGGTGAGGGGTCGACCCGGACGATGGCGGACTATCATCAGATTGTCGAGCAGATCCGGATGGCGCTCCACGCGGGCGACCCGGGCGTTAATGGTCGCCTGGCGGGGCTTGCCTCGGCCTATGCCGACGCCTGTTCCGAGGCAGCCCTCCGGCTCGCCCGATGTCATCGCCTGCTCCAGCAGGGACTTCGTTCCGAGGCCATTCAGCTTGCCGAAGACGAGCCGAAACTGCTCGACTTGCTCACCGTCCTTGACTTTCCCGAGCGCGCCGAGTGGGACGACCTCATCCAGATGCGCGGCCTGGCCGTGGCGCCCCGGATCTCGCTCGAGCCAGCCCGGCTGCTCAACGAGGCGTATGCCGAGGAAGACCCACTCCAGGATCTGTTGCGTCGACACCGTCGGCTGGCGCTCCAGCGATCGCCGCTTCGCGTCCGGATCTCGGTCCTTCGCGAGCTGGCGAAGCACGACCCGGGCAATCCCATCTGGACGGAAGACCTGCGCTCCTTCGAGAAGTTCCGGCTCCTCCAGATCCAGGACGAGGCGACGGAAGGCCTGCGCCGTCAGGACCCGGAATGGACGGCCCGGCTGGTCGCCGAGGTCGAGCAGCCGATCTGGACCGAACCGCCGCCAACGACTCTGGTTCAGTCGCTCCGGAAACTCGACGCTCAGGTGCGGGGCGATCGGGCGCGCGAGGCACTCGGCGAAGCCGCTGCCCGGCTTGACGAGGCCGTCAACTCCGGTGACCCGATCCGAGGCCGACTCGCCCGTCGAGAGTGGTCAAGGCTGGTCGCCGCCGCCTCGGTCCCCGGCGATGATCCGATCCTCGCCCGCGCCCGGCCGGCTCTCGACTGGCTCGACCACCAGGACCAGATCGACCACGAAAACCGGGAGCATGCCGAGGCCATCGCCCGCCTCGTCCGCGCCCTGGATTACCCCGGGCGCATCCTCCCCGAAGAGCTGGAGCGGCTCGCTCACGATGTCCAGTCGCACGGCGAGGGACTTCCCGAAAACCTCCGGCTGCGCTACATCACCCGGCTTCGCGAGGCCGAATCACATCAATCGAGGCGACGTCACCTGATCGCTGCCGGCTCCGCCGCCGCGGTCCTGTTCGTCGGCTTCCTTATTTACATGGCCGCGCACGCTCAGTCGCGGGCCAACGCGGCCGACCGCGCGGCGCAGTCGATCAGCGATCTGGTCGAACTGGGCGAGATCGAGCAGGCAGCCGCGCAGGTGAAGCGGCTGGAATCGGCGGATCCCGACCTCCTCCAGTATCCGGCGCTGGTTGAGGTGCGTCAGCGGGTCGAGGCCTCGCAGTCGAAGGAAGCCGACCGAGCGCTGGCCTTCGACAAGGCGATGAGAGAGGCTCAGTCGGCTCCGATCACGGGCGAGCCCCCGAGGGCGCTGGAGACGGCCCGGTCGCTCGCCCGGATCGACACGGAAAAGGCGCAGGTGGATGACCTGGTGAAGCGACGGGCCGCCACTCTCGCCGCGGAGGCCGACCGTCGCGAGAAAGAGCTGGCGCCCCGGCTCGATGCGATCGCCGCGGCCATCGATCAGGTCGAGGCTCGCTCGAAATCCGACGGGGGCGTCCCGGCCGAGCTCTCCGAGTCGATGGCCGGAGCCCGGCAATCGATCGCCGAGCTGACTCCTGCCGCGACCTCGGCAGGCGACGTCGTCCGCAACCGACTGCGTGGTCTCTCCGATCGCCTTGACGCGGTGGGTGCCCGGATGGAGGGCCGCGCCCGGCGTGGCCGGCTGGAATCGGCCCTCACCGCGGCTGTCACGGGTGCCCCGGTTTTTGACGCTGCCCGATTCGCCTCGGCCATGCAGGAATACGCCCGCGCTTTCCCCGACGCGCCCCGCGCCCGCGCGTTTGGCGAGACCCTCCGCGACCAGGCTGTCTGGGACGCCCTGGCCGAGTGGGGCCGTCGCTCGGCCGGATGGAGTCCCGGCCGCCCCGCGATCCCGTCGAAGGAGGCCATGGTTCGGGCCGAGCAGTGTCGGCAGTACCTGACCCAGTTCCCGGCCTCGCCCGACGCCGCGCGGATCGACGCTTACCGGGCCGAGATGGAGGCCATGGGTCATCGATCGGCCGACGGGGCCCTCGGCAATCTTCAGAAGCTGATGACCGACCTCCTGGTCGACCACCTCTGGATGGTGACGGTTCGACCGCCGGCCTCAAGCGGTCCGCATCGCTACTACGTCTTCGAGGAACCGAAAGCCGGCGCCCGGTCACTCCGATACCTCGCCGGCTACGACGGCCAGGAGAAGACGTACAACGTCGTCCCCGACTGGGTCGAGAAAATCGAGCTCTCGCCCCAGACTCACGTCTCGCAGAAGTTCAAGCCGATCCTTTCTCAGGACGCCGCCCGAATCGACTGGGAATCCACCGTGCTCGACCTGCTCGGCCAGGTCCGCAACCAGACCGCGATGGACCCGATCTTGAAGGTGGCGCTGCTTCGCAAGATTCTTGAGCTGGGCTTCGAGGGGAGCGAACCGCTCCGCCGCGTCCTGGGCAGTCTCCGCGAGCAAATCGACCGTGCCGAGATCGATATCAACGTCCCCTGGATGGACCCCGAGAGCCGGGAGGCCGACCAGGTTCGACCCCGGGCGCGGGCGTTTCTCCAGAAGTGGACCGATCCGTCGGACCTTCGACGCGAGGTGATCGCGCGCCGGGCCGAGACGGAGCGCGTGCTAACCGCTCGTCCCCGGGCGATCGGGTGGCTCGCCCGAGAGCCGCGGGGCTGGGTCGTTCGGACGGGCGAATCGATTCCCCGGCAAGGCTCGCTCCGAATCGCGGTCCCCTCGGCGGCCGACAAGGCGGCCTGGAAGAACGTCGGCACGATCAAGGATGGTCAACCGCGTCTTGAAGTTCGCGAGGATCCCGCGCTGGCCGAGGGCCGGCCGGTCTTCGTTGTCGAGGACGCCGTCTCTTCCTGAGAACTCCTCTTCACTTCCGATTTCAGCAAGGAGCCCCGATCCCATGCCGGGCGACGAGACGTCGGAAACCTGGTATGTCCGGACGCGAGGACGGATCCTCGGCCCGCTGACCTGGTCGCAGCTTCGGGCCCTGCGCGATCGTGGCCAGCTTGCGCGTTTCGACCAGCTTTCGCGAGACCGCCAGGATTGGATATCCGCCGATCGGCTGGAGGCACTCTTCCCGACTGCTGGATCGTCAGGCGCGTTTGTCTCGGGATTCGAACCCTCGCCCAGCTGCCCGAGTCCCCGGCGCGAGCCCGCACCGGATTCGGATGCCAATCCCAATATTTTCATGATGCTCGATCCGGAAGAAGAGCCATCGCAAGGGGTTGCATCGGCCATGCCGGCGGCCGACGCATCCAACGATTGGTATTATGCTGAGGGCGGAACGCCGCAAGGCCCGGTCGGGCTCTCGGTGCTGGCCCGCCTGGCGAGCGAGGGACGGATCGGGCCAGCGACGCTCCACTGGCGGAGCGGTCTGGACCAGTGGACCCCCGGCGCCGACATACGCGAACTGAGCCGTCTCTGGCCCTCAGCGAGAAAATCGCCGGCCCCATCGACGCCCGAAAAGCCGGTCGCTCCGACCGTCCCGGTCGCCCCGCTCGCGATGATTAGTCTGATCGCGAACCTGCTTTGTGGGATTGGAAACGTCGCCTCGGTGATAGTCGGCGCGCTCGCCCTCCGCCAGATCGCCCGGTCCGGAGGAGAACTCTCGGGACGCCGGCACGCGATCGCCGGTATGGTCCTGGGGGTGGTCGGGCTCCTGATCTGCGTTATGTTCTATTTTTTGATCGCGAGCCGACCGCCCGTGCCGTAAATGCGCCGGAAACCTAACTTCGCGACTCAAGATCCCGCCGCTTCCAGCGAATACCGATGGTGACCGGGGCGTACGCCCCTTGACCTTTCCGAGAATGACTTGCCATCATGCTCCGGTGGTCGCTCGGGGTCAGGCCAGGGCAATCCCGAATCATCCACCCCGAGTCTGGCGGCCTCGTCCCCGAATGGCGCCTTTTCCCTGGAAAAGGGCTGCGGGGTATACTCCGAAAGCTCTCGGGGATAGACTGCATGGAATAACCCTCGAAATCGTCGAGGATCACATCATCGGATCGACGGACGGCGAGTCGGACCGGAGACGGGGCATGGAACGAGCTGAGGCCGGCACGTTGCGAACCGCGCTCTGCCCCGATTGTGAATCGGAGGCGGAAGGGAGGGCGTTCGGCATCGCGGCCAGCCGCGAGGAGCGTTCGGCGTGTCCCCGATGCGGAGCGCCCGTGGATGGCGGAGAGCGTCGGATTTCTTTGGGTGTTTCGGCTCCGCAAGGTTCATCCGCGGTGCAGACGATGGCGGTGGGCGGGCTGGGGCTGGCCTGGCGGAACCTGGTCCTCCGGGTGATCGAGCGGATGTACTGGTGTGGGACATGCCTTCTTTCGCTAGGGCTTCTTGCCTGCGGGGGATGTGTTCCGGTTGTCCGGGCCTGGCTCCGGAATCAGATCAACGACTGGCCGGAAGTGGTTGCGAGCCTTGGCGGGCTCTGGTTCCGGGTGGAGACGCTTGACCCGGACAGTGACCTCGGCCCGGTTCTGGGGCGAGTCGATGCGCCGCAATTGTTCGCGACCATTGATGCCGTGGGTCGTCGCCTGGGTGTGAAGCCGCCGGGACAGGTCCGGCTGACGTATCTACCATGCTGTGGCGTGGTGGCATGGGGGCGATCTCGGGCCCTGATCATCGGGCTGCCGCTGTTCCGGGTGCTGACCCAGTGCGAACTGCGGGCGGTGATCGCGCACGAGCTGGCGCATCTGGCACGCGGTGACGCAACCCGGGCGGCGCGCTCGGCGAGGTTTGTCGAGGCGATGGAGCTGGCCTTCGAGCGCGAGAGCCATCGACTTCGAGGTCCGCTCGGAGCCTGGGCGCGGTTCTGCCTCGACGAGTGCTCCCGGCTGATCGAGCCAGTCGCCCGGTCGCAGGAGACGCGTGCCGATCGGTTCTCGGCGCTGGTTGCCGGGGGGAGCGCGGCCTCTTCGGCGCTGGTGAAGGTGGCGGTGGTGCAACCGCTCTTTCGCGAATTACTCGAAGCCTACGACCCATCCGAAGCCGACGGTCAGAACCTTTACGCGTTCTTTCGGACGTTCTGGTATCGCCTTCCCGCGGATGTGCATTCAGCGATGCGCCTGAGCGTCCTGGCCCGCCGCGAGCATCACACCGACCCCGCGCATCCCCCCCTGCCCGACCGCGTCGCCGCCTTGCAGTCGTATCCCGACCGGGCCGTCCACAACGGCGATCTGCAACCGGCGACGACGTTCCTCGGCGATCCTGAGATTTTCGAGCAGATGCTACATAATCGCCTCTTCGCGTTGCCATCGGTCGAGCCGAGCGTCTTCCATCGGGCTTGCTCGTGACCTGAGGGCGAGCGACGACCATGTGAGGCACGTTCAGGGCGCAGGCTTTCCATCCCCCCGTTCGCCGGAGTTTCAGGGAAGGTCCGCGGGTTTCTTCGCGTCCCCTCTTCGGTCGGGGACTGGGGCCCGGTTAGGATGGAGGCAAGCCACCGAGGCGTTTTCATCCCGTACCGGAGATCGCTTATGTCCCAGCGATGGGCTGTCATCGCCGTTTTCACTTGCTTCACGGCGCTTTTCCTCGCTTGCTTTTTCCCGGTCTTTTTCCTCGGGCAGCAATTTGGTTTCCGAGATGCCGCCCACTACTATTATCCGCTCTACCAGAAGGTCCAGCAGGAATGGGAGGCGGGACGCGTCCCGCTCTGGGAGATCGAGGAAAATGCCGGGATGCCCCTGCTTGGCAACCCGACCGCGGCTGTCCTCTATCCTCCAAAAATCCTCTACACGGTTTTCCCCTATGCCTGGGGAGCGCGATTCTATGTTGTCTTTCATACGGCTCTTGCCTTCGTCGCGGTGCTTGTTCTGTTGCGATCCTGGGGGACGAGCTGGACGGGGTCCGGAATCGCGGGTGTCAGTTATGCCTTCGGAGCGCCGATCCTGTTTCAGTCCGCGAACATCATCTATCTGGTGGGCGCGGCCTGGTTGCCGCTCGGATTCCACGCGGTTGATCAGTGGGCGCGTCGCGGACGTCGGTGGGCGTTGCTGGAGTTGGCGGCGGTGCTGGCGATGCTTTTGCTCGGGGGGGAGCCGCAATCGGGCTACCTGCTCGGGCTCGCGGGGATTGGGTACGCCGCCGGTCTCGCGTGGGAGCGGGCCTCGGCACGCGCTCTTGATCGGCGCGTTGAGGGGCCGACGAGGCGGAATGGGTCGGGCCTCCTGTGGCTCTTGCTGGTGGTGATCGGGATCGCGATCTACGCAGCGGCAGTGATTGCCGGAGGATGCTGGACGCCTCGTCTGCGTCCTCATACACGACCGGCGTCACCGCTGCCGTGGATGGAGTATTTCCCAGTTGGAGTGACGGCGGTCTGGGGACTCTTCGGGATCAGTTTTCTGGTTCGATGGCGATGGAAAAAACGGTCGCCACTCGGGGTTGCGTGGCTTGGCCTGGGGCTTGCGGCGGCGCTCTCCGTCCTGGTGGCCGGGGCGCAGCTCCTGCCGGTGCTGGAGTTCACCCAGCGGACGAGTCGGGCCGCCCAGTCGGGGCCTCACGACATCTATCCGTTCAGCCTGGAGCCGACCCGGCTTGCGGGCCTCATCTGGCCCAACGTGCTGGGAAACTCGTTCGGTGGAAACGATTCGTGGGCCGAGCGGATCCGGCCGCCCGGGTCGTCGCCCCATCTCTGGGTGCCCTCGCTGTATCTCGGTGGGCTAACGTTGGCCCTGGCTCTCGCGACGATGGCCGTTCGACGAGGAACGCCGTGGCGTATCTGGCTCTCGATCATCGTGATCGTCGGGGTGCTGGGGAGCCTGGGAAAATACACGAGTCCGATCTGGATGGCCCGGGCGATTGCCGAGGGACATCTGCCGATGGCTCAGGGGTTGCAGGACCATGAGCCGGGTCCGCGTGAGATGACGATCGATCTGGATCGGGTTGCGCCCTCGCTCCGGCCGCTGATCGGCCAGCTTGGACCGCTCGATACCGACATGGACACGCCAATCCGCGAGGACGATTTCCTCCGCGACGGCGACGGAGGGATCTACTGGCTTCTCTCGATGCTGCTGCCGGGCTTCCGCCAGTTTCGATATCCGGCCAAGCTCTTCACTCTGACCGCCATGGGACTCTCGGCCCTCGCGGGGCTTGGCTGGGACTCGCTCAGCCGCGGCGGAGCCCGACGGGCGACGATTCTCAACGGTCTTTTGCTGGCTCTCAGCCTGGTTCTTCTCGCAGCCGCACTCATCGGCCGAGGGCCGATCCTTGCCTGGTTTGGCTCCGAGCAGGTCGGATCGCTTTATGGGGCGCCTCGACCTTCGGCGATGTACCAGGCGATGGTCCGTGGACTCGCGCAGGGTTCGGTTGTACTGGCGATCGGGCTGGTCGCGATCCGGATGGCGGCCGTCGGTAGAGCCCGCGCCGCGGGGACGCTCGCCCTGGTGCTCGTCGCCGCCGACCTCGGACTCGCCAATAGCCATTATGTGATTACCATCCCCCAGTCGGCGCTCGAGGGCGAGCCAGAACTGCTCCGGGTGATCCGCGAGGCCGAGCGCGTTGACCCGGCCCCGGGGCCGTACCGCGTGCATCGAATGCCGATCTGGAATCCCATTCAGTGGCATTCCGTGGCCTCATCCGACCGAAGTACCGAGATCGTTCAATGGGAGCGTGGCACGCTTCAGCCGAAGTACGGGATTCCTTATGGACTCGAATACACCCACACGGTCGGCGTCGCCGAGCTTTACGAGTATGAATGGTTCTACGGCGCCTTTCCCTGGACGATCCGCGACCCGAAGATGGCCCGCGATCTGGGCGTCTCGGTCGGCGATCGTGTGGTGTATTATCCACGACGATCGTTCGACATGTGGAATACCCGATACTTTGTCGTGCCGATGCTGAGCCGATGGGACGACTCATTCCGCGGGTATGCCGCACTTCTGATCGACGGCAAGACGATCTATCCCGACGCGAAGACTCTCCGGCCCTCAAAAGGCGTGGATCACACTCGGGAGTGGACGGAGCAGAAGGATTATCGGGTGTTGCGGAACCTTCGGCCCAACTCGCGGGCCTGGGTCGTTCACAGGTATCGCTCCATAGATACCCCCCGCGCTCTCGATCCGGGCAAGGAGCGGCAGAGGGCCGTCAAGGAGATCACCTACGACGCCGACCCCATCTGGAACGATTCGAGACGACGTGTCTTCGACTGGCGTGACCTCGTCTGGATCGAGTCGAACGATCTGGGCTCGCTCACCGGCGCTTTCTCGGAGCGATCGGTCGAGTCCTCGGAGGTTGTGACCGTGAAGTATCCATCGCCGACGCGAGTCGAGCTGGATGTGCACCTCGAAACCCCCGGGATGGTTGTTCTGGCCGATATCTTCTATCCTGGCTGGGAATTGACCATCGACGGCGTCGCCGCCCCGATCTACCGGGCGAATCGCGCGATGCGGGGCGCGGCGGTCAAGAAGGGCGATCACCATCTTGTTTACACCTACAACCCAGGATCGTTCCGGGTGGGGAAGATCCTCTCGGGGCTCGGCCTGCTGGCGATGCTGGTAGTGGCCGGATTCTGCAGGTTTCGGCCGGTCGATGAGTCGATCGTCGAGCGGGGCGAGCTCCAGCCCGAGACAACGAGCCAGGAGTTTACGTCATGAAGCCATTGATAACGATTGTAGGAATTTTGACGATAATGGGGCTCGCGGTCGCCGGAGCCCAGACGCCAGCTCAGCCGAAGGTGGCACCCGGGCCAAACGAGCCTGACTGGGAGGTGATCCTCCGCAACCATTACGGACTCTCGATGTTCGGCGATCTGGCGAACCCGGTTCGAACCACGGTCGAACAGGTTCCTGGGCTGTTCCGCAAGGCTGGTCCGGGACCGGTCCGGTATCGTCCCGTGATCGCTCTCGGGCTCGAGAAGCGAACTCGAGGCGGCTGGTATCCCGCTGAGAAGCCCGAAGGAAAGGCGGAGGTCTGGAGTTACGTTTTCAAAAATTCGACCGAGGACATCCGGACCGGCAAGAATCTCCCGCCGCCGCTCGCCGAGGGTTCATCGACCGAATTTGACCCCGGCGATCGAGCGTTCGGCGTCTGGATCGCCAACGACCAGTTTCCCGGCGAATGCGTCTACAGCGAGCCGGGACTTGTCGCCCGCCACAACCCCCGGCTTGCCCGCCAGCCCTACAAGGCGATGATCTATCCCAATCGCGATCGGGCGACCGGCAAGGTCATCCCCCACAGCTACCTGATCGGCTGGGAATACTCGACCAACGACGACTTCCAGGACGTCGTTTGTCAGATCGATAACGTGACTCTCAATATCGGAAAGTAGATTCTGGAGCGGGGTCGTGGGCGATTTCGGCCGAGGGCGTCCATCGCCTTAGCGCCGCCGCGAATCGCCCTTGCCGTTCATGACGACGGGTCGGCCATTCGACGAGCCTGGCCGTCGGGCCTGAACAATCACGTTGAGGAACCGCTGGCGGGTCTCCGCGTCGAGGCCGGTCTGTCGGCTGACGACCTCGCTCGCCCAGACGGGGTAGGTTTGCACGAGTCGGCCCATCAGAGAGATGAAGAAACCGGCCTCCTTGACCTGATCCTCGAGGATTCGCTCAACGACAGGCCGCATTGTTCGGGCGACGGCCTTCCAGCCCCGGGAATCCACCTTCACGTACGCATCGACGTTGTGCTGAACGTAAGGCTCGTCCTTTCCGTCCTTGAGATAGGCGGTGTTAACCACAAGGACAATTCGAGCCTCGAGACGGGCGTTGCCGTGCGGGCTCACGAAGTTGAAGCGAGCCAGAAGAACGTGCATCCGGGCGCTGCGGAGAACGAACTCCCAGGTGGCGGACGAACCCGAGCCGTCGTCGCCGTCGTAGCGGTTGGGTCCGACTTTCTGAAGCTGAACCGGCGAGTCGCCCAGGTCTTTCCAGAGAGCGACCGTGACGTGGGGCTCGTTGAGCAGGCTGAGATACAGGCTCGACGGGCAGGCAAAGGTATCGACGTCGCCCTGGCGGTGGAAGGTATGCTCGGCGATCACCTCGGCGACCTGCGACCGGTACTCGGGCGCGATCTGATCGAGCGGGACGACCTGCGACGGCTCGATGTGTCGGCCGCCGAGCGCGGCGGCATCGATCGTTCTTGTTGGTGTGATCGTCAGGATCGCCACGGCCCCCGCGATCGCCGCGAGACCTCCGATCCGAACAATCCCGCGGACCAGCATCCTGCTCATGGAAGACTCCGTCGCTGTGGGACCCGACCGACGAGGCCGTCGCGACCGGGGGCTCCGTTCCCGATCCGAGACGCGATCGCCATCGCTCACGATGTTCAGATCGGATTCCCGAGACGGTTTCCTGACAGCCTGCGCGACCGGACCTGAGCCCCTCCATCGACCGAAAGATTCGTTCAAGCCATCGCGAAAGCAGGGGATCCGTCGGATTCGTCAGGGGAGGGCATGCATCGGGTGGGTGGTAGTCGGCCGTTAGAGAGACTGCTGCAAGCGGATCGCCTCCTGCCGGAGTTCCTCATCGAGCCGGGCCAGGTCGCCGAATTGCGACCTGGCGTCGTCGAGCCGACGCTTCGCGTCGTTCCTCGATCGAAGGGTCTCCAGATAGGCGCGGAACTGGGGGCGCCGCGTGGGGTCGTTCATCAGATGGTAGACCATCACCCAGCTTTCGGAATAGCTAAGAATCAGGCGATCGGCTGTCCGTCGGAAGCAGCCGCGGTCGTCGGTCAGCAGCTCCGAGACAGGAATCCATCCCTGTCGCCGTCGGGTGTGCGCTAGCTCGTCGAGTCGACGGAGGTTTGGCTGGCCGGGCTCGGTCGCGCCGAAAAGCTTCCGTCGCTCGCAGTACATGGCGAGCCCCTCGGTCACGCTGAGCGGGACATCGGCCCGGCGGGAGAGCAGCCCGGTGTTGAAACAGAGCTGGTGCGTGGCCTCGTGAGAAAGCGTTTCCATGTTCGTCTGGCCGGGTGCGAACGGGAACATGGGCATGTTGCGGAAATCGAAGAGTGCGAGCCAGTTCGACGAGAGGCTGAAGAAGCCCATCGTGCCCGGAGGCGTGTTCTCGGCAAGCCGAAGGAACGGCCGCTCGTCGCGGAAGACAATGACAGTCAGCCGACGATCGGGCCACTTCACGTCGAAGCCTCGCGTCTGGAAGTGACGGAGGAACTCGGCCGCGAGTCGCTCGCAGTCGGAGAGGGTCAGTTTCATGAACGATTCGGAGGCGTCTCCGATGGCCTGGTAATGAGTCGACTTCAAGGTCCGAAGCGGACGATCGGTCGCCTTCCGAGTTCGGGCCTCGGCGCGTTGCAGCTCGGCCTCCTCCTCGGCGTGCGGGTCGGGCTCGGCTGATCGGGCCGAGCCCAGTTCCGATACCCCCAGGAGGGAGCCGGCCACAGACCGCATCCATAGCCGACGGTCGATCCCGCACGCCGGGATTCCGGCCCCGATCTCCTCCCCTCGATGCTCGCTCATGGCCTGGCCTCCGACGTCTTCTCGACACCGATCCTCGAACTTCCCTTATTATGAATCGAAAACGACCGACAATTCCGCGCGAATTGACGAGCGACATCCTCAAGGCTCTCTCGATCGCGCCGAGGACCGCTTCGATCTCACAGGAGGCTCAAGAGGAATTCCAGGGAGGGCGAGCCGTTGGGCGATGGAAATCCAGGAGAGCCCGACCGCGAGCTCGGACGTTGTGGTTGAACGGGAAGAACGCGAGGCAGAGCGGCGATGATCAATCGGGATGAAGCGATACGTGGCGGCAGATGACCTGCCGATCGACAACAACGCGTTGGAGCCGTTGCTGCGGACGATCGCCCTGGTTCAAAGGAACGAGCGGCAAGTCGGGGTTGAACGAGGCGAGCGGACGGCGGCGATCCTGATCAGCGTGGTGAAGAGCTGCAAGCGGCATGGCGTCGATTCGTGGACTTACTTCCGAGACGTCCTGGACCGGGTGATCACCCACGCAGCCCGACCTAGCTGTCCGGAAGCTCAACGCCGAGCCGTTGATGCTGGCTCCAGTCCTTTTGTACGCTAAGATAATCACGCGATGCGTGCTCCAACTCGCTTCCTCCAGGCCAGTTGCGGATTGAAATCGCCCAGGCAGCAAAATGGGGGCTTTGTATCGCCTGGGGCGGCTAGCCTTAATTTGGCAGAAACGCATAGAATAATCTTAACGAAAAGCCGGAAGAACCTTGATGTCCGTATGTCCCTCAGCCTACGATGCATCGATTGTGGACGAGGTGAGTCAGGAGACCGATCGAGTCGGCTTCGAAGCACGCTCGACGAGATCGAGCGATGACCCTTTAAGCCGACTACCGGCTCCGCTCCTTGCAGAGGGGCGAAATGCTCGTGATCGGGTCCGTTGACGTATCCGTGTAAGACTGACCGGGAGCCCCATGCTGAGACTCGAAGACCTCAAGCCCGGTTTGCCGCTCGTCGGCCTCGAACCATCCGTCGTCGCGACGGTGGCCGCCGTCGTGCCCATCGGCGAAGGCGCCGTCCAGGTCTTCTACCGGACACCTGACGGCACGACCAGGGAACGGCTCCTGGGGCGTGCCGACGAGCAGGCGCTCGGCGTCGCGACGGTCGAACGTCCGTGGTCGTTCGACGGCGACGGCGCGGCCTTCCAGTTGACCTGCGAGGCCAGGCGCATCGACCTGGCGTTCCTGTTCGACCCCATGATGGCCGTGCATACGTCCAACGTGGAGCCACTGCCCCACCAGATCACGGCCGTCTACGAATCGATGCTCCCCCGGCAGCCGTTGCGGTTCGTTCTGGCGGACGACCCGGGTGCCGGAAAGACGATCATGGCCGGGCTCTACATCCGCGAACTCATCATGCGGGCCGACGCCAGGCGCATCCTGATCGTCGCACCGGGCAGCCTCGTCGAGCAGTGGCGGGACGAACTCTTCGAGAAGTTCGGGCTGGAGTTCGTCATCTACTCCGCCCTGCTCGAAGCGACGACGCCCAGCGGGAACCCCTTCGAGGACCATCACCAGCTCATCGTCCGCCTCGACCAGATTTCGAGGAACGAGGAGCTCCAGGAGCAGCTCTGCAACGCCGGGTGGGACCTGGCCGTCTTCGACGAGGCCCACAAGCTCGCGGCGCACTACTTCGGCTCGAAGCTCGAGAAGACGGGGCGATTCCGGTTCGCGGAGCGCGTCGGCGAGCACGCGCGTCACCTGCTCCTGATGACGGCGACGCCGCACAACGGCAAGGAGGAGGACTTCCAGCTCTTCCTCTCGCTCCTCGACTCGGACCGCTTCTACGGGAGGTTCCGCGACGGCGTGCACAAGGTGGACGCCTCCGACCTCATGCGTCGCATGGTGAAGGAGGAGCTCGTCAAGTTCGACGGCACGCCGCTCTTCCCCGAGCGGAAGGCCTACACGGTCAACTACACGCTCTCCGACATCGAGGCCGCCCTCTACGAGGCGGTCACCGGGTACGTGAAGACGGAGATGGGCAAGGCGGACCTGCTCCGAGGCTCTCGCAAGGGCTCGGTCGGGTTCGCCCTCACGGCCCTCCAGCGCCGCCTCGCGTCGAGCCCGGAGGCCATCTACCAATCGCTCCGGCGCCGCAAGGAGCGGCTCGAACGTCGGCTGCGGGAGGAGAAGATCGGTGCCCGCGGCCGCACGGTCCTGGCCGAGACGCTCGCGCCCGTGCCTGAGGATGACGACGACCTGAATGCCGAGGAGCAGGAGAACCTCGAAGAGTCCCTCGTTGACCAGGCGACCGCGGCCCAGACGATCAATGAGCTCGAGGCCGAGATCGCCATCCTCAAGGGCCTGGAGCAGCAGGCCAGAGACGTCGTGGTCTCGGGCAAGGACCGGAAGTGGGAAGAGCTCTCGAAGATCCTCCAGAACGCCCCCGAAATGCGGGACGCCTCCGGCAGGCAACGGAAGCTCATCATCTTTTCCGAGCATCGCGACACGCTGAACTACCTGCACCAGCAGATCGCGGGGGTCCTCGGGGACCAGGAGGCCATCGTCACGATCCACGGCGGTACGCACCGCGACGAACGCCGCCGCTTGCAGGCCCTGTTCCGCTCCGACCCGGATGTGCGGGTCCTCGTCGCCACCGACGCCGCCGGCGAAGGCGTCAACCTCCAGAACGCGAACCTGATGGTCAACTACGACCTGCCCTGGAATCCCAACCGCCTGGAGCAGCGGTTCGGTCGAATCCATCGCATCGGCCAGGTCGAGGTCTGCCATCTCTGGAACCTCGTCGCCAGCAAGACGCGCGAGGGCGAAGTCTACCATCGGCTCCTCGAGAAGCTCCGGATCGAGAGCGAGACCCTCAAGGGGCGCGTCTTCGACATCCTCGGGAACGTCTTCGAGGGCACGAGCCTCAAGGAGCTCCTGATGGAGGCGATCCGCTACGGCGACCAGCCCGAGGTACGGGCCCGACTCACCCGAAAGATCGACCAGGCCCTCGATCACGATCACCTCAACTCACTCCTCGACCGGAACGCCCTGGCTCAGGAGACGATGGGCCCCGAGCGGCTCTTCGCGGTCAAGGATGAGATGGAGAAGGCCGAGGCCCGGCGCCTCCAGCCCTACTTCGTGCGGGCCTTCTTCACGAAGGCCTTCGAGCAGCTCGGCGGCTCGATGTACCCCCGGGAACTCGGCCGGTTCGAGATCACCCACGTGCCGGCCCTGATCCGCGAGCGGGATCGTCGGCTCACCGGCCGAAACCGCCGCGAGTCCGAGCCGATCCTGAAGCGCTATGACCGGATCTGCTTCGAGAAGGAGGCATTGCAGCCGCTCGACAGGCCGGGTCTCACGCGGGCCGTGCTCATGCACCCCGGGCACCCGCTGATGCTCGCCGTGAGCGACCTGCTCCTCGAAGAACACGCGAACCTGCTCCGCCGCGGCTGCATTCTCGTGGACCCCTCCGACGACAGTTTCGACCCCTGGCTCCTGTTCCTCCTCACCCACGAGGTGAAGTCCGGGGACCGACAGGTCCTCTCGAAGCGACTCCAGTTCGTGCGGGTGAATCCCGACGGCTCCTCCTCTTTCGCGGGCTGGGCCCCGCATCTCGACTTCGAACCCCTGGCCGAGTCCGAGCGGCCCCTCCTCAAGGGCACCCTGGGCGCCCCCTGGATCAGCGCCGACCAGGAGCACCGGGCCATCGCCCTGGCCGCCTCCACGCTGGTGCCCGAGCACTTCCGCGAGGTCTCCGAGCGGCGGGTGGCCCACGTCGACAAAACCCTCGCCGCCGTTCATGAGCGGCTCAGCAAGGAGATCGCCTTCTGGTCCGACCGCTGGCTCAGGCTCAAGGACGACCTCGAGGCGGGCAAGGATGTCCGGCTGAGCGTCGAGAACGCCCGGCGCATCGTGATGGATCTCGAAGGCCGCCTGGAGGGCCGGAGGCGCCAGCTCCAGGCAATGCGGCACGTGGTCAACGGCACGCCGATCGTCCTCGGCGGGGCCCTCATCGTCCCGGCGGGCCTCATGCGGCAACTCCGCGGGGATGGGTCGCCTCCGAACCTCTCCGCCGACCCCGCGGCCCGCGGCCGCATCGAGCGGCTCGCGATGGAGGCCGTGCGGAGGACCGAAGAGGCCAGGGGTTGCCACGTGGTCGATGTCTCGAAGGACAAATGCGGGTGGGACCTGACCTCGCACCCGCCTGCCCACGAGCAAAACCCGCCGGAGCCCCGCCACATCGAGGTCAAGGGCCGCGTGAAGGGAGCGGCGACGATCACCGTCACGCGAAACGAGATGCTCTACGCCTTCAACCAGGGCGAGAAGTTCGTCCTGGCGATCGTCCTCGTCGCCGAGGATGACACCGTCGAAGGCCCGTTCTACATCCGACGACCGTTCGACCGCGAACCGGGCTGGGGCGTGTCGTCGATCAACTACAACCTGGGCGAACTGCTCCAGAAGGTCGAGACACGATGACCATGAGCCACCCCGTGATTTCGCCGAAGAAGCTGATCGAGGTGGCTTTGCCGCTCGATGCCATCAACGCCGCCGCGGCTCGCGAGAAGTCGATTCGGCACGGTCATCCATCGACGCTGCATCTCTGGTGGGCTCGCCGGCCTTTGGCCGCGGCGCGGGCCGTGATCTTCTCCCAGCTCGTCCACGACCCCGAGGACCTTTGGCGGTGCCAGAACCCCGGGATCGAGCCGAACGCCCAGGTCAAGGGGCACTGGACGAAGGCACGCGCCCGGCTGTTCAAGATCATCGAGGACCTCGTGAAGTGGGAGAACACCACCAACGAGGCCGTCCTGGAGCCGGCGCGTGCCGAGATCCGCAAGGCGTGGCGGGAGTCGTGCGAGCTGAACAAGCACCATCCCGAGGCGAAAACCCTCTTCGACCCCGAGAAGATGCCCGGCCTTCACGACCCGTTCGCCGGCGGCGGCACGATCCCGCTCGAAGCCCAGCGGCTCGGCCTGGAGGCCCACGCCAGCGACCTGAACCCGGTCGCCGTCCTCATCAACAAGGCGATGATCGAGATCCCGCCGAAGTTCGCCGGTCGGCCCCCCGTCCACCCCGACTGTCTCCACCGCGACGGCGACTGGAAAGGAGCCGCCGGCCTCGCGGAGGACGTCCGCTACTACGGCAAGTGGATGCGCGACGAGGCGTTCAAGCGCATCGGCCACCTCTACCCGCCGATCGAGGTGACAGCCGAAATCGCGAAGGACCGGCCCGACCTGGAGCCCTACGTCGGCGAGAAGCTCACCGTCATCGCCTGGCTCTGGGCCCGGACCGTGAAAAGCCCGAACCCGGCCTTCTCGCACGTCGACGTGCCGCTCGCCAGTACATTCGTCCTCTCCAGCAAGGAGGGCAAGGAATCCTACGTCGCACCGGTCATCGGCAAGGACGGATATGTTTTCACAGTGAAAGTCGGCAAGCCGCCAGCCGAGGCGAAGGGGGGGACGTCATTCGGCAAGCAGAAGGGGTTCCGCTGCCTGATGTCCCAGGCGCCAGTCAGCTACGAATACATCCGTGAAGAGGCGTTAGCAGAGCGAATGGGCCAGAAATTGATGGCCATTGTTGCGGAAGGCACGCGCGGCCGGGTCTACCTCGCTCCGACCTCCGAACAGGAAGCGCTCGCGGTTGCGGCTGAGCCTGATTGGAAGCCGGACCTGAAGATACCAGAACGGGCTCTCAGCTTTCGCGTTCAACTCTACGGCATGCGGACCTTCGGCGACCTCTTCACCCCCCGCCAGTTGGTAGCCCTGACGACGTTCAGCGACCTCGTCGGCGAGGCGCGAGCGAAGGTGATGGCCGACGCCCTGGGAGCGCGGGCGTCCCGCCCGCTTAGACCCATCCACAGCCGCGGCTACCTGCCCCACTGGGAAGCCGGCGCGACGCCGCAGGCCATCACGTTCCGCCTCGCCGACTCTCTCCCCCAAAGCCTCCTCGAAAGCTGGAAGGCCGAGCTCGACCGACTCCCCGCTCAGCAAAGCGCGGCGCGACGCCGCCGGTCGATCGAGGCGGCGCTCGACCAGGGGATCGGCGCCTGCCACCTGCGACGGCCCGAGATCGCCCGCCTCGTCGAGGACGCCTTGCTCCACTTCGACGGGACTCGCTACGACCTCCAGGCCTGGACGATCATGCCCAACCACGTCCACGCGCTGATCGTGCCGCTGTACGGGAACAGCCTCAGCTCGATCGTCCACTCCTGGAAATCGTTCACGGCGAAGCAAGCCAACGCGCGGCTCGGGCTCTCGGGGCCGTTCTGGCAGGAGGAGTACTTCGACCGCATGATCCGCGACGAAGACCACTGGCACAACGCCGTCGCCTATATCGAGGAAAACCCGGTGAAGGCCGGACTTTGCGCGCGGGTCGAGGACTGGCCGTTCGGCAGCGCGTGCCGCGGTGGAGAAGAGCGGGCGACCCTGGGAGCGCGGGCGTCCCGCCCGCCAATACCGGGCCAGGTCGATGAAGACATGGGGGGCCTTGAAGAGATGC
>DAIDKV010000193.1 GCA_027449865.1 Planctomycetales bacterium
GGGTGACGGATCCAGTTTGCAAACCACCGTTCGGGTCGTATGCATGCCCCGAGTCTATCATATGAGATGGTCACATAGAAGAGAGGGCGGCCTTACCTCCCCACGGCTGAAGCCGGGGGCTTCACGGCCGCAATTCGGTGAGACCGGCTCGGGCCTCCCGCGCGGGCCGAATGGTTGGTCCTTGCGGATCGTTGTCGCGGGAGTGATCGTGGGCTCGATCCTGCTGGCGGTCGTGGTCGGGGCGATGGGGCTCCGGCGCCCGGCTTCCGATCCGGACCGGCTCTTCCTCCAGGCGGATGCCGCTTACAAGGCGGGTCGGCCGGCCGAGGCCGACACGCTCTTGCGCCGGCTGGAATCGCTTCGGCCGCCCAACACGGTGGAGCGACTGCTTCGCGCGGAGGTCGCTCACGCCGTCGGCGACGACGATCGAGCCCTCGGCGAGCTGGCCGCCATTCCTGACACCGACGCCGGGGCGCCGCTCGCCCGTCACCGGGCTGGTCAGATCGAGATTGGCCGGGGTTGCCCACGGGCGGCCGAGGCGCGGTTCCTCGATGCGATCCGGCTGCTTCCTGACGGCATCAAGCCGCGTCGAGAACTGGTCTACATCTACAACATTCAGCGCCGGCAGGCGGAGCTGGACGCGACGCTCGGCGAGTTGCTCCGGCTGGACGCCCTGGATTTCTCGTACGTTCTGCACTGGACGAAGACGCGGAACACGGTCTGGAACCCAAGGGGCGACCTACCCGCGCTGGAGAAGTTCGTGGCGGCGGATCCGGGCGATCGGTGGTCGCGGCTCTCGCTGGCCGAGGCGATGCGGCGGCTCGACCGGCTTGATGACGCCCGTCGCATCCTGGCGCCGCTCCCCGATTCCGACCCCGACGCGAGGGCGGCCCGTGTCTTGCTGGCGATGGACCAGGGCGCGCTTGAGGCGGCGAGCAAGCTGCTCGACGACGGGTCGGCCGATCATCCCGGCCTGGCCCGGCTCCGCGGCCAGCTTGCGCTTCGTCGGCACGATGGCGAGGCGGCCGTGCGGGCCTTCCGGATCGCGGCCGAGGCCGACCCGACCGACCGCCTGGCGATCCACGGACTGGGAACGGCTCTCTCGATGCTCGGCCGGACGGCCGAAGCCAGGCCGTACCTCGAATCGGCCCGGCGGCATGACAAACTCTGGGCGCTGGTCTCGAGAGCGGCGACGACGGAGGGCGAGAAGGACCCGGCGATGCCGAGAGAGCTCGGTCTTGCCTGCGCGGCGATCGGCCGCGAGATGGAGGCCCGTGCCTGGCTGAGGCTGGCCGTCGGGCGCGACCCCGGCGACTCCGAGGCGCAACAGGCTCTTTATCGGCTGGAGCATCGACCGGCCGATGATCGTGTGGTCGCCGGGCGGCGGTCGTCGTGATCGGGCGTCGGCGGTGGGTTGCGGGGATCTCGGCCGTCGTCATGCTGGCGATGTTCGGATGGGCCGGCTGGACGGTCGTCGGCGGCTGGAGTGTTCGCGAGGGGCTCGCCTTTGGGCGCGATCGGATGAAGGCAGGCGACCTCGCCGCCGCGCGTGACCGGCTCGCGGGTGTGGCGGCCTGGTGGCCTCGGAACGACGAGGTCGCGTTTCTGCTGGGCGAGTGCGAGGCCCGGCTCGGTCATCCCGCCGAGGCCCTTTCGGCCTGGGGATCGATCCGGGCACAGTCGCCCATGGCGGGGCCCGCGCGGCTGGGCGAGGGTCGGTTGCTCGTTCGCGATCTCGGCCGGCTTGGCGATGCCGAGGGATCCTTCCGCGCGGCGATGGAGGCCGGTGGCACGGTCGCGATGCCCGCGCGCTGGGCGCTCGCGGAATTGTTGTTGTGGGAGGGGCGGGTCGACGAGATGCGCGGGCTTCTCCGTCAGATCTTTCGGCTGGGCTCGGCCGTGGACCGCGCGGCCGCGCTCCGCGAGCACTGGCGGCTCGATTCGGTGGTCGTCGCCGAGGAGGAATTGCAGCCGATCCTCGAACGCTCCGATCGAAACGCGCCGGCCGATCCCTATGGATGGCTCGCGCACGCGGAGCTCGAGACCCGATACGGCCGGTACGACGAGGCTCGACGATGGCTCGACCGGTGCGATGCCTTTCGGATGGTCGACCCGCGGCTCGACGCCATTGTCTCGCGCGCCCTGCTTCGATGGGCGATGGCCTCGGGGTCGGTCGAGGTGGCTCGTCGAGAGCTCTCGATGCTGCCGGCGTATCGCTTCGATCCCTCGGAAATCTGGGCGATCCGCGCCTGGGACGCCGCGCGTTCGGGCGATCGCCCGGCCGAACGATCCGCGCTCGAACGACTGGTCGCGATCGAGCCGGGTGACACGCGCGCCCTCGATCGACTCGCCGAACTGGCGCGCCTTGATGGAAAGACCGACCGTGCCGCCGAGATCCGGAAGCGGCAGGAAGAGGCCCTGCGCGACCGCGAGGCGTATCGTCGGCTCCTGGTCGCCGATCGCGACCCGATCCCGATTGACGACCTCCGCGAGCGCGCCCGGCTCGCCGAACAGCTAGGACGCCGGTTCGAGGCCGAGGGCTGGCTGATGCTCCTGCTTTCGCTCGCGCCTTCCGACTCCAGGGCCCGCGATGCTCTCGATCGACTGAAGGCCCGGCCCGAGCCCTCGATCGAAGGCGCGACGCTCGACAACAATTCACCTCCGACCCCCGCCTCGCCCGAGTCTCGCCTCGCTCACCGAACCGCGGTCGCCTTTCGCGATGATGCCGCGAAGGTCGGGCTTCGATTCACCTATCAGAATGGAAGGACGCCCGAGCACCAGATCCCCGAAACGATCGGCGGAGGTCTCGCCGTGCTCGACTACGACAGCGACGGCTGGTTCGATCTGTATGTCGTCCAGGGCGGCCGGTTCCCACCCCTCGCCAACGGCTCGACTCCATCGGGCGACCGGCTCCTTCGCAACCGAGGCGACGGCTCCTTCGAGGATGTCACCGACCGCGCCGGCCTGGCGAAAAGCCCCGGCGGTTTTGGGTTCGGCGTGACGGCGGGCGACATCGACAATGACGGCCATCCCGACCTCTTCGTCACCCGATGGCAGCATTATGCCCTCTACCGGAATCGCGGCGATGGCACGTTCGAGGACATCACCGATCGCGCGGGCCTCGGCGGAATCGTGACCTGGCCAGACTCCACGGGACTTTTTGACCTCGATGGCGACGGCGATCTCGATATGTATGTCTGCCATTATTTAAACTGGGACGCCGATCATCCCCGAGTTTGCCGCGACCCGGCGCTCAAGAATCGCGTGGTTTCTTGCCCGCCGCTGGCCTTCTCCGCTTGTTCGGATCATCTCTTCAGAAATGATTCCGGCCGGTTCGTGGATGTTACGGAGGCCGCCGGGATCGTCGATCGGGACGGCCGCGGTCTCGGAGTCGTCGCGGCGGATATTGACGACGACGGACGCGTGGATGTGTTCGTCGCGAATGACATGACGGCGAACTATCTCTGGCACAACCTGGGCGGGACGCGGTTTGAGGAAACGGGTCATTCCTCGGGAGTGGCGTGCAATTCCGAGGGCGGCTATCAGGCGGGGATGGGGGTGGCCTGTGGCGACCTCGACGGCGACGGCCGGCCCGACCTGGTGGTGACCAATTTTTTTGGTGAGTCGACCACGTTCTACCGGAACCTGGGTGGTGGGATGTTCGCCGATGCGACGTCGGCCGTCGGACTGAAGGCGCCGAGCCGGTTCCTGCTGGGATTCGGCGTGGGGATGCTGGACGTCGACAACGACGGTCATCTCGACCTGGCGACGGCCAACGGCCACATTCACGACCTGCGTCCCGGGACGCCCTACGCGATGCCGGCTCAGCTTCTGCTTGGCGGGCCGGACGGGCGGCTGGTGGATGTGACGCGATCGGCCGGCGATCCGTGGACGGTCCCCCGGATCGGCCGCGGACTGGCGGTCGCCGATCTCGACAACGACGGTCGGATGGATGTCCTGATCGTTGCGCAGGAGAGTCCTCTGGCGTATTTCCACAACCAGACGCCGGGGGCCGGCCACTTTCTGACCTTCCAACTGGAGGGGACGACCTCGAACCGAGAGGCGATTGGTGCGCGGGTCGCGGTGACGGCGGGGGGGCGTCGGCGGGTGGCCTGGCGGACGGGCGGCGGGAGTTATGCGTCGTCGAGCGATCCTCGGCTGCATTTCGGGCTGGGGAGTGCGACGTCGGCCGAATCGGTGGAGATCCGGTGGCCGTCGGGTCAGGTTCAGACCTTCGGCGCCCTGGCGGCCGATCGGTTTTATCGGGTGCGCGAGGGCGATCCGAGTCCGAGGGTCGTCAATCGCCCGGCCTCACGATCCGAATGACGGCAAGCCGCCGAAGAGTTCGCATTTCCGGCCCGAGGTTCGACTGGGTCACCTGGCTTGAGGGCGGCCCTCATCGACCAGGTAGGGTATAACGGCCAGGGTCATCCGCCACGGAGGCCGCCATGTGTCGCCGCAAGAAGGATCGGCTCCGCGAACTGACCGAGACGGAACGCCAGGAGCGAACCCGGGTCATCCGATCGCGGGTCGCCTCGGCCAACAAGTTCGAGCGGGCCCGCTGCCCTGACGCCCCGGCACGGCGGCGTGCGGGTCGAGGCTGAACATGGTGGAGAGCCCGCGGTGCGGATGCTCAAGCGACGGGCCCAGGACGGCCCGCACCCCGAATCGACCGACCAGATCATCGCCTGGCTCGAAACCGTCGCGGCCCACTGGGACGCGGCCCCGACGCGTTCGCGTGGGGAGGCAAGCGAACGGAACGTCGGCGTCGGCAACGGGAGCGCCGGCACCGACTCGGCGGCTCGGGAGCCTGGACCACCAGAACACCGCTCACGCGACACAAAGGGCCAGGTTATGGCCATGCGCAAGCCAGGTGGCCCACCAGGACCTGAAGCCGGTGAGAGCGGACTCCTCATATCAACCCGACGCGCCAGTGAGGGTTCCGACACGAAGACCCTCGCTGGCGCGTCGGGTTGATATGAGAAATCGGCCATCCAATCGTGACGCGCTCTAGAAGGCGTGCCAAGAGACGGGATTGGGCTCGCACTCAGGTCGCGTTGATCCTCTTTGTGGGGAATCGGTTTAGGTTGGAAATCGTCCGTGGTCACACTGTAGTCACGAAGGGCTCGCACGGCCAGTCCGTGCAGAAGAAATGCAGAAGAGGTCGGCCCTCGGTGGCCCGGGCCGAAGACCGCGTCGTGTCCACCGAAGGGTTCAGTTGACGGGCGCCGGGAAAGGAGGCAAAATACCTCCAGAGGTCGATTAATGGAGGTATCCTGTACCATGTCGCGGCCCGCTGTCCTTCAGTCCGAGGCCGTTCGGAAGGCGACAGGCACCTTCCGGAAGCGGGGGGGCATCCTCCGCATGGTCGAGGCGATCGATGCGGGTATCCATCGACGAACTCTCTACGCGATGCGAGACGCGGGCGTCATCGAGACGCTGAGCCGGGGGCTCTACCGGCTGGCGGACGCCCCTCCGCTTGGGAATCCGGATCTCGTGACCGTCGCGCTCAGGGTCCCGCACGGCGTCATCTGCCTCATCTCGGCACTCGCCTTTCACGAGCTCACGACCGAGGTCCCGCACGAGGTTCAGATCGCCATACCGCGTAACAGCGAACCGCCGCGCGTCGACTACCCGCCCGTCCGATCGTTTCGATTCGATGGCCGCGCCTTTGGCGAAGGCGTCGAGACCCACAGGGTCGACAAGGTCGACGTCCGCATCTACAGCCGCGAGAAGACGCTCGCTGACTGCTTCAAGTACCGAAACAAGTTCGGGCTCGACACGGCGGTGGAGGCGCTCAGGCTCTACAAGGAGCGGGGAAGGGTCGACCGGGCGGCGCTCATGAGGGCGGCCGAAGCATGCCGCGTGACGAACGTCATGCGGCCCTACCTGGAGGCCGTCCTGTGACGAAGCGCCCCGCGAAGGACGTCGCCGCTTCGGTGCGGCAGCGGCTCCTGAACAACGCGAAGGCCACGAACCGGCCGTTCCAGGAGGTGCTCCAGTACTTCGCGATGGAGCGGTTCCTCTACCGGCTGGCCCAGTCGCCGCATGCCGATCGGTTCGTCCTGAAGGGCGCCCTCATGTTCAGGCTATGGGGCGAGCCCGCAACTCGGCCGACGAAGGACATCGACTTCCTGGCGAAGATGGACAACTCGGTCGACGCCGTGGTGCCGATCATCAGGTCCGTCTGCGCGGAGGAAGTGGAGCCGGACGGGCTCGTGTTCGACGAGTCGACCGTCGAGGGGAGGCTCATCAAGGAGGACGCCGACTACGCGGGGGTCCGGGTGACATTTCGGGCGACGCTTCAGAACGCGCGGGTCTCGATGCAGCTCGACCTCGGTTTTGGTGACGTGGTTTTTCCCGGCCCCGAGCTGGCGGAGTACCCGGTGATCTTGGATCTACCCGCCCCGCGGCTTCGGGCCTACAGCCGCGAGACCGTCGTGGCCGAGAAGTTCGAGGCGATGGTGAAGCTCGGTCAGCTCAACAGTCGCATGAAGGATTTCTTCGACGTGTGGCTCCTTTCGCGCCGGTTCGATTTCGACGGCGCAAGGCTCGCGACCGCTATCGAGAGAACCTTCCGAAATCGAAAGACGTCGATTCCCGCCGAGGTTCTGGCGCTGACTCGGGCCTTCGCCGATGACCCCACGAAGCAGCTACAATGGACGGCATTTCTCCGGAGATCGCGGCTCGATTGGGCCCCGAATGACCTGCACGCAGTTGTGGACGCGATTCGTGATTACCTCGTGTCCGTTGCAGCGGCAGCCCGCGAGGGCACGGTGTTCGACCGAAGTTGGAGAGCGCCAGGTCCGTGGGAGGTATCACCGCCGTGATCCTCGGTTCCGGTATCTAGCAAGGCTTCCGGCCCTCGACGATATCGCTCGGCGCGTGGAACCACTGCTGGGTCTCTAGACCCGTCTGGTCCGGCTTCCTTCCCGTCTCCCAGCTCGCGATGGTGTGCTCCGAGGAACCGATTAGGCGCGATAAGAGCTTTCGATGCGAACTTGATTCGGCCGAGCCGGTTCGCGTTAATAAATGGTATCATGTCATTTGAGAAAGAGTGTAAGTTTTTTCATTGATTAATAAATGGTGTCATTTCTTTTTTATCGAAGCCCATCAATTGCTCTCGATAGATTCGCCGCATGAGACGCCAACCACGAGTCATCGATACAGGACGTGTCTACCACGCCCTCAACCGTGGTAACAACCGAGCCGATGTCTTCGCCGAGAGCGAGGATCATCTCGCCTTCCTCCAGGTCCTCGCTTCCACCTGCCAACGTATCCCTTTTGCCTTATCGTCTACGGCTTGATGACGAATCATTTCCACCTCATGCTCCGCCCCGATCCCGGCCCGTCGATCCGTCGCATCCTCCAGTCTCTCACCGTCGCCCACACCGGGCGCTATCACATGTGGTATCGCTCGTCGGGGCACGTCTGTCAGGGGCGGTTCAAAGGTCCGGTGATCCCGGACGACGAGCACCTGATGGTCGTCTTACGGGCCATCGGGGCCCATTCGCTCCGAGCCCGGATGGTGGCCGAACCGGTTGGGTATCGCTGGTCAAGCTTCCAAACCGAGTTGACCGCGGTCCGACGATCGCTGACGAGCGGCCGTCCGCTCGGGTCGGCGATGTGGGTTGAGGGGATGGCGGAGCGGCCTGGTATCAACCTCGACCCGCGGCCCAGGCCAGCTCCAAAAGAATCATCGAACCGACGCCATCAATCCTTCGGCCTCACGACCCGAAAGACCGCAAGCCGCCGAAGAGTTCGCATTTCCGGCCCGATGTTCTATTTGTTCTAAGAGACGAATCCACCGGTCCTTTCCGGGATGCGGTGGGCTCCCGGCGCCCGCTGGTCCTTCTCGAAGGAAGTCTCCGCCTCCCGGAGGAGGGTCTTCGATCATTCCGTGCCAACGATCGTCGGCTGGAGCCGGCTCGTGCCGAGAGGATCGGGATGGCGGTCGGTGTCGATCGTCGAGGACAAATAGCGATCCGAGCGAAAAGGACGGCACTCGAGCGTTCGTCTCCGAGAACGTACGACCAGGGCACGCCGGTCGAGGACGACGGCGGACGGGCCATCACGGGGCAGTCAGAGTTTCCACGCGTCGCGTGTCGCGTGCGCATCGATTATGGAGGAAAACCATCATGGCAATCAAAACCTTTCGAGACGTGGCGACGTCACTGATCGGCTCGGCGTTTCGGCGTTCGACGTCCGACGGTCGAACACGGATGGTTCGCGAGATCGCGACCCTGGGCCGGCTCGTTTCGGGGCGGCGTCGGGATTCGGAAGCTCGGGCGTCCAAGGCCGACCAGGGATCGAGGGGGTGAGCCATGGGGACGACCATTCCTTCGACGGTCCCGGTGACCTGTCCTGGCTGCCAGCATGAGGGGCCCGCCTTCGTCACGCTGCTCGGTAAATCCTCGCGGTGCAAGAAGTGCGGGCACGTCTTCTGTCTGCCGAAGCATGTTCGGATCGGATGCCCGGCGTGCGAGACGCTCTTGCGGGTTCCGGTCGAGATGCTCGGCCACGAGGTTTCCTGCCGGTTCTGTCAGGCGAATTTTCAGGCGGCACTCGGGCAGGCCGATGGCCGGCGTCGGAACGGGCGGCTCGGCCGGCGCCCGCCGACCACCGAGGAGGCCCTGGCCCGGCTGGTCACCGAGCAGGCGGCGATCCGGGCCGAGCTGGGCCGGCTCCGGGCGGAGAGCAACGACCACTCACGCCAGGACCGCCGCGAACTCGAAGACCTCCGCGCCCGGCTCGATCGGTTGCAGGCCGTCCGGCCGCCGACGCTCGTCTCACCGCCAATGCCCGCGCCGGCGATCTCGACGCTGCCGAAACGCTCCTCATCGATCCCGAGCGCGGCCCGGATGGGGTCGATTCATCGAGGGGCGAAACCGGCCGGCGCCCCCTCGGTCTCGATCCGAGAGCTGATCGATCGCCTCGCCGGATGCGAGGCGATGACCGACCGCCTGATCGGCCGGCTCAAGGCCGAACAGGAGCGGAGGCATGAAGACCGTCGATCGTTCGCCTCGACTCTCGAACGCCTGCAAACCGAGCTGGCCCGCGCCCGAGACGGTTTCGGATCGGCCGAGATCGACGCAACGGCCGACGAACACGCGTCCGAGGCCCCCGAAGCGATCGCAATGCCGACGCTCGCGCCGGCGCCGGCGCAGGCTCGACTCTCCGACTGCGGGGTGGCCGGATGATCGGCGTCGTCGCCTGCCCAAACCCCGGATGCCGACACCCCGAGCGCCTGAGCCTCGACCCGCCCGGCCGCGTCTTCCGATGCCGACGCTGTCAGACCCGGATCCGGATGAAGCCCGCGCCGGCCGCGGTCGCGGTTGCGGTTCCCGTGGGCTCGCGGCCTGGTCCCGATCCTGGTATCGACTCCATTGACGACGATGACCCGGGCGACTGGCTCGGGCCGGGGCTGGATTCAGGATCGGACGAGGGCTCGTCGACGGGCTGGAAGCATCCCGCGCGGCCGTTGATCGAGGCGGATTCCTCGTCAACGATCGCGACGGCTCGGCTGGGGCGGTATCGCATCGTGGGACTGATCGGCGAGGGGCGATCGGCGCGGGTTTATCGGGCGCACGACCCGATCCTCGATCGTCCGGTGGCGCTGAAGGTCCCGCGTCCTGGCGCGGTGGCGTCGGGACGGACGCGTGACCGGTTCCTCGCCGAGGCCAGGGCACTGGCCCGGCTCCGTCATCCGGCGATCGTCCCGGTTTTTGACCTGGGACGGATCGACGATCGATGCTACATCGCGATGGGCCTGATCGAGGGCCCGAGCCTGGCGCTTTTGCTCGAACGTGGTCCGATGGCCCCCAGGCGCGCCGCCGCGATCGTGGCCGACCTCGCCGAGGCGCTCGAGCACGCGCACGAACAGGGTGTCTTGCATCGCGACGTGAAACCGGCGAATATTCTCACGGATTCGTCGGGGAATGTGTATCTGACGGATTTTGGTCTATCGGGCCGACCGGATGAAGGGGCTGGCGATCGCCCCAATCGCTGGGCCGGGACCCCGGCGTTCGCGGCGCCCGAGTGGTCGTCGGCCGAGAATCCGCGTTCGCTTCCGGCCGGCGATCAGTACAGCCTGGGCGTGGTGCTTTACTTCCTCCTCTGCGGCCGGACGCCGTTTGTCGGGCCTCCGCTTCACATCCTGTATCAGGCGACGAGTCGCGAGGCACCCTCGCCCCGAACGATCGCGCCGAAGGTCCCGGCGCGACTGGCCGCGATCTGCCTGCGAGCGATCGCCCGACGCCCCGAGGATCGCTATCCCTCCTGTGCCGATTTCGCCGAAACCCTTCGCCGATGGATTCGCGACGGCCGGGGATGAGCCCACGCCCGGGCCAATGTCGGTGATGGCTCCACCGTCGGAGCCAGTCACCACTGGGAGCGCTCGATTTCTGTGTCGAAATGCGCATCGAAAGCGTTTTGTCAGGACCCCAGCCCTAAAGGGCGGGGCTTGCCAGTAGCCTCGGCCGGGTTCCGAGCCCGGCGTCAACGGCCCCGACATTAGGCATCCCGACGAATGCCCGGTCTCGGATGTTTCGGGCGGCATTCCAATCGGCCCCGCA
>DAIDKV010000194.1 GCA_027449865.1 Planctomycetales bacterium
AGTCGAACAGCCGCTTCATCTTCGCTTCGACTTCCGGTGTGTAGGCGTCCATTCGGCCCTCCCTGATGATCCCGACCTGGCCCGAGGCCGGCTATCATACTCGAACCGAGACCGGGAAGTTATCCTCGGCCTATTCCTTAATGATGATCCGATCCCTCGCCCCTATGGTCCTGCTCGCACTGGTCGCGACGGCCCGCGCTGAGGCCCCTGCCCTTCGCGCTGGTGCCTCGGCCATTGAAATCCCGCCCGAGCATTTCCCGGTGATCGTCAACGGCGGATTCCTCGCCGCCCGCGCCGATCGGCTGATCGACTCGATCCGCGCGAGGGCGCTCGTCCTCGACGACGGGACGACCCGACTGGCGATCGTCGTGGTCGATAGCTGCATGTTGCCGCGTGAACTGATCGATCGCGCGAAAACCATCGCCTGCGAGAAGACGGGCATTCCAATCGACCGGATGCTGATCTCGGCGACGCACACCCACTCGGCCCCCTCGTCGATGGGGGCGCTCGGCACACCGCCCGATGCCGATTATGTCGCGAGCCTGCCGCCTCGCATCGCCTCGGCGATCGAGCGCGCCGCCGCGAACCTCGAACCGGCCCGCGCCGGCTGGGCCGCTGTCGACGATTTCGAGCATACCCACTGCCGACGATGGATCCGATTCCCCGACCGGATGCTTGCCGACCCGTTCGGCGTCCGGAACGTCCGGGCCAACATGCACCCCGGTTATCAGAATCCAGACGCGATCGCCCCCGCCGGCCCGGTCGACCCGGCGCTCACCGTGCTCGCGATCCGATCGAAAACCGGTCGGCCGATCGCCGTGCTGGCGAACTACTCGATGCACTACTTCGGCGCCGCTCCGGTCTCGGCCGACTACTACGGCCGGTTCGCCGGGTTACTCGCCCGACGCCTTGGCGCCGATCGGCTGAATGATCCAAAATCGCCGCTTTTCGTTGCGATGATGTCACAAGGAACGAGCGGCGATCAGATGTGGATGGACTACGGCGCCCCGAAGAAGGACCCGGGCCTGGATGCCTATGCCGACGCCGTCGCCGCGACCGCCGAACGTGCCTGCCGGGCGGTTGAGTACCGCGACGACGTCCGGCTGGCAATGGCCGAGTCGACCCTGAGCCTCGATCGACGCGTCCCCAATGTCGCCCGCCTCGCCTGGGCGCGAGGAGTGATCGCCGCGATGAAGGGCCGCGACGAGCCCCGGACCCTCCCCGAGGTCTACGCCCGAGAGGCCGTCTTCCTCCACGATGACCCGCGTCGCGAGCTGAAGTTGCAGGCGATTCGGATCGGCGAACTGGCGATCGCCGCGATTCCGAACGAGGTCTACGCGATCACCGGGTTGAAGCTCAAGGCCCGGAGCCCGTTCCCGCTGACGATGAACGTCGAACTGGCGAACGGGTCCGAGGGCTACATCCCGCCCCCCGAGCAGCACGCCCTCGGCGGCTACACGACCTGGCCGGCCCGGACCGCCGGGCTGGAAGTTCAGGCCGAGCCGAGGATCGTCGACGCGGTTCTGACGCTCCTGGAAAAGGTCTCCGGCAAGCCCCGGCGCTCGTTGGAAGCCCCACGAACCCCCTACTCCGACGCCGTTCTCGCGTCGAAACCGATGGCCTACTGGCGGCTCGATGAGATCGAGGGGACCACGGCGATCGACGCGAGCGGCCACGGCCGACATGCCGCCTTCGAGGGCGGTCATGCCCTCTACCTGCCCGGCCCCGACGCGCCCGGGCTCTCGGCTCCCGGGCGGATCGACCGCGCCATCTATCTGGCCGGGGGCCGTCTGAAGCTCCCCTTCGATCGCCGGCCTTCAACCTGTTCCCTCGAAATGTGGATCTGGAAGGGCTCTCCTGAGAGGGATTGGCCCGAGGGAGCCTCCACGGTTTTCACGGCTCCGATCGAGCCCCGGACCTGGCATCACCTGGCCATTGTCCGCACGCCAGGAAAGCTCCAGGTTTCTGTCGACGGCGAGTCGAAGCCTGGGCTCTCGGGCGATTTTCCAGGCGACTCCATTGAGGTCGAGGGCATGATCGATGAACTGGCCCTCTACGACCGGGCGCTCAAACCCGAGGAGATCGCCACGCACTTCCGCGCCGCGCGGGGCCCCTGAACCCATCGCCCATCCCCCTACTTCTTCAGCACCCGGGCGAGGAACATCTTGATCGGTTTCTCGATCACCTTCGCAATCATCGGGACGGTCCCCTTCGCGTAGACCTTCCGGTCGTCGAACGACAATCGGACCGCGAACCCCGGGCCCGAGAGGTCGGCCGCCTCGCGGTCCTTCGACCACTCCACCCGCTGGATGTACTGCCCGTACTGTTTCTGGGCCGCCAGGATCGCCTTCTCAAAATTCGACCGAGCCGCTTCCGCCGTCTGCCCGTGCTCGACCGCAATGTCCAGTTTTGCCATTTTTTTCCTTGTGCCGGATCGTTGGTGATTGGTGCAGAATCCGATGCGGTCGCCGGGCTTCGCGAGCGGCAAGCCCTCGCAACCCAATCTTTACTGATTACCAACGACAAATTACAAGTAACCAGGGAAATAGGGCTCCATGTGGACGAGGACGCCGGCGACATCGGGGACGGCATCGTGGATGGCGCCCTTGACCTTGCCGCTGAGGACATGGGCGTTGAAGAGAGTCATCTCTGGGTCGGCCTGGACGTGGATATCCACGAAGTAATTGGTGCCGAGCTTTCGGACGCGGAGTTTCTCGGTGGCCCGAACGCCCTCGACGGCGCGGGCGGCGGCGTCGATCCGGTCGACCACTGGGCCGTCGGGCCTTCGGTCCATCAGGTCGGCGAGCGTGGGTCGGAGCAGCCGGAAGCCATTGACCGCGATGATCGCCGCGGCGGCCAGCGCGGCCCAGTCGTCCGCCGACTCCCACCCTGGTCCTCCGGCGATTGCCACCGCGATCCCAACAAACGCCACGGCCGAGGTGATCGCGTCGCTCCGGTGGTGCCAGGCGTCCGCCTGCACGGCCAGGCTTCCCGTCTCTCGACCCACCCGACGCGTCCGCCGATACATCGCCTCCTTGATCGCCACCACCGCCGGAACCACGGCCAGCGTGAACGGAGCCGGCGCGTTCTGCGGCGAGCCGATGTCGCGGATCGCCGCCGCCGCGATCATCGCCGAAGCCCCCACCAGCAACATCGCCACCACCCCGGTCGCCAGCGCCTCGGCCTTGCCGTAGCCATACGGATAGTCTTCGTCGGCCGGTCTCGCCGTGATTTTTAGCCCGGCCCAGACCACCAGCGACGAGACCACGTCCAGCGACGATTCCACCGCGTCGGCCACCAGCGCGTGGCTCCGGCCCGCAACCCCCGCCCCCAGCTTCAACACCACCAGCCCCACATTGATCGAGAGCCCCAGACGGGCCGCCCGCAACCCGCGATCCACCCGCGCTGAGCCCATCACCCATCCCCCTCCCCTCCCAACTTCCCCACGGCTTCTCCCGCGATGGCCCGCATCTTGCCGGTCCGGTAGGCTCGGCCCATATTCTTGAGTGTCGTTCATTCCTTCAATCCGTCAAGCGTGCAGGAAACCGAGGGATTACAGACGAGCGTGAATCGGGTAGATTAATGGGCCAAGAGGTCCGCAAGTAGGCTCTGTCAGGAGAATGAGCATGGTGGAGCTGGATTTCTGGGAGGAGCGCCGCGCGGTCACGATCGCGAGAGTACCGGCGCGAGACGCCGGGCCGATTCCATCGGCCGGCGATGTGGTGTACATCCCGGATGTGGACCAATCGGGGGTCTACCTGCACATCCGGGTGGGGTCGCGACAATTCTACTACAGCCAGGAAGGGGCGCTGGTCACGATCCGGCTGCTCTGCGAATCGCTCTAGCCCGGATTATTCGCACCCACGCAAGCAATTGGACTTTAGGGCAGTCCCTGCGTCCAAGATCGGGGGATCTTCATAAGTGAGTCGTCGGGTGCCATCGCTCCTCTGGTCCGAGCGCGAACCACCCCCTAACCC
>DAIDKV010000195.1 GCA_027449865.1 Planctomycetales bacterium
AGTTTCAATCCACGCCCCCGTGATGGGGGCGACCATCTGCACCGGACCAGCGTCGAGGGCAGCTCTCGGTTTCAATCCACGCCCCCGTGATGGGGGCGACTGCTTCACCCCGCCAAGACGCTGCTCAAGAGGACGTTTCAATCCACGCCCCCGTGATGGGGGCGACCCGGCGCCGGTACCAGCCTCGCCGACATCCGACGTTTCAATCCACGCCCCCGTGATGGGGGCGACTCCGCCATCGGAAGTGGTTGGGGCGCAACCCTTTCGATCGCGGTATTCGCGAACCCCGAGGATGCGAGCGGTCGCAAGTCGGGGTCGCGAAGTCGAAATCGATCTTAGTCCTGATTGCCAAAGAAGTACAGGCGATCGCGGATCTCCTGTAGGTTTTGTGCGCGCTTCGGGTCCGCGTTAGAGGATCAAGGGACCCTCCACGTCGTAGCCGGGCTTGGCTCCGTGGTGCTCGACCCGGTTTTCCCAGTGCGATCCCAGGTGGTAGAACCGCAGGCTGTCCACACTCGGATCGAAGATGGAGAGCAGTCGGGCGCGGCAGGTCGCCCATTGCGCCGGGTCGACCTTCAACTCAAAGACCGAGAACTGGACCCGTTGTCCGTAGTCCTCGCAGGCGCGGGCCAGTTGTCGCAGTCGGCGTTTGCCGGCCGGCGTCGAGGTCTGGACATCGTACGTGACCAGCATGTACATCAGCCAGGCTCCTAAACACGGACCGAGATCGGTCATGGGGGGATCGATCCGGCGGGGAGGGTCATCCTTTCCAGAGGAACGGCGGGTAGGCGTCGATATCGCCTCGGATCCAGCGGACCATCAGCAGCGCCTGCAAGTGCGGGAGCATTCCCACGGTCGTCGACTCATTGAGGAACGGGTGGGTCAGTGTCTCACGCTTGCGCTGCTGGTAAGCCGTGAGGACCGTCTTGCGGGTGGCGTCGTCCATCGCGACGGCTCCGTTATCGAGGCGTTGGAAGCCATCGGCCGCGATTTGTCGGCGGTTGATCAGGGTGAACGCCAGGCGGTCGGCGACGTAGGCGCGGAGCTCCTCCATCAGGTCGAGCGCCAGGCTGGGCTTGCCGGGACGGTCGGCGTGCAGGAAGCCGACGCAGGCGTCGAGCCCGGCCGCCTCGCAGGCGGAACGCACGTCGTGCAGAACCAGGGTGTAGAGGAACGAGATCAGCGCGTTGATCGGGTCGAGAGGGGGCTGGCGGCTCCTTCGGGTGAATCGGAAGGCGTCGGCCGACGCCGAGGGGCTAAGCAGGGCGTCGAAAGCGCCGAAGTAGTGAGTCGCCGCCTCACCCTCAAGACCCCGAACGCCATCAAGAGTCTCGGCGCCTCGGAGCTCGTGAACCGAGGCGCCGAGCCGGGTGCCGCCTCGCTCCAGGTCGGCGACGCGAGGGGCGTTGATGTCGCCGTCGGCGTCGCGGACGGCCCGGATCAGGACGGTCCGGGAATTGGCGACCTTCGCCAGGACGATCCGACGGGCGACATCGAGGGCGACCGCCGGGTCGTCGGCGAGCCGGTACTGCCGGCGCCGGACCAGGACATTCCCGTGCGAGAAACCCCGGACCGAGGCGAGGAAGCGGCCACGTTCGGTCAGGAACGAGATCGCGACGCCCCGCTCGGCGCAGGTACCAAGGAGGGCCGGCGAGCAGGCGACCCGGCCGAAGCAGACGATCCCGTCGAGGTTGTGCAGGGGGAGCTGTGCCCGGGTTTTCCCCTCGATACGAACGGCGACGGTCTCTCCGCGCTGGGCGAGGTAGGAGCCCTGGGTGGTGACGTAGAGGGTGTTCAGGTGGGTCTTCATGAAGGATCGGGCTCCACGGTCGACGTTGCCGGAACGAGATGGTTCAAAAGGTTGTCAAAGGCGTCTCGGGTGGACCCGAGCCGGCCCAGTCGGGGAAGGCAGAGGTCCCGCAACGAGCATCGCTCGCATTTGCGCCCGGGCTCGGCGGGAGGCGTGCGTCGGGAATCGATCAGGTCGCGGAGCCGGGCCACCGCGTCGATGGTCCGCTGGCGCAGTTCGGGGGTCATCTCGACGGCGAGGCGTCGGCGGGTCTTGCCGTAGAAGATCTCGCCGCGCGGGATGACGAGGCCCGTCATCTCCTCCAGGCAGAGGGCCTGGGCGCAGAGCTGGACACGGTCGCAATCGTTCTTCTTGGGCCGACCCCGCTTGTACTCGACAGGGATGGGCGGTTCGCTCGGCTTCGTCGCGACGACATCGGCGATCCCGAAGAGGCCAAGCTCGCGGCTATGCACGGGCACTCCCCGACGGGTGCGCTCCTGGGGACGGTTGGTCGGCTTCCCACCGTGGGCCTTTTTGTGCAGAAGCTGGCCCTCGGCGGTGAAGCGATTCTCCGCCCAGAGCCGCTCCACATGGATCAGCGCACATTGCCGATCGCAGTAGAGCAAGTGCTGCAAGGCGGAGATTGGCAGGAATTCGGATTCCGCGTAGGGCATGTTTTCCTTCACGAGCGGGGTGCTGTTGGTTTTCCACTGTCCGGGGACCGTCGAGTTTATATTGCAATCGAATCCGATCGAAGCAATTTACCACAGAGACACAGAGACACAGAGATAAGAGGTTTTTTGCATTTCTCTGTGTCGCTGTGGTGTGTTTGCGATCGAAGCAATTTACCACAGAGACACAGAGACACAGAGATAAGAGGTTTTTGCATTTCTCTGTGTCTCTGTGTCTCTGTGTCTCTGTGGTAAATAAACGCCTAATGCGATACAGCGCGGCCGACACCCCAGGCGAGTCCATCAGGCCCAATCGATCCAGCGCTCGATGGAGACGCCCTCGGGCAGGTTCTCGGGGACGACGGTCAGCTCGTAATCCTGGAACGAACGAGGAGGACGGCCCTCGATAGCCCCGTCGACCTCGCCCGGCAACGGCTGGACGCCCGGCCGGGGCCGGCATTGGACCCGACCGAACAGTTGATCCGACCGCGCGTTGCCCAGCGGGCTCTCGTGACGGAAGGCAATGCAGGCGACCGGCCGCATGTTCGCCCGCGCCGCCGATTTGTCGAGCTCGAACATCTGGTCGAGCGCGCGCTTCAAAAGGCCCAGGTCATCCTCGGAGAACCCGGTCCCGTTGGCCCCGCCCGCCAGGTTCGGATTCACGTAGCCGTGGACCCGGTAGAGCCCGTACGGCACCGTGAACTTCCGGCCCATCGTCCGATTGCCGCCGTCCTGCTTTTCGGATTCTTTCTCGGTGGTGACGGCGCACCGCGTGACGGCGTGTTCGCTGCTGACGATGGGGTGGAGCGATCGGGCGAGGCCGAACTGGATCGGGCCGCGGACCTGTCCGCAGTTCCTGTCCGTCGTCATCACGGCGCCGAAGGCGCGGATGTCGAAGAAGTTGTCGCACATCCACCGCGTGAGCTTGCGGTCTTCCTCGGCCCTATCCTTGCCTTTGGAAGTCCGCTTTTTGGGGTCGGGATCGATCTTCAGCGCGACATAGGCTCGCTCGTGCTGCTGGTTGAGGATGGCCTTTTCCTTCACGTAGATCTCGAAGGGCGGCTTCTCGCCGTGCGCCAGTCCGACGAAGTTGCGAATCTTTCGCTTCAGGCAGACGTCGGTGACGAGCCCTTGCCCGGTCTCCGGGTCGATCCTCGGGAGGTTCCCGGCGTCGGGGTCGCCGTTCGGGTTGCCGTCGGTGATGTCGAAGAAGTAAACGAAGTCGTGGCGCGATGAAATGGGATTAGTCATTGCTGGTCTCCTGCGTCTCTGGGCTGGGGGTTTCTTCCGGATCCGCGAGATACTCGCGCAGTGCTTCGAAGACGAGGCGTTCGTCGTATTTCTTCGGGTCGCGAAAATCGAGGACGATCAATCGCCCCTTGGGACCGCCCTCCGTCGTGATGCCGAAATGTTCGTACGCGCGAAGCTTGATGTTCCATGTCTCGTTGTACTCGGGCGTATTCATGCCGAGCACTTCAATGAAAAGATCCTTGCCAGTTCCCCGTCGCACGACGAAGTCCGGCCACCTCTCGCCTCCTTCGAGCAGGGCACGAGGCTCGTAGATGTAGTCCAGTTTGAAGCGATTGAGAGCGTCGGCGACCTTCACCTCCAGCTTGGATCGAACCCATTCACCCAGTGAGGTTCTGTACCGCTTCCTCGATTTCACCTGCGTGCCGATGAAACCCAGGTAGTGAAGTTGCTGGTAAAAGCCAAGTGCGAACAGCGTTTGCTGCCGCAAGGAAAGTTGGCTGGGTACATCGTCGCCAAGCCGGATGTTGATGGACATGATCTCGTCATGGAGGAAATCCGGGAGATCGCCCTCCAGCTTTGGGATGTGTCCTGCCTCGGCCGCTCGCTGAAGACGTCCGAGCATGAGCCCCGGCATTGCCATCACGCTGCCTAGGTTGCGACGAACGACGCCCGAGTTGACCTCGCCGAGAGCCTGCTCCTGCGCGAATGCAAGAACCGCCAGGAGCCGGCCACAGTGATAGGCCTTCTCGGGATGCTCTTTGTTCAGATAAGCGTCCACATCGGACCTCCCTTCGCGTTTGAGTATGGCCTTGAGAATCGCGGCGCGGCCCCGGGTCACCACGCCGTCGATTCGGATGCGACGAACGATCGAGCTGAGAAGCGACTCCGGGAAGGAGGGCAAGCCCTCAAGAACGGCTCGGGCGACACTGCCGGCGAGTTGTGGCGAGGGCTTATCGCCCCGACGCACGGTTTCTGCGATAATCGCCTGAATCGAAATCAAAGGCTGGACGTCTGTTGAGCCGCCGATTTGAAGATCCTCGGCGAATCGAGCCAGCCGATCCGCGAACTGCTGCACGGTCCCCGTGAGCCAGTAACGCACATTCACCCGGGCGGCGTTGGGCGAGAGGCCGAGGATATAAAACGGGGCTTCCGGGTCCTGAATCCGATCGGCGAGGCGTCCTTGCCGGGCGGCTTCCAGGAACGATCGAACGCGATCCACCGTCGGGGCCTTTTCGGCCGATTCCGCGAGGGAAACATCCTCGAAGAAATACGCCTGGAAGGCTTCCTCGGCATCCGCCGCGCTGGCGCGATCCGACCAGAACACGACGGTGGCGTCGCCGATCTGGATGCGCCGGGAACGGTCGGCGAGCAGGCGGTTCAGCGCGGTGCCGTAGCGGAAGGCGTCGCGCGTGCCGACCGGCGCGTTGTAGCTTTGCGACTTGCCGTAGCTCTCGAATGCCTTCAAATTGAACGAGACGAGCGCGGCGCCTGAGGTATTGGCCCCGGTCACGCCGCTGAGTTGCGGGTGAAGCCGCGCCAGCTCTCCCTCGGCCCCGTCCACCAGCGAGACGCCGGTCATGGTCGGGCCGTCCTCGCCGGTTGCCGAAAGACGCCGCGACCACGCCCGTTTGACGGCCTCGCTCTCATGCACATATCCCATCCGGGAGCGAAGCCTGAAGACCAGATTGAGGCCGGCGGCCTCTTTCCAGTCTGGAAGCTCCTCGGCATGGTCCGGCTCCCAGCGCTCCAGGAACCGGCAGAGGGCCGTGAATCCCTCGTCGCCCGCCAGCTCGTCGCGGAACGACAAATGAAGCTCGCGGAAGGCGGCGAACATCTCGGCCGCGCGTCTGGGATTGTCCTTGTTGTCGCGCCCCAGCGCGTAGCCGGTGTTGTCCCAGCAGAAGAACGGCTTGAACATGGTGCCGGATCGGCCGCCGCTGTCAGGGACGAGCAAGGTTTTGGGGATCGGCTTCCCCTTATCGGTGCGCTCGCGGATGTCCTGGAACTCGAACCGATTCCCATCAGGCTCCAGGACCAGGCAAAAGTGGATCTTCTCGGCCGAGAAGCCGAAATCGGCCACCTGCTGGTCGGGGTCGTCGGCGAGCCGGTGATAGTAGCCGATCAACGCGGGCAGGAGTCCGCTGGTGGGCTGGGTCATCGTCGCACCTCCTGGCTTGTCAGCGGCGGTACGTCCATCACGCCGTCGCGAAGAATGGCGCGGAAGAAACGCGGCGTCATGCCGTCGTCGAAGTCGATCTCGTGGAGCATGTAGCCGAGGTCGCGCTCGCCCTGGAAATCGGGAGGGACTTCGGGGAGGGCCTGGCCGTCGTCGATGAGGGCGAAATCGGCGGGGAACTCGCGGCAGCCGAGATACGGGCGCTGGAAGCACCGGCCGTCGCGGGCGCGACGTTGGAACTGGTCAAGGTGCTTCCCGGCATTGTTCTCGCCGCCCAGGATCTCGAAGCGGGCCTCGATCACGTAGGCGACGTCGCGGAGGATCGTCGCGGCGCGTTGCTGGCGGTCGTCCTCAACGTACATCCCCAGGCTACCTCGGCCCTGCTTCATCGTGGTGGCGACCGTGCCCGCCGGGATCTTGCTCGCCACCTCATTGCGCCGGATCGACGTGAAGCGAATCGGCTTCAAAACCCGGATGCGCGTGACCTCCCACCGAATCTCCGGCTTCCAGTAAATCGCCTCGACAATCCCCCGGGCCGCCGAGGGCGTCATCACGTCGTACGAGACGCGCTCCACCTTCATCTCGGGGCGCGTGAAGCAGGCGAAATCGCCCCAAACTTCCAACTGTATGCTCATCGATCTTGCCAACCCTCCCGTCTTTGGAGCCCACAACTTGAGGCATGCCCGGTGGGCTGATTTCACACGACCATCACTGTGAAGCGTGTACTTTTACACCAGGCTGGGTATACTGTCCATGTGTTACCACGGCCTGGTCGCATTTTGTCGTGGAAGTCGTTTCTAAAGCGACGGTACG
This sequence comes from Planctomycetales bacterium, assembly GCA_027449865.1. Taxonomy (GTDB): domain Bacteria; phylum Planctomycetota; class Planctomycetia; order Isosphaerales; family Isosphaeraceae; genus JAKAUH01. Next base: position 6,701 of record DAIDKV010000195.1, read on the forward strand.
AATGCGGCGCGCGTGCCCGCGACAAGGCTTGCGCTCATCGAGCCGCTGTCACCATGGGTCGTGAAGGCTCAGACGACGAGCCTGTCGGGATCGAGGCCGAGGACGTCGAAGATCAGGCCGAGGTTGTCGTGATAGGCGGCGGGGTTGGCGAGATAGAATCGGCCGTGGCGTTCGAACAGGTTGTTGTTCTGGCTCAGCTTGATGAGGCCCTGCTCGTAGACGCCGACGACGAAGCGCTGGGCCCGGCGGTCGAAGACGCGGAGTTGCCAGGGCTCGACGGAATCGGGGAAGCTTTCCAGCTCCTTGATGAGATCCCGTCCGCGACCGTAAGGGACGAGCAGCCGGACCTGGGCGTCGTCGATGAGGCGATACGTCGCGGCGGCCCGGCGGAACTGGGCGTGCAGGAGGTGTTTTCGATCGGAACGGAAGGCGTCCATGACGCTTTCGCCTTCGGCGCCGCGATCCCAGCCGCGTCCGCCGTCGCCGCCCTGCTGCCAGTAGTGGAGGCGGAAAAAGTCCGCAACGGCGCGGGGCGAGAGCAGGTCGTCGTGATTTCCGGCGATCTCGCGGAAGTGGCCGGCGGCCTGGGTGATCGAGGGGACGGTCGGATACGCCTTCGTGTCATCATCGAAAACGACCACCCGGCCGAGCTGGGGTGTTCCGTCGTCGGACGACAGCCGACCCTCGCGATTGCAACGGCCGGCCGCCTGGGTGATCGAGTCGAGCCCGGCGGCTGCCCGATAGACGGCCGGGAAGTCGACGTCCACGCCCGCCTCGATCACCTGGGTGGAGATCACCCGGCAAGGGTTCTGATCGTTGAGGCGTTGGCGGATTTTTGCGACGACGTCCGAACGATGCTCGGCGCACATTGAGGCGCTCAGGTGCAGCGCGTTGTCGTCGTCCAACTCGGTGAAGAGTTCGGCGGCGTGTCGACGTGAGTTGACGACGCAAAGAACCTGTTTCTCTTCCCGGAGGGATCGGACGAGGTCCGCGTTCTCGATCCGGCCCCGGCGCTCGACCGAGACGCGACGGAGGGCATCGTGGAGCGCGGCCGGATCGTCGACAATGGGCCGGATGTTTTCCAGGCCGATCGAGAACTCCGAACGCTTTTCCAGAGCGGGCTGAGTCGCCGTGCAGAGGACGACCGTTGAACCGTGGTTCCGCACCAGTTCCTCGAGCGCGGCGAGGGTGGGAGCCAGGAGGCGAGGGGGCAACGTTTGCACCTCGTCGAGGATGATGACGCTCCTCGCGAGGCGGTGCAACTTCCGACACCGCGACGGCTTGAAGGCAAAGAGCGACTCGAACAGTTGCACGTTGGTTGTGACGATGAGGGGCGCGTCGAAGTTCTCGGCGGCCAGCCGCAGCCGGATAGATTGACGGGCGGGATCGTCGGCGTCGAGATTGCCGTGGTGTTCGAGCACGTGTTCACTCAGGTCGCCGAGGGCCTCGCGGAAGATGTCGGCGGTCTGCTCGATGATGCTGGTGAAGGGGATCGCGTGGACGACGCGGCGAAGGCCGTGCTTCTCGGCGTGCGCGAGGCCGAACGCCAGCGAGGAGAGCGTCTTGCCGCCGCCGGTGGGGACGTGGAGCGAGAAGAAACCGGGAGGCTCGGCGGCTCGATCTCGACAGAGCGCCAGGACCTCGGCGCGGCGTTGGTTGACGGGGGACTCGGCGCGGCCGTTCTGCTTGCGCTCCCGATGCTTGCCGTTCAGGTAGAGGTCGAGTCGTTCGCGCATCGAGGCGGGCGAGGGAGGGTTTGCCGGCCGGTGGCTCGCGCGGCCGGGATCCAGGAATTGCTCGGTGTCCAGGAAGTCGGCATCGACGAGGGAGGAGAAGAGCATCCGTGTCCAGAAGGCGAGCGTGAAACCGAGGCGACGCTCGGATTTCGCGTCGGGGCTGTGGAGCCGAGGGGGTTGTGGCGGGGGATACTCGCGGAGATCGGCCGGCGCGGCGTCGATGGGAGGGATCGCTTTTTGCAGGCGGGCCGAGAGGCTGGAGGCCTCGCCAACGTGGTCGGGCAGGCCGGCGTGGTGGCCCGCGATCACGTAGGCGAGAAGTCTCGCCTTGAGCCGGTCGGCGTGCTGGGCTCCGGCGGTGGAATGGTCGACGCGGCCGGTCATCTCCGAGGAGTGGACCACGTCCTCATCGCCGCCGTTCTGGCACAGGTAGTTCTGGAAATCGTCGCTGTACTTGCCCAGGTCGTGCCAGAGTCCGGCCAGGTAGCCCCACTCGCCGGCCTGGAAGGCGGACGCGAATTCCTGGGCGCGGCGGGCCGTCTCCTCGAGATGATCGCGGAGTCGATGCCAATCCGACCGGGGCCGCCCGGAACGACTGTGCGCATAATGGTCGGCCATGAGTGGCGAGTTCTTCGGGACGGTTCTCAACGGGAGAGACGGGCTCGGCGCGCGCTCAGTTCGACGAGTTCGGACCGCAAACGCTCTCCTGCATCACTTCCCAGAGCCGTTGAGGATTCAGGGGCTTGGCGAACCAGGCGTCGAATCCCGTCGGGCCATCGGCGATTCCCAGCTCGTGGGGAGGTGTGCTGCTGAGAGAGAAGACCTTCACCCGGGCAAAACGCTCGTCCGCACGGATCCGACGAAGCGTCGCCGGTCCGTCGCAACGCGGGAGGGCCATGTCGAGAAGGATCACATCGGGACGCCTTCCCGAGTCGAGGTAGGCCAGCGCGTCCTCTCCGTCTCCGACCTGGTCGCACTGGCATCCGTTCATGCCGAGGAGCCCGGCGAGCAGTTCACGCTGATTCACGTCGTCCTCGACGATCAGGGCGTGACACCGGCGAGGCGCCGGGGGACCATCGGGAAGCGCGGGGGGCCGGTGTGCCGCCACCAGAGCTTCCAGCGACTCCATCGCGAGATTCAGCGTGACGATCGCCGCTTCCGAGCGGCCAGCCTCGACCTGCTTTTGCGCCAGTTGAACCGCGAGCGTCGCCTTGCTCAGCGTGTTGGCCAGGTCATGGCGCGATCGGCGGGCCGTCTCTTCCAGCGTCGAGAGCAATTCGTCGCGGAGGACGGGGATCTCGGGAGGAGCCTCGATCCCGATCCGGGCCGCTCCCTTCGCCCACTTCAACAGGTGAACGGTGATGCCCAGCGAGGGAAACACGATGCGCTGGCTCGGGCGGCGAGTGACGACCAGCATGGCTGGGTCTCCGTACCCTCGAAATCTCGATTCAGTGGGGATCATCCCCCCGGATAATATCTGCGCATGGCAAATTTAACGATTCTCCGTGGTGCCGGTCAATGACCTGCCCTCTCCAAAAACGGCGGAGTGGAGAAACCGAACTACCGCGAAGAAAGCCCTTCCCGATTTCTGACGGTCGAGTTGGAGAATCTGTCTTTTATCTGATTTCTGTCGCATCAGGAAAAAAAGATCCGAAATCGGGAAGAGCCTGGGACGCCCGTTTGCGGGTTCTCAGGGCGTGGATGTTTCGGGCGCCGGGGTCACGGGCGTGGCGACCGCGACGGCGGCTGGGGCAGCGGCTCCGGCACCGGCCAGGCCCTCGGGTTCGTTGCCGGCGATCACCTGGCGGGCGATCTCGGCGAGTTTGGCGTTGCGGTCGCGAGCCGTCCGGCGGAGCCGGAGGTAGGCTTCCTCCTCGTCGAGGCCGTGCCGCTTCATCATCAGGCCCTTGGCTCGCTCGATCACCTTGCGTTCCTCCAGGGCCAGGCCACGGTCGGCCGACTCCTTTCGGAGGGCCTGGAATTGCTCGAACCGTTGCATCGCGATCGCGATGGCGGCCTCAAGATCGGCCTGCTTCGTGGGCTTGACGAGGTAAGCCAGCACGTGGTCGCCGCGGGCGCGCTCGAAAAGTTGGGGGCGGTGATAGGCCGAGACCAGGATCGTGGGGATCGGTCCCTCGCGAGAGATTTCCTCGGCGGCCTCGATGCCGTCCATCTCGGGCATTTTGATATCGGCAATGATCAGGTCGGGACGGAGCGTCCGACAGAGTTCGACCAGTTCCTTGCCGTTGGAGGCGACGCCGATGAGCTGGTGGCCCAGCCGGGGGAGCACGCGCTGGTAGTAGTCGCGGACATCCTGTTCGTCGTCGGCCACTGCGATTCTGAGAGAGTTGTTCATAACAGGCCTCGGGGGAGAGTGACGATGATCTCGGCGCCGGGACGGGCGCCCTCGCCGACGGCGATCCGGCCGCCATGAGCCTCGACGATCCGACGTGTGATCGCCATTCCGAGCCCGGTCCCTCGGGCCTTGGTGGTGAAGAATGGCTCGAAGATACGCCGTCTTTGTTCGGGCCCGAGCCCAGGCCCGTTGTCGCGAACGGCGACGCGAATGGCCGGTTCCCCGTCAAGGGTGGCCGGCTCGCACGCGATTTCGACGCGCGCCGGATCAGGAGCGGCGTCGAGGGCGTTATCCAGAATGTTACGGAAGACCTGGCCAAGTCGGAAGGGGTCACCCGAGCATCGGGGGACGACTCCGTCGAGATCCTCGACCAGTTCGGCGGCCCGGCTGGTGCGTCCGGCGGCGATTTGGGCCCAGACGGTCCGCCAGACCTCGGGGAGGTCGCAGGCGCGCGGTTCCAGAATGATGGGAGCGGCGTAGGTGCGAACGTCCTCGAAGACGTGGTAGAGGGTGTCCTGGGCCGCCTGGATTCGGTCGATGAGCTGGAGAGCCGGCGGCTGGTCCTCGACCTCGATGGCGAGCATTTCCAGGCAGACCTGGCAGCGATGGAGGGCGTTCCGGCTTTCGTGACTGATCCCGGCGACCATCTCGCCGATGGCGGCCAGTCGTTCGGCGTGGAGGGCTCGCTGTTGCGCTTCCTCCAGCGCGGAGATGTCGTGGCCGATCGCCAGAACGCAGGTTTCGCCGCCTGGGCCAAGAACGGCCCGGTTGGCCCATTCCAGGCGGCGGAACCGGCCTTCGGGGCCGGTGACCGGGTAGATCGTGGGCTCGCCGGCCTCGCCCGAGAGGGCCCGCATCGTGGCCTCGCGGGCGCGGTCGCGATGTTCCGGAGGGACGGCCGAGGCAAACCAGTCGCGTCCTTTCAGGTCGACGGCCGACCGCCCGGTGACGTGTTCGACGAATGGATTGACCAGGACCACCCGTCCACTGCCGTCGATCACCAGGACGATCGCCCGGGCGGTGGCGATCAGTCCCTCGGCGAAGTCGCGCTCGCGCCTCAGCTCGATCTCGGCTTGCCGCCGTTCGGTGACGTCCTCGACGGTTCCGACGTGTCCGACCATTTCTCCTTCATCGGAGAGCAGCGGAACCGTTCGGTCGTTCACCCATCGGATCGTTCCGCCGGGCGCCATCGCACGATATTCCATGGCGAAGTTGGTTCCGGAAGTGGCCAGCTTCCGCCATTGCTCGACCACGGCCGGCCGATCCTGGGGGTGGACGTAGCGGAACCACCCCTCGCCCAGCGCCTCGGGCTCCGTGAATCCGTAGATCCACTCGCAACGGGGGTTGGTGTAGGTCATCTGGCCGTCGGCATCGGTGAGGAAGATGCCGATCGGCGCGTGCTGACAGAGGGTTCGGAACCGCCGTTCGCTGGCCCGGAGCGCCTGCTCGGCCCGGGTGCGCGCGGTGATGTCGGTGGCGATACCGCCGACGGCGTAGACCGTTCCGTCCTCGTTTTTCAGCGGAAACTTCACGGTCAGGTAGGTGTGGGTTCCGTCTTGCTCGACAATGTGGTCTTCCACCTCGATGACCTTTCCGCTCCAGGCGACGGCGCTGTCGCTGGCGCGGAACCGCTCGGCCTGATCGGCCGGGAAGAGGTTCTCGTCGAGCTGGCCTTCCACGGGACCGGGCGGGGTGTTCGGCCCGGCGAAGACGTTGATCCGGCGGTTGGCCAGTAGATATCGGCCGTCGAGGTCTTTCAAGAAGATCGCCGAGGGAGAATTGTCGAGGATCGCCCGGAGACGCGCTTCACTCCGCGCGAGTTCTTCCTGAAACTCTCGTGCCTGAAATTCGCTGGCCTCGGCCCGGCGGCGGGCCGCGTGCAGCATCGCCATCGTTCCGCTGAGCAAGATGCCCTCGGCCAGAAAGACCACCAACCGCGCCCGGTCGTGCGGATTGGTGAGCGAGAACGATGGGTCTGGCGAGTGGTGGGTCAACAGGCAGGCTCCGGCCGCCAGCGTCGTCGCCAGTAAACCAGGTCCCAGCCCCCCCAACCATGCGGCGAACGTCACCGAGGGCAAGTAGAGCAAGAGCGGCGGACCCGGTCCGACCGTCCGCTCCAGCACGAACTCAATCGCGCCCGTCAGGGCCACCGCCAGCGCGGCCGTCGGATAAGGCCGGATTGATGGCCAGGATTTCATGTTCGATTCATCACGACGGAACATCATGGAAAAATCGCATCGACGCGAGCCACCATCGTAGCGCTCAAAGCCCCTGGCTGAAAAGGGGAAACTGTTCGGTCCATGCGAATCCGCTTGACTGGACGCGTCCTTCTACGATATCTTTCAAAGGTCGCCCGTGACGCCCATGATGGCCGATTGGGCCACTCCGCCCGGTGCCCCGCGTTCCTGTCTAACTGGGCGCCGAGATAGGCGACGAAAACGACCCGGTCGGATTTCTGCCGATCCGGCCGACCTTCTGGTTCCCGCGTCGTTCACTATCCGCGGGGTGGGGATGTGAGATCCCCAGGCAAGCCGTCGAAGTCCGAAGTGGTCCGACGGAGAGGCTGGACCACACGGTCTGGCGAAATCCGAGGGCCGGGATCTTGCGTGCGTGACGAGCGGCGTGGCTGTTCGTGACGAGAGGGTTCGCTCCGCGCCGATCGGGGGTGTGGCTTCGCATGGGCGCGTCGTGCGGGGTGAGGCGTTCTCGTGCGCGAGAAGGGGAGACGGGCCATGGCGAGGGAGACGATCGACCTTCGAGTCTCGATGTTTGCCGGTTCGGTGGCGAGCATTGGCGAACTCATGATGTTCGTGCAGGTGCGAGGCGGGGTGACCGGTGGTGGGGAATACCTGGTGGTCTGTCCGAATGGGCCGGAGGGGGGTCCGGCCTGGCGTGGGGCGTCGAGACTTGCGGCGGCGGATGTGGAGCGGCTGGTGGAACGGCTGGGACTGGCGGGGGTTCCTCGGCGCGTTCCCCGGGTGGTGGCCAACGAGAGTCTGCTGGCCGACGGGCCGCTGCTGGCGGTCGCTGTGCGGGCGGGCCGTTTGACCTGCTCGTTCGACCTGTTGCTCCGGGGGGCGGGGTTTTCGGGAGCGGACGCCTCGCCGCTCCGCGAGGTTCTGATTTCGCTGGTCGAGCTGGCGCCGGTGGGCCAACGGGGCCTGGTTCGCGAGGCGATGGGCCGAGCCCTCGGCGAGCGTCGGGCCGGGCGGTTGGCGCCGGTGGCTCAGGCGATCGTTCCGCTGGGTGCCGGGTCGTCGCCGAACCTGCGTGGATGGGATCTTCCCAGGCCGGGCGCGTGGGAGCCCGAGTCGTTTTAGGTTCGGGAGGGAGGGATCGGTTTTCGATTAGCCCTGGCCGAACCGGCTCCACGACCAGACCACCTGGCCGAGGATCACGGGGGCCTGTTCGTCGAGTTCGATCGGGATCAGGGGATGGTCGCGACCGACGTTATGGTTGGGGCGAAGAATAATATGGCGGCCGTGAACATCGAGCCATCGGATCATCGGTCGGCCGTCGGGACATGCCGCCACGATTTGCCCGTGGAGCCGGGTTGGGTCGATCACGGAACGGTCGATCGCCACGATCGAGCCGGGGGGCAGGATCGGGACCATCGCGTCGTCGCTCAGCCGCAGCGCGATTGTCTGGGAGGGGTGGGGGAGCCAGTGCCGATACGCGAGGACGTGCCCTTCCAGCCGCGCTGGGTCGAGGGTTCGGCCGGCGAACGCCTCGGTCGGATACAGGCCGATGGCGACGAATTCCGAGGCTTCCTCGCCTGGCAAGTTTTCGGGAGCGACGACCACGGCCTCGCCGCTGGACCTTTCGAGCTGTTCCAGACCTCGGCGGATCAGTTCCACCGGCGACAGTTCGGAGAGGAGCCGGTCCTCGTGCAGGGCCCGGTACTTCGCCCCTTCCCCGTTGAGCAGCCAGGTGGGGCTGGCCCCGGTCTGGTCGATGAACGCCAGCAGAACTTCCGCGGGAACGGTGACCCCGGTTTCATAGTTATACCAGGTTCGCGCGGGCAATCCTAAGCGACGAGCCAGCTCCGGGCCGCCATGTTCTCCAAACAGTTCCTGGCGGATCTCGCGCAGGCGTCTCGACAACGAGGCCTTGACGGTAACACGGACATTCGGCGTCTTCTTGCGAGCCACAGTGCTCGATCCCGCAGACCGGGACCCCCCAAGCTCCCACGGAACTCGACCTCGCCACGGACCCGACCGACCATAACCCCTGGATCCGGGCGACAAGCGTTTCCTTGTCAGGATCCCCGCCTGGTCCACCTCGGAGGCATCCTGACGTGGCGCGGTTTCCCGCGGCCATGTTGACGATCACGCCGCGACCTCGCGGCTTGCGACGCCTCGGTCTCAGGATCGCCCCGTCCCAGCAGGACGGCTCGGAGGAGGGCTCGGGCTATGGTTGTCCGCAAATCCTCACCAATGAGGGTCTACTTTAGCTGAAATCTCACGTCAAAGCTACTCGGCCGCCGCACATTTTCGCGACCACCCCTCCGCGCGGCCTCGCCTCCCCGAGAATCATCCTCGCGATGGCCATCGTTCACGTAAATCGTTGAATTTGGGAAAGATGTGACGAAAGGGCATTTCGGGAGGATGGTCTGGCCTCGTTCGGCCGCCGACCCGGTGATGGGTCGTAAGTCTCTGCTCTGTATGAGATTCGGATCAGCGGAGCGCCGGCTTGTCGTTGTCGTGAGCAATGGTGCTTTAAAACAACAGCATCGGTGAAAAAAGTGCCTCTGGTGAGGCGAAGTGTCAACACCGATGTCGGTGGGCGTCGTGGAATCGAGGTGGAGGGTTTGCGACCGGGGCGTGGGGAGGGCAATGAAGTGGGGGATGGGATGCTGGTGGTGTCGCGATTTTTGGGGATCCCGGGCGGGTGTGAGCTTCGGGGCGTTCGCCCGGGATCGGTTTGTTGCTGTGTCAGAAGTAGCCCAGTTCGTCGCGAGCGGCCTCGCTCATGCGGTCGGGGGACCATGGGGGCGACATGACGAGCCGGACGTTGGCCCGGGCGACTCCGGGCACGGCCTCAAGGGCGGCCACGGCGTTTCGCAGAATCTCGGGGCCGGCGGGACAGGCGGGAGTGGTCAGCGTCATGTCGACGTCGACCTGATCCTCGCGCGCCTGGACCGAGTAGACCAGCCCCAGGTCGATCACGTTGACGTTCAGCTCGGGATCCTTGACGGTCCGCAAGGCGTTCACAAGGGTATCCTGGTCGAGCATCGCGGGGGTCCTCGCCTCGGGTTGGGGGGGGTGTTCAGTCGTCGAGGGCCACGTAGATCTCGTCGCCCCGGACCTCGACGGAATGAGTCGCGACCGGTTCAAAAGCGGGCATCGAGAGCGCCTTGCCGGTTCGAACGTCGAACCGGGCACCATGCCTCGGGCATCGAATCTCGCAGCCGATCAGGTCTCCCTCGGCCAGCGGACCGCCGTCGTGCGTGCAGATATCATCGATCGCGTGGAACTCGCCCTCGCAGTGGAACACCGCGATCGCTCGCCCCTCCACCTCGATCAGCTTCTTCCAGCCCGGCGGCAGTTCCGCCCGAGTGGCCACCCTGGTGAATCTGTCTTTTGTCATGACCGTTTGCCTGTTCTGAAGATAGTGGCTAGAGCGCGTGACCGTTGGATGGCCGATGTCTCCTACCAACCCGACGCGCCAGCGAGGGTCTTCGTGTTGGAACCCTCGCTGGCGCGTCGGGTTGGTAGGAGGAGTCCGCTCCCACCGGCATCGTCCATGCAACCGTTAAGCGATCTAATGGGCCCGATCGATGGCCGCGCGGGTGACCTCGGATTTGATCCGGCGCAGGACGCCGCCAAGGCCACGGACGCGGAGCATGCCGAGGGTTTCGGTCAGCCCGCATCGGGCGACGAGGTCGTTTGGCACGCTCAGGACATCCTCGACCGTGGCGCCTTCCAGGCCCTCAAGGAGCAGGGAAACAAAACCGCGGACGGTGGGGGCCTCGATCGGGGCGTCGGCGAACAGTTCGACCCGGTCGCCCTTCAGCTCGACGAAGAGAAAGACCGGCGACTGGCATTCCTCGACGCGATGCGAGGCGTCCTTGTGGGCTTCCAGCCGCTCCGGGAGCGACGGAAGATTTCGGGCGTAGTCGAGCAACAGGTCGATCCGCTCCTGGCGATCGCAATCGGCTATCTCGGCGATGATGTCGTTCAGCTTGGGCATGGCGTCGTGTGGCTCGGGTTGTCGGATATGGTGGACAAGGTCGCGAGGAGGCCGGGTCGATATCGAGGGCGCCCGCCCGGCCACCCGAGGATTCGGGAGGGCTCTTCAAGCCAGGGAATCGTGGGTTGACCGGTTCCCTGGCCAGAAAGCCAGAACCCGAGCCGGAGCCGGATACCGAAAACGTTCAGGCTCCCCGGGCGATCGGGGCGCGGACGAGGTTACCCCACTCGGTCCAGGAACCGTCGTAGTTCTTGACGTTGGGATAGCCGAGGAGGTAGGTGAGGACGAACCAGGTGAGGCTCGACCGCTCGCCGATCCGGCAGTAGGCGACGATCGAATCGCTGGACTTCAGTCCGCATTCCTGCTCGAAGATGGCGCGGAGTTCCTCCGGCGACTTGAACGTGCCGTCCTCGTTGACCGCCCGGCCCCACGGGACATTCTTCGCGCCTGGGATGTGACCGCCGCGGAGAGCACCTTCCTGGGGGTAATCCTCCATGTGGAGGGTCTCGCCGGTGAACTCCTTCGGGCTGCGGACGTCGAGCAAGGGAAGGCCGGCCTTCGCGTGGGCCTCGACGGCGTCGCGGAAGATCCGGATCTGGTTCTCGTCGCCGCCCCGCGCCTTGTAGTGGGTCGGAGGGTAGCTGGGGATCTCGGTCGAGGTCGGCCGCTTCTGGTCCATCCAGAGCTTGCGGCTGCCGTTGAGGATTCGGCAATCCTTGTGACCGAAGAGCTTGAACGCCCAGAAGGCGTAGCACGCCCACCAGTTCATCTTGTCGCCGTAGAAGACAACCGTCGTGTCGTTGGCGATCCCCGACCGCGCGCAGAGCGCCTCGAACTTCTCCGCGTCGATGTAGTCGCGGCGCAACTGGTCCTGGAGGTCCCCCTGCCAGTCGATCCGGACGGCTCCCGGAACGTGTCCCAGGTCGTAGAGCAAGATATCCTCGTCGCTCTCGACGATGCGGACCTTCGAATCGTTCAGGTGGGCCTCGACCCAGTCGGCCGAGACGAGCACTTCGGGGTGAGCATATTCGGTTTCAGTCATGGGGTATCTCCGGATGATTGACTGGTCATTTGTGTTCGGGACTCATGTGATCGCCGTTGAACCGATGAGCCGCCGCCCCGATCCCGACCGAGGACCGGGGACCGATCAGTTGAGTTTACGGGCGACGGCTTCTCGGAGGGTTTCGCGGACGGGATCGAGGGTGATCCGGTCGTAGACGTCGGCGAAGAAGCCCTCGACGATCAGGCGGACGGCGGTCTCGCGGGGGATGCCGCGGGCCGCGGCGTAGAAGATCATGTCGTCGTCAACGCGTCCGGCGGTGGCGCCGTGGGTGCATCGGACGTCGTTGGCCTCGATTTCCAGGCCCGGGATGGAGTCGGCGCGGGCGGATTCGGAGAGGACGAGGTTGTCGTTCTTCTGGTAGGCGTCGGTGCGCTGGGCGTCTTTTTCGACGCGGATCATGCCCTTCCAGACGATGCGTGACCGACCTTGCAGGCCGCCCTTGTAGAGGAGGTCGCTGGTGGTGTGCGGGGCGGCGTGGTCCTGGCGGGTGAAATAGGCGAGGTGTTGTTTCCCGCCGGTGAACATCACGCCGTTGACCTGTGCGTCGGCGCCGGTGCCGGCCAGGACGACTTCCTGGTTGACCTTGGCGAGCCGGGAGCCCAGGCCGCCGACGGTCCACTGGATTGCGGCGTCCCGGCCGACGATCGCGCGTTCGCGGCTGAAGTGCCAGGTGGATTCGTCCCAGTTCTGGATGTTCACCAGTCGGAGTTTCGCGCCCTGGCCGAGGAAGACCTCGAGGGCGCCGGCGTGGAGGGCGGGGCCGGCGTCGTCGGGGCGTCGCGAGGCGGTTTCTCGGACGAGGGTGGCCTCGGCGCCGTCCTCGAGGACGACGAGCGTGTGGTTCATGTCGACGCCGACGGGCTGGGTGAGTCCGACGAGGTTGAACAGGGGCGCTTCGAGTCGGACGCCTTTCGGGACGTAGAGGAGGGTTCCGCCGGCCCAGAATGCGGCGTGGAGGGCGGCGAAGATGTCGTCGCCGGGGGTGACGGCCTGGGTGAGCAGGTATCGGTCGAGGATTTCGGGATGATCCTTCGCGGCGCGGGCGAGGTCGACGAGGACGGCGCCTCCGAGTTTGGAGGAGTCGGCCTCGCGGGCGGGGGTGCCGTCGACGTGGAGGAGGCCGGTGGCGTAATGCGTGCCGAGGGCGTTCCAGAGGTCATCGAACGCGGCGGCGGCCGATGCGTCGGGTTGTTCGAGGGCGGCCGGTGGGGCGAAGGCGTCGAGCTTGAGCCCGCGGATATCGGTCCGCCGCCACTCCTCGTCGCGGGCGTTTGGCCAGGCGAAGGCGCGGAAGCGTTCGAACGCCTCACGACGCCGGTCGACGAGCCAGCCGGGCTCGTCGCGCCCTTTCAAGAAGCGGTCGAAGGCGTCCTCGGTGAAGCCGCCGGTCTGGTGGTTCGTCGGTGATAAAGCTGTCATATTTTCGGTGACCCGCATTTGCTAATCACTTAAGTTTGTCGAGCCATTGGTAGAGTACGTTGAGCAGGAAGAAGATTCCGGCACCAAGAAAACTGAAGAATGCAGCGAGAACCACCTTCCCGACTTCAAAACGATTCGAGCGGAGCTTATCAAGCTCCTTGACGACATTCTTCAGACCCTCCTCGACTCGAATGAGCCGCTCCGTCGGGTCGGATCTGTCGAATTTCTCCGTGTAGTGTCTCAAGGATTCTTCGATGCGCGCGATCCGAGTACCCAACTCGTGGACCTGACTCTTAGCTTCATGCACGCTCTTCCTGAGGCCGTCCAAATCCCGATAGACCGCCTTCAGGCTCTCCTCGAAGGCGTATGTTGTTTTGAGGAGCGTATCAATTTTTTCGGTGTTTGTCGGCACGGCGACTCTCAGTCCTTTCCGGCGCCGACATTCATCCGAAGCAATTTCATCACCAGGCTCCGGGACCGAAATTCGAGCAATTCTCGGTACAATCGCCCGATCCGGTCTTTCATCAAGGCTTCGTTCCTGAGCTCTTGCAGGGTAAAGCCTTCGCCGAAAGTCCCCATGTCATCGGAAAGCTTGAGGTAGGCCGCGACATCCTCCCCGGCGACATCGCATGCCTGCCAGAACCACGTGACCCGTATCGGATGGAGGGCCTCCCCGATCTCACGCTTCGCCATCTTGATGGCACTGGCCATGTAAACGTTCACGCCAGGATCATGGTGCAACAATTCTTCCGGGCCGATCTCGCGAGGCTCCGAGACAGTGATGATGGCACCGGGTTCCGCCGCGAATCCCCTGGGGAGGGTGGACAATCTCTCCTGGATCTCATGGACGACACCTTCATATGCCGGACTGATCCAGGAATCGTCCTCGGTGTAACCGTACTCGGGACCATTCAATCCTTCCACATTCGCGTAGAAGTACAGCCGGCGAGCCTTCGGCCCCTCGCGGACCTCGGCGACGTAATATCGGTCGGGCAACATGAGTCGTGCCTCTCCCCGACGGTTCGGATCACTTCAAATCCATCCGCTTCACGTGAATGAGCCGATGCGCGGCCATGTCGACGGCGGCCTGCGACTGCTCCAGCGCGATGTAGCCGATGAGCGGCTCGTAGTGCCCGTCCACGGGATCCATCTCCACCAAGAGGACCTCGCCGGAGATCGGCGGGAAGCCCTCGATCTCGATCCGGACCGGGCCGCAAATCTCGCTCCCGACCACCTCCTGCGTCGCCGTCAGCAACTCAACCGCCCTGGTCTGCGGCAGATCACCGAGCCGGTCGCGCCAGGCCATCGGCAGCGTGAGATGCGAGGCGCCCGTATCCACCAGCGCCTCGCATGGCAGGACCTTCGACGGGTCTGAAAAGCTGGCGACCGTCACCGAGGCCGTGATCCGTCCCATGCTCCCCTCCCCGACGGCCCCACTCGCCGATTGTTCGGCCTCGGCCGTTCGAGTGCGGACGATCGGCCTCATCCCACCGAGCCTTCCATCTGGAGCTGGATCAGCTTGTTCATCTCGACGGCGTACTCCATCGGCAGCTCCTTCACGAGCGGCTCGATGAACCCGCTGACGATCAGCGTCGACGCCTCAGCTTCGGAGAGTCCGCGGCTCATCAGGTAGAAGAGCTGCTCCTCGCCGATCTTCGAGACGCTCGCCTCGTGGCCGATCTTCACGTCGTCCTCGTCGATCTCGATGTACGGGTACGTGTCGGACCGGCTGAACGGGTCGAGGATCAGCGCGTCGCAGACGACGTTCGACTTCGAGCCCTTCGCTCCGTCGGCCACCTTCAGCAAACCGCGGTAGCTGGCCCGGCCGCCATTTTTGCTGATGCTCTTGGAGATGATCCGCGAGCTGGTGTAAGGCGCTCCGTGGACCACCTTGCCGCCGGCGTCCTGATGCTGCCCCTTGCCCGCGAACGCGATCGAAAGGATCTCGCCCCGCGCCCCCTTGCCCATCATGTAGACCGCCGGATATTTCATCGTCAGCTTGCTGCCGAGGTTGCCGTCGACCCATTCCATCAGCGCGTCCTCGTGAGCCACGGCCCGCTTGGTCACGAGGTTGTAGATGTTATTGGCCCAGTTCTGGATCGTCGTGTACCGGCACCGGCCGTGCTTCTTCACCACGATCTCGACCACCGCCGAGTGCAGGCTCTCGCTCGTGTAGATCGGCGCCGTGCATCCCTCGACGTAGTGGACCTGTGCCCCTTCCTCGACGACGATCAGGGTTCGCTCGAACTGCCCCATGTTCTCGGCGTTGATCCGGAAGTACGCCTGCAAGGGGATATCGACCTTGACCCCGGCCGGGACGTAGACGAACGAGCCGCCGCTCCAGACCGCCGAGTTCAGCGCGGCGAACTTGTTGTCGTGGATCGGGATGACCGTTCCGAAGTATTCGCGGACGAGGTCGGGATACTCGCGGATCGCCGTGTCGGTGTCGACGAAGAGCACGCCCTTCTTCTGAAGATCCTCGCGAAGGCTGTGATAAACGACCTCGGATTCGTACTGGGCTCCGACTCCGGCGAGGAACTTGCGTTCGGCCTCGGGGATGCCCAGTTTCTCGAAGGTGTTCTTGATCTCGGCGGGTACGTCGTCCCAGCTTCGGCCCTGGCGGTCGGTTGCCTTCATGTAGTAATGAATATCGTCGAAATTCAGCTCGGCGAGGTCGCCGCCCCAGGTCGGCATCGGCTTTTGCTGGAAGACATCGAGTGCCTTGAGGCGGAACTCGCGCATCCAGGCCGGCTCGTTCTTCATTTCGGAGATCTGGCAGACGACCTCGCGCGTGAGCCCCTTGCCGCTCTTGTAGGCGTAGTTGACGTCGGAATCGCGGAAGCCGTACTTGTACTCCTCCTTGATGCCCGCCACCTGGAGGTTCAGATCGGTTGCCATCGGGATTATCCTTCCGTTCGGAGCCGGTGGGTCACTTGTCTGCTCACGGTCGTTCTGTGTCGAGGGTTGGTCGGTTGGTCGTGGCTGGGAGTCATCTCGCGGGCTGAAGCGAGGCGTCAGCCTTGGGGACGGCCTCGATTTCGTCCTCGAGGCGGGCGGCGTCGGGATACCGGGCCCGGATCCAGTCGTAGCCCTGGCTTTCGAGTGTCTTGACCAGCTCGGGTCCGCCGTCCTCGACGATCCGGCCGCCGAAGAGGATGTGGACGAACTGCGGCTTGATGTAGGTGAGAATTCGCTCGTAGTGGGTGATCACCAGGATGCCGGTCGCGTGCCGTTCGGCGACGCGGTTGACTCCTTCGGAGACGATTCGGACGGCGTCGATGTCGAGGCCGCTGTCGGTCTCATCGAGGATGGCGAAGGCCGGGCGAAGCATCGCCATTTGAAGGATCTCGGCCCGCTTCTTTTCGCCGCCGGAGAACCCCTCGTTCAGATAGCGCCTGGCGAATTCCTGGTCGACGCCCAGCTCGTCCATCTGCTCGCGCATTTCCTTGCGGAATTCGCGCATGGGGACCAGCTCCTGCCCCTCCTTGCGGTCGGGGTTGCGCACGTTGGTCACGGCGTGCCGCAGGAAGTTGGCGACCGAGACGCCGGGGATCGACGTCGGGTACTGAAAGGCCAGGAAGATTCCGGCCTTGGCCCGTTCGTCGGCCTCCATTCCCAGGATGTCCTGGCCGTCGATCTCGGCGGTTCCCTCGGTCACCTCGTACCGGGGATGGCCGGCGAGCGCGTAGCTCAGGGTGCTCTTCCCCGAGCCGTTCGGGCCCATCAGCGCGTGGACCTCGCCCTGGCGGATTGTCAGATCGACGCCCCGGAGAATCTCCTTGCCGTCGATCGCCACGTGAAGGTTGCGGATGGTCAGGACCTTGCTGCTCATTGTCTTTCCAGTTTTCAGGACGTCGGAGTCAGGAGCCAGTTTCGAGCGATTGGGTCGTCGCGGCCGGTTTGCTCCGCGGGACTTTACCAACGACGGACCACTTGCCATTCCTCGAAGTCGTCCGCGGGTCTCAAGGCCGGTTGCCAGTCTGGGATCATCGGCGAACCGTGGTCGGTCTGGCGGTGCTCGCCAGCGACCACGCACGCTCGATCGATCCCGCGATCCCTCATGCCGAGACTTCCCGGGGCCGGAAGTCGCACGAATGATCGCCGTCGAGGCGGCACTGGCTGAGCCGGAGGGCAAGGCCAAGCACCTTCTCGAACATCTTGCGCTCAAGGGCGCAAATATTTCGATCAGACTCGGCCAGCTCGTAATACGGGCACGAGTGCTGGCGGAGGATGGGCGAGGCGCCGGCCGGGTCGCGGGCGACCTCGGCCTCGACCCCACGATCGTGCAGCAGGGTGGTCAACTGGACGAGGCGTCCTTCCCACCCCGGGCTGCTCACGTCTCGCCGGTAGAGTTCGGCGAGCCGTTCGGTGATCCGGGCGAAGAGGTGCCGGCGAAGCTTCCGGTCCTCGACGGTGGTCATCAACTCGCCCCAGAGGGCGACCGCCAGATCGGCGTAGTTCTGTCCCAGCCGCTTCTGGGCCTCGACGCTCGCCTGGTAGGCGTGTCTCGGGCGCCCGCGACCCCGGGCTTCGGCCTCGGCCCGGCGCTCGACCAGACCCGACTCCAGGAGCCGTCCCAGCCGATTGCGGACCGCCGTTCCGGTGACGCCCAGTTGTTCGGACATCTCAGCGACGGTCATTGGCCCGCGCCGACGGAGAAGATCCAGCAGCGCTCGATCCGAGGATTCCGACATCGCCGCCACACCCCCTGGCCCTTCGGCACTCCGGCCGATCTTCTCAGGCGACACGACGACCGAAAGCCGATCGCTCGCCACTCTCCACATCCTAGGGATCCGCCCCCCGATCGTCCATCCGGTACTCCCGTTTTTTCGCAAAGAATCCTGTGAAAAATCTTCCGGGGGGGAATTGGGGGAGAGGATTTCGGGGGTGATCGTCGGCGGTGGGATGCTGGCGCCTTTTCGTCTGGCCTGTTGGACCACTATAAAAGAGCAGACCATCGATCGAGGACCGAAACCCGGCCGTGACGCCCGTCCTGGAACTGTCGATGATCCGCGGAGACTTTCATGACAAGTGATGGAGAGTCGGTCGATCCCGCGCCGATGGCGGCGGACCTCGATCTGGATGAGGTTGCGCCTCGGTTGGTGGTCGGTGTGGGGGCCTCGGCCGGCGGGCTGGAGGCGTTGGAGCGGCTCTTCGAGGAGATGCCGACGGATACGGGCATGGCCTTCGTGGTGGTCCAGCACCTCTCGCCGAATTACAAGAGCATGACCGATGAGATCCTGGCGCGTCGGACGGGACTTCCGATCCGGCTGGCTGAGGATGGGATCAAGGTCCAGCGAGACACGATCTACCTGATCCCGCCCCGGAAGGACATGATTCTCCGGGAAGGGCGATTGTTGCTGACGGACAAGGATCCCGACCAGCTTGTGACCCTGCCGATCGACGTGTTTCTCCGCTCACTGGCGCAGGAGGCGGGTGATCGGGGGGTTGCGATCATCCTCTCGGGCACGGGGAGTGACGGTTCGCGCGGGGTTCGCGATGTTCACGAGGCGGGCGGGCTGGTGATCGCCCACGATCCGCAGGCCGCCAAGTTCGACGGGATGCCTCGAAGCGCCATTGATACCGGGACGACCGACCTGACCCTGGCGCCGGAGTTGATGCCCGAGGCGTTGCTTCGGCACCTGAAGAGTCCGCATGTCGGGCCTCATCCGCCGACGGCGGAGCCGACGGGCGTGGACGCGATTTTTCGGTTGCTTCGCGATGGATACGCGATCGACTTCTCGCATTACAAGCCGGACACCGTGGCTCGCCGGCTGGAGCGGCGGCTTTCGCTGGGCGAGGTTCCTGGGCTGGACGAGTACGCGCGTCGGCTTTCGGACGATCCGGCCGAGCTGAACCTGCTGTACAAGGATCTGCTGATCGGCGTCACCCGGTTTTTCCGCGACGAGGAAGCCTTTGCCCGGATCGGGCGGGATGTGCTTCCCGAGCTTCTCGGACGCCTGGCGCCTGGCGAGGAGTTTCGGGCCTGGGTTGCTGGTTGTGCGACGGGTGAGGAGGCGTATTCGCTCGCGATCCTGGTTCGGGAGGGGATGGAGGCGCTCGGCCGCACCGGCCCGTTGAAGATTTTCGCGACCGACGCGCACCGCGCCTCGCTCGACACCGCCGGCGCCGGCATCTATTCCGAAGCGGTCTGCGCCGATGTCGGCGCCGATCGGCTGAACCGGTTTTTCACCCGGGTTGCCGGAGGCTTTCAGGTCTCGGCCGACCTCCGAAGGTCGATTGTTTTCGCGCAGCACAATGTCCTGAAGGATGCCCCGTTCACCAAGCTGGATCTGGTCTCCTGCCGGAACATGCTGATTTATCTTCGTCCGGCCGCGCAGAAACGGGTGCTTTCGCTCTTCCATTTCGCGCTGAAGACGGGGGGTGTTCTTTTTCTGGGTCCGAGCGAGACTCCTGGCGAGGTGAACGACGAGTTCGATCCGCTGGACCCTCGTTGGAAGTTTTACCGGAAGCGTCGGGATGTTCGGCTCGTCGCCGATCTTCGGCTGACGGAGGTCACGCCACAGGTTCGGTCTCCGGCTGGTGGCGTGCCTCCGCCGGCCGAGGCGCATCTGATCGGGACCTACGACGCTCTTCTCGATGAATTCATGCCGCCTGGTCTGCTGGTGAACGAGCGGGGTACGGTGATTCAGTCGTTTGGCGGGGCGAGCAAGTATCTGAAGTTTCGGGAGGGGCGCGTCACCACCGATCTGCTCGAGCTGGTCGAGCCCGAGGTACGAACGGCGCTCACCGGGGCCCTTCCGCGGGCCTTCAAGGAGCTAACCCGGGTCGCTTACAAGGGGCTTCGGGTCTCGGCCGCGGGGGTCGATCGGTTGATCAACCTCACGGTTCGGCCGATCCGCGATCGACGCGCGGGGGTTAGCCACGCTCTGATCCAGTTTGAGGATCTCGGAGAGGCGCCCTCCGTTCGCGAGACCGTCCACGAGATCGACCTCGGCCAGGCGTCTCGCGAGCAGATCCTCGCCCTGGAGGGGGAGCTACGATACACCAAGGAAAATCTCCAGGCGGTCATCGAGGAGATGGAGACCAGCAACGAGGAACTTCAGTCGACCAACCAGGAACTGACCGCCGCCAACGAGGAATTGCAGAGCACCAACGAGGAACTGCACTCAGTCAACGAAGAACTGTACACAGTGAACACCGAGTATCAGAAGAAGATCTCCGAGCTGACCGAGCTGACGGCCGACATGGACAACCTTCTGATCAGCACCGAGGTGCACACCATTTTCCTCGACCGCGACTTCCGCATTCGCAAGTTTACCCCGAAGATTGCCGAGACGTTCAACCTGATGCCCCAGGATCTCGGCCGAAAGATCGACAATTTTACCTACACGATTGATCGTCCGGAGTTGATGGACGATCTTCGATCGGTGCTTGAGCGATCAGCGCCCCTGGAGCGCCAGGTGCGTGACCGCCGGGGGAACTGGTTCTTGCTTCGGATTCTTCCGTACCGCGCTGGTCTGGCGACCAACGGGGTAGTGCTCACGCTGGTGGACCTCTCGGGCGTGAAGCGGGCCGAGGCCGAGGCCCGGCGGAAGGACGAGCAATTGAATGGCATCCTTCGTAATTCCCCGAACTGGATGTTCATTCGAGACACAACAGGTCGATATGTGCTCTCGGATGAATCGTTCCGTCGGGCGGTCGGTCGCGACCCCCTGGGCAAGACGCCCGCCGAGCTATTCCCTCCGGATGTCGCCGAACGGATGACAAGCCGCGATGAGCAGGTCATCAACGAGGGCATGGAGATTCAGGACGAGGTGGTGATTCCGCTGAGCGATGGCCCGCATACGTTTCTTTCCGTGAAGTTTCCCCTGCGTGACGAGGCGGGGCGGATCACGGGTGTCGGCGGGATCAAGACCGACGTCACGCCGATTCGAGAGGCCGAGCGCACGGCGAACGAGGCCGTGGCGCAACGTGATCGGTTTCTGGCGATGCTCTCGCACGAGCTGCGCAACCCGCTGGCGGCGGTCGTCAACGCGGCCGAGATGGCCGCGCGATCGGCGCCCGAGGAGACCGAGGCTGGGCGGTGGGTCGGAGTGATTGGGCGTCGGGCGCGTCACATGGCCCGGCTGGTGGATGACCTTCTCGAAGTGGCGCGGTTTACCCGGGATAAGATTGAGCTTCACCGCTTGATTTTCGATCTGGCCACGACCATCCCCGATGTCCTGGAGGAGGTTCGCCAGTGGTTTCTCGATGCCGGTGTCACTCTCGTTCACGAGGTGTCCACGGGGCCGGTCGCGGTCGATGGCGACGCCGACCGACTCCAGCAGGTTCAGGTCAATCTGCTTCGGAACGCGGCCAAGTACACGCCGGCTGGTGGCACGGTCTGGTACAGCGTCAGGCAGGAGAACGATCGGGCCGTGATCCGGGTCCGGGATAATGGCGTCGGCCTGGCACCTGAGATGATCGCGCATGTGTTTGAGCCGTTCGTCCAGGCCGATACCTCGCTGGCGCGGGCGGGCGGCGGACTCGGGGTCGGCCTGACGCTCGTTCGCTCGATCGTGGATCTGCATGACGGGACGGTCGAGCCCCTGAGCGAGGGCACGGGGCAGGGAAGCGAGTTCATTGTGCGCCTTCCGCTGGCCGACCCGGCCCAGATACCCGCCCCCGTTGATCCGCGGGCGGAGAGACCCTTATCCCCGACCATAGCGTCGAAGGCCGGTGGCCCGGCGCCCCGGTTGATTGTCGTCGAGGACGATCCGGATATCCGGACGTTTCTGGTTGAGCTTCTGGAGCTGGACGGGCACGACGTTCGATCGTTCGCTGACAGCGAGGCCGCGCTCCGGTCGCTGGAGACCGAGGGCGTGGACGTCGCCCTGCTCGACATCGGACTGCCGGGGATCGACGGGTGCGAGCTTGCCCGTCGGATACGGAGCCGGCCGGGTCGGCAACCTTACCTGATCGCCCTGACCGGCTACGGGCGGCAGGAAGACCTCGCGGCGACCTCCTCGGCCGGGTTCGATGCGCACCTGACCAAGCCGTTTCGATCGCAGGATCTCGGCCGGCTCCTGGAAACCGCGGCGGCGGGTCGACCGGAGTGAGTGAGGAAGCATCTCGGGGGTTTATCGACGACCACGAAAACGAGGCGACCGCCCGAACCCGCGGAGGGGCCGGGCGGTCGCGGTTGCGATCACCTCGCACAGAAATTATGAAAGCGTCTTGATGACGCGGTTCGGCCATTGTTCGAAGTCAGGCGATCCCGAAGCCGGTCGCTCCGGTGCCGCTCAGAGTTCCGGTGCCGCCCGTTCCGCCAGAGAACCCCGTGACGCCCGTGGTTCCGGTGGTGCCAATTTCGGTGGTTCCGATCCCGGTTCCGGTGGTGCCAATTCCAGTCGTGCCGGTTCCGGAGCCATAAGCGGTGCCGATCCCTGTAGTGCCGGTGGTTCCGGTGCCGATCCCCGTGGTTCCAGTGCCGGTCCCAACGGTCCCTGTTGTGCCCGAGCCATAGCCGGTGCCTATGGTGCCGGTGCTACCCGAGCCGTATCCGGTGCCGGTGCCCGTCGTGCCCGTTCCTGTTGTGCCCGAGCCATAGCCGGTGCCCGTCGTGCCGGTGGTTCCGGTTCCTGTTGTGCCCGAGCCGTAACCAGTGCCCGTTCCGGTGCTACCCGAACCGTAGCCAGTGCCCGTGCTCCCCGAACCGTAACCAGAGCCCGAGCCGTATCCAGTGCCGATCGAGCCCGAACCAGCGCCTGTGCCGGTGCTACCCGAGCCGTATCCGGTGCCAAGGCCGGATGAGCCCGAGCCGTAGCCGGTTCCGGTTCCGGTCGAGCCCGAGCCGGTCCCGATGCCCGTCGTGGTCGTGCCCTGTCCGCCGAGCGAGTTGAGAGCACGGTCGAACTGGCCGAGCAGCCCGCTGACGACGGATCGGTCGCTGGCGGCCATCGCGGTGGCCTGAGTCGTCAGACTGTGGCCGGTGGTCCGCGCCTGGGTTGGCGACGTGCCGGTCGCGGAGACCATTGCCTGGGCCGAGGTCCGCGCCGCGGCGGCCTCGTTCCGAAGAGTCTGGCCGATGGCGCCGGCGATCCCTCGAAGGTTGTTGGCGGTCGTCGAGGCCGCGGCGGTCGAGGTCGAGGTCGAGGTCTGGCCCAGGTCTTGATTGAACATCGCGTCGGCCTGGCGGACCTGGCGCGTCACGTTATTCACCAGGTTGTTGTAATCGCGGTTGACCTGGGCCACCGACGCATTCCCCGCTCCGCTCAAGGCCGCCGCATAGCCGATGTCGAACTGCTGCGTCCGGTGCTGGATCCGGGCGCTGATCTGGTCCACCTTCGACTGGTATTGCGTCTTGAGGCCCGCGACCCCGCCGTTGGAAGCAGAGGACGATGCTCCCCCGCGCGAGGCCACGCCCGGAGATTGCGAGGCGTTGAGGTGCCCGTGATCCACGCTCGTTCCGTAGAAGACGAGCGGCGAGCTGTTGCCCTCGGCGCCGAAGTGGTGACGGACGTAAAGCGCGGGGATCAAGGTCGTCCCCACGGTTGAGAGGACGACCCGCTCCTCAAGCGGGTTAAGGTTCAGACGTGTCTTCATCCGGTTCTTCCGCGAGATCCTCGACGTGCGCGGCATGCTCCTGCCTCCCTGGTTATGGGTCAAATCGGGCGATGTGCCCCCGCTGCTCTGAAATCGCTTTGAGGAGCCGGTCCGCGCCCGGGACGAGATGTCGGCGGGCGGGCCAGGCCAGCCGCGGTGGGCGTCTCGATGACGCCGGCGGCCAGACCCCAACGGCCCCTTCAGGCCCGCGAGTGCGGGCTGGCTGGTCAGTGAACTACCTAGCACGACCCATGCCGGGGTATACCCAAATTTTCAGGAACGTGGATATGAAGTTTCAATCGCACGAACATTTGAACTGTTCATGATAAACTGTAGAGATCCTCATGCGGATGTCGAAATGGGGGGGAAGCCTGGGCGCGCGAGCGGGCCCGCCGGCGACCGTGGGGGTCGTCGGCGGGCCCTGAGGTTTCGGCGAGGAGTGGTCGGGCGGAGGCGCCGGTGGGCGAAGGGAGGTTACACGCCGGCGCCCGGGCCGAAGGCGCCCGAGGTTGCGTGGCCGACTCCGAAGGCGGTTCCGAAGCCGTAGGTTCCTTCCTCGGCGTAGGCGATGCCGGTGTCGAACGAGCTGTGCCCGCCGCCATAGACGTGGGCTCGTTCGGTGATAACGACGGTGGGGCCCGTCGAGCCGGAGTCCTCGATCGCGGCGGCGGCGAGGTTGTTGAGCAGCGCGGTGGTTTCTTGCTGGAGCGAGGCGAGGAAGCCCTGGATGTCGGCGTTGTCGCTCGCGGCCTCGCCCTGGGCGGTTTGCGTGAGGACTGAGCGAGCCCGCGCCGTGATGGCGGGAGTGGCCTGACCCGGAGCGGCGATCGCATGCGCCGCGACTCGGGCCGATCGAACCTGGCCGACGAGCGCCGCGCCGACCGAGGCCATCGTCTGATCGATCCGCCCGACCGAGGCCGGGTCGGCCGCGCGGATGGTTGCGTCGACAGGTGACGACCCGTGTGCGACCCTCGCGGCCTGGGCCTGGATCTCGGCGACGCCCCGGCCGACGTTTCGTTCGAGGGCGAGGTAGAAGTCGTCGATCCGGCCAAACGCGGCGGGGCCCTGTCCACCGGCCGAGTTGGCCAGCGCGGCCTGGTACGCGGCGTCGAACCGGACCGTTCGCGCCTCGACCTGGGCGGCAAGTTGTTCGATCTGGACCTCAGCGCGATTCGAGAGCCGATTGACCACATATTCGGCATGGGCGACGACGGTATTGCCGCCGCCCGAGAGCTGGACCCTCGACTCGAGGGCTTCCGGCCGAAACCGAGCGGCCTGCGACGGAGGGAATCGTCGTCGGTGGTTCATGATCATCCCCAGGAATTCGGCGGCCTCAATGGGTGGGAACGCGCGGAAGAGGGCGCGGGCTGGTGAGTCGATCGCAAGAACCATCGTGGCAAATCCGATGCCTCGCGCCCATGAGGTGGCGGGGTTGAGCCGGGGGTTCGGGCTGTGGCGCAAACAGGTGGGGTCGAGCGTGTGACCGCTCGACCCCTTGCCTTTTTGGCTTGTGTCGCGGGAGTGAGGTTCGATTCAGGGCATCGTACCGCTGAGACCGCCGGTGGTTCCGACGGCCCCACCGGTGGAGCCGATGCCGTTACCGTTGGCGCCGTTGCCGGCGGTGATGGTCGATCCGACGCCGGTGGTGTCTCCGCCGCCGGCGCCGCTGATGGTGGTGGTGCCGCTCCCGGTGGCGTTGCCCGCGCTACCGGTGCCGTTGACGCCGGAGGCGATCCCAAAGCCCGAGCCGGTGGTGGCGTCGCCGCCGGGAAGGCCGGTGAAGGTAACCGTGCCGGTTCCGGTGCCGTTGATGCCGATCTTGCCGCCGCTGTGGCCCAGCGGACCGGTGATCCGGCCGGGTCGGAGATGGACGGGCGGAAGCTGTTCGGAGGCGATCGCGGCGAGTTCGGCGCGGAGTGGGTTGAAGCTTGCGTAATACTCGGCCCAGAACCGCGAGACGACCGCCTCTTCGGAGGCAAGCTGGGATCCGGCGGACGCGGCGAGCTGTCCGGCGGCGGCCTCGGCACGCGTCCCCGCCGAGGAGTCGGGGGTCGCGGCTTCGGCCGCCGCCTGGGCTCCGCCGGCCGCGGCCTGCACGGTTTCCTGGGCCTGGCGGCCCTCGGCGGGAACACCGGTGTTGATGGCCGTCAGGGCGTTATGAAAGTTGGCGTTGAAATCAGGGATCGCGGTCCGGAGCAGCGCGCCTTGATGGCCGAACCGGGCCGAGACGCTGGAAATCTGGGCGTGGAACGTCGAGGCGAACCGGCCCATCTGTCGGTCGGCCTGCGAGGCCGCGCTGTCCACCTGCTCGCTGGCCTGGGCGGACGCCCGCGCCAACCGCACCTGCGCCTGGGCCACCTGTGGACCACCGGTCTCCAGCCGTGGAGCCGTTCGATCGAGCACCGCGACAAAACGCGCGTCGGCCCGTCCGACGCGCCGGGTCAGCATGTTCTGGATCTGTGCGACCCGTCGCTGGAGAATCTCGTTGAGGTGGGTCACGGCCCGGAGATAATCGATCTCGGGACGTGCCGCGGCCAGCCCAGCGGTCAGCACGACCCGGCTCTCCAGCGGCTCGACCGCAATCGTGGCTGTTTTCCGCGCCTTTCTCTCGCCCTGGCCGCGAAACATGATGACTCCTTCCGACGGGTGCGTCGGATCTCGTGCGAGGATCGGGCCCGCGGGTTCGCCGCGTGAGACGCGGTCGGGCGGTGCCGATCGGGAGGGATATCGGGCCGTCTCGCTTCCAGGCGGGCGGCCAATCGGGGCTCCTGGTCGGGCCCCGGAGACTGGTATGTCGATTCTTCCACTTGCATAGACGATGCCAAATCCTGCGTGAAGCGGACGGGCTGGGATTGTGGTAGCATATTCTTCCCAATGCCGGGGGCCTGCCGATCCGCTGCGACGGCGAGGCGGCCCGGCGTCTCACGCCCGCCGCCCGGAGCCTGCTCGATGGATGATCGCGACGTTTACGACAACCCCCTCATTGGCCGATATGCCGGTCGTCGGATGGCCCGGCTCTGGTCGCCCCGGGTGAAGTTCTCGACCTGGCGGCGGCTCTGGATCGCCCTGGCCGAGGCTGAGAAATCGCTCGGTCTGCCCATCTCCGACGAGCAGATCGGCGCGATGCGGGACGCGGTCGAGGCGATCGACTTTGACGCCGCGGCCCGGTACGAGCGCCGGTTCCGTCACGACGTGATGGCGCACGTTCACGCCTTCGGCGATGCCGCGCCCTCCGCCCGGCCGATCATTCACCTGGGCGCCACAAGCTGCTACGTCACCGATAACGCCGATTTGATCCTGATCCGATCGGGCCTGGAAATCGTCCGCGACAAGATCGCCGCGACGATCGACGCCCTCGGCCGGTTCGCCGAGTCTCAGAAGGCGGTGGCTTGCCTCGGCTACACGCATTTTCAGCCGGCGCAGCTTGTGACGGTCGGCAAGCGCGCGACGCTCTGGTGTTATGAGCTGATCCTGGACCTCCGCGAGATCGAGCACCGGCTCTCCGAGTTGAAGTTCCTGGGCGTGAAGGGGACGACCGGAACGCAGGCGAGCTTCCTGGAGCTTTTCGGCGGCGACCACGCGAAGGTCGAGGAGCTGGATCGGCGCGTGGCCGAGGCGTTCGGCTTCGGGGCGTCGTACCCGGTCTCGGGGCAGACGTATTGCCGGAAGATCGACACGCAGGCGCTGGCCGCGCTGGCCGGACTGGCCGAGTCGGCCCACCGGTTTGGAACCGACCTTCGCCTGCTCGCCCACGAGCGCGAGCTGGAGGAGCCGTTTGAGTCGGAGCAGATCGGGTCGTCGGCGATGGCGTACAAGCGGAACCCGATGCGAGCCGAGCGGATGTGCTCGCTCGCCCGGTTCGTTCTGGCGATGCCGGCCGCCGCCGCGCAGACCGCCGCGACCCAGTGGCTGGAGCGCACCCTGGATGACAGCGCCGTCCGCCGCCTCACGCTTCCGCAGGCGTTCCTCGCCGTGGATGCGATCCTGAACCTCTATCTCGACGTGGTGCCGGGGCTGGTGGTCCGTCCCTCGGTGATCGCCCGGCATGTCGCCGAGCACCTGCCGTTCATGGCCACCGAGAATTTGCTGATGGCCGGCGTGCAGGCAGGCGGCGACCGCCAGGCGCTTCATGAGCGAATCCGAATCCACTCGATCGCCGCCGCCGACCGCCTGAAGGAAGGCGCTGCCGACAACGACCTGCTCGATCGGATCCGGTCCGACGCCGCCTTCCCAAAGCTGGACCTTGCCGAGGTTCTCGATCCCTCTCGGTACACCGGGCGATCGGCCCGGCAGGTCGAGGAGTTCCTCGCGGCCGAGGTTGAGCCGATCCGCCGGCGCTATCCCGGTCCGTATGTGGAGGATCCCGATGATCGGGTACGCGTCTGATCGAGCGTCGAGCGCGATCGTTTTCCTCCTCATCGCCGGCCTCGGTCCCCCCATGAACCTGACGCACGCTGGCGAAGGAACGTCGCCCTCCTCGATCCGGTTCGAGGTTCGCCTGGGCGCGGGCCTGCCGCGGTCGACCGGCCGGTTGATGGTCGTCGTGGCTCGCGCGGAGACGCCCGAGCCCCGGCTCGCGATCGGCCAGACCGGCCTCGACGCACCCCCCCTGCTCGGCCGAGACGTCAACGACCTCAACCCCGGCGAGACCGCGACGCTCGACGGCCGATCGGCGATCTTCCCAATCGATCGACTGGCCAGCCTTCCGGCCGGCAACTACGCCGTCCAGGCCGTTTTGCATCGCAATCGCGATCTCCATTTTCCCAACGCACCCGGCGATCTCCTCGGCCCCTCGCGAAACGTTCGGATCGATCCGGCCGCCGCCAGCGTTGTCGCGCTCGAGCTGGATCGCGCCCTGCCTGACGAATCGCTCCCGCCCGATAGCGAGCTGGTCCGGCATATCAGGATCCGGTCGCGGGTGCTTTCCGAGTTCCACGGCCGCCCAATCGACCTTCGCGCCGGGGTGATCCTTCCGCGCGGGTTTGCCGAGCATCCCGACCGCCGGTATCCGGTTCGGGTTCACATCGGCGGGTACGGAGCGCGCTACGACGAGGTCGACGCGATGATGGCCGAGGGAACCCGGTTTCGCCGCGCCTGGATGGCCGACGACGCCCCACCCATGATGATGATCCACCTCGACGGAGCCGGCCCGCTCGGCGACCCGTATCAGGTCGATTCGGCCAATCACGGACCGTATGGCGCCGCGGTCACCGGCGAGCTGATCCCCGAGATCGAGCGAAGATTCCGGGGAATCGGCCGGGGCGAGGCACGCGTGCTCGACGGCGGTTCGACCGGCGGCTGGGTCGCGCTGGCGCTCCAGATTTTCTACCCGGATTTCTTCAACGGCGCCTGGTCGTCGTGCCCCGACAGCGTCGATTTTCGGAGCTTCCAGCTTGTGAACCTCGACGAGGATACCAACGCCTACGTCAATCGACACGGGTTCGAGCGGCCCTCGGCGCGTGAGGTCTCGGGCGACGTTCGATTCACGATGCGGCACGAGTGTCGGCTGGAAAACGTGATCGGTCGCGGCGACTCTTACACGCTCTCGGGCAGCCAGTGGGGTGCCTGGAACGCGACCTATGGTCCGAAAGGCGCCGACGGCCGGCCGGTTCCACTCTGGGATCCAACCACCGGCCGGATCGACCGGGCCGCGGCCGAGCACTGGAAGAAGTATGACCTCCGCCGAATCCTGGAAGAGCGATGGGTCGAGTTGGGCCCAAAGCTTCGGGGAAAAATCCACATTTCGGTCGGCGAGGCGGATGATTATTTTCTCAATAACGCCGTGCACCGGCTCGACGCCTTCCTTTCGCGAGCGAGGCCGGCGTATGAGGGGTCGATTGCGTACGGTCCTGGGCAGGGCCACTGCTGGCGGGCGATCTCGGAGCGCGAGATGATGAGGCGGATGGCCCGTCGGATGGCGGGCGGCCTGGGATCGACACCCCCTTCATCGGCTCGGGAGACGGACGTACCATGAAAGCGAATCCGAGAATCCGCGTGGCCGCGATGGCCCTGGCGATGATCGCCCTGGCCGCCGCGACGGCCAGCGCCCAGTCGGATCAGGCGAACTACGACGAGGCGAAGGTCGGGAACTTCCCGCCGCGTGACCCGCTCACCACCGCCGACGGCCAGAAGGTCACCACTCCCGAATCCTGGGTGAAGGTGCGCCGGCCGGAGTTGCTCCGGCTCTTCGAGACCGAAATGTACGGCCGGATTCCCGAGGCGGCCCGGTCGATCCGGCCGACATATCAGGTCCGGTCGGAAGACTCGAACGCCCTCGGCGGCAAGGCGATCCGCCGCGAGGTCACGATCCGGTTCACCAGCGACCCCGAAGGTCCGCGGATGGACCTGCTCGTTTATCTTCCCAAACGAGCCTCGGCGGCGACCCCGGCGCCGGCGTTCGTGGGCCTGAACTTCGGCGGGAACCAGACGGTCGATCCCGACCCCGGCATCGCGCTCGGGCGGTCGTGGACGAGGTCCGGCAAGGGTCTTTCTCGCGAGCGGCACATTGCGGCCGAAAAAACGCGAGGGTCCGCCGCCTCGCGGTGGTCGGTCGAGCGGATCATCGATCGCGGCTACGCCCTGGCGACCGCCCATTATGAGGACATCGAGCCCGACTTCGACGGCGGATACCGGTACAGCGTGCGAGCGATCCTCGACCGCGAGGGCAAGGCTCGCCCCGCGGCCGACGAGTGGGGCGCCATCGGAGCCTGGGCCTGGGGACTCTCCCGGGCGCTCGATTACCTGGAGACCGTTCCGGAGGTCGACGCCAGGAAGGTCGCCGTGATGGGCCATTCACGCCTGGGCAAGACGGCCCTCTGGGCGGGCGCGATCGAGCCGCGATTCGCCCTCGTGATCTCGAACAACTCCGGATGCGGAGGCGCTGCCCTCTCGCGCCGGATCTTCGGCGAGACGGTCGGCCGGATGAACCGGTCGTTCCCTCACTGGCTCTGTGCCAACTTCCAGAAATACAGCGACCGCGAGGCCGACCTGCCGTTCGACCAGAACGAGCTGATCGCCCTGATCGCTCCGCGGCCCGTCCTGGTCTGCTCGGCCGACGAGGATCTCTGGGCCGACCCCAGGGGCGAATTCCTGGGAGCCCTCGGCGCCGACCCGGTCTATCGCCTGCTCGGCACCGATGGCCTGGCCGTCCACCAGATGCCAGGTCCGTCGCGAGAGAGCCTCGTGAACAGCACGATCGGTTATCGCATCCGACCTGGCAAGCACGACGTCACGCCCGACGACTGGGAAGCTTACCTGAACTTCGCCGATCGCCATTTCCACCACGGCTCACAATGAGGACGTGGTGACCGACGATAGAAATGGCGTCGTCCACGCTCGAATTCCCGATAGCCGATCGCCCCGACCACGCCGCCGAGAAATCCCGCCAGAACGATCGGCCACCCGAGTCGGGGCGTCGGTCGAACCCTGGGGAAGACCGGGCGGAGCAACGGGGCGGGCTTCGGGTCGATCGGTTCGGGCGGCTCAGCGATCGCCGCGGACGCATCAACGACCTCCCGCGCCGGATGGGACGAGTCGATCGTCCAGGGTGTGCCCAGCGGTCTCAGCACGGATCCACCGGCGGCTGCCGTTTCGAGCCGGATCGTCGCGAACGGGTGCCGCATCCACTCCGACTGCTCGACGACCTCCGCGACGATCGCCGGGTCGGATGTCGCCACGACCAGAGAATCGGTCGGCCGTCGGGCCTGGCTCCCGCGTTCTTCTGAAGAAATGTCCACTGGGCAATCTCCCGCGTTGGGCGAGCGAGCGAATCCGGCGTGATTCTCGGCGCTTGCATCTTGGATGCCTGCCGGGAAGCCGGTTGCGGTTTCGTGCCTGAGCCTGGGGTAAAGCTGGGTATGGCCGCGATCTTTCCTGGTTTGATCGTGCGTCCTGTAGGGATTGGTCTCGTTCTGCCGATAGTCTCGATGGAGCGATGGAGCCGTCGCGTGAGAACGGCCGACGCGCCCCGGTCGCCGGGACCCGGGAGGAGAGACGGATGGCGCGGAAGAGGGAAGGGCTAAGGCGAACCGGGCTGGTTCTCGCGATGGGCGGGGCCGTTTCGCTCGGGTCCGGGGCCTGGGCTCAGGATTCCGGCAACCGCCCGGGGTGGTCGCCACCGACATGGTCGCGGTCCTCGGTTCGGTACGATCGATCGCTTCGGCCGGTCTCATCGAGCTGGGCGCAACCGGCCTCCGCCACGCGGACGCCCCAGGCGCCCTCCGCATCGCCGCTCGGATCGCCACCGTCGCCCGCCACGCCGGCGCCCGCCACGCCGGCGCCGTTGCCTTCCGAGGCGGCTCCAGCCTCGGATCGTCCGCCGGTTCTCGGCTCGATTCCGCCGCCTGGGGCGGTCCGGTCGCGGACGGTCCTTCGCGACGAGATCAGTCCGATCGATCTTGCCACGGCGCTCCGGCTGGCGGATGTCCAGAACCCGGATGTCCTGATCGCCCGACAGCGGGTGGTCGAGGCGGTCGCGGTTCGGCAGCTTACCGTGGCGCAGCTTCTGCCGAGTCTGAACGGCGGAGCCAGCTACAACACCCACGCCGGTGTTTTGCAGCAGTCGGATGGGAACATGCTCTCGGTGAACCGTAGCTCGGTTTACGTTGGGGCTGGTTCGCTCGCGGTCGCGGCCGGAACGGTGGCGATCCCCGGCGTCTTTCTCACCGGGAACACGGCCGAGGCCCTCTTCCGAATCCTGATCTCGAAGCAGGTGGTCCGGCAGACGCAGTTCGCCAGCATCGCGGCGCGGAACCAGGCGTTTCTACGCACCTGCGTGGCCTATTGCGACCTCCTTCAGGCCGAGGGCCGGCGCGCCATCGGCGAGCAGATCGCCTCCGACGCCGAGCAGGTCGCCAACATCACGGCCCAGTACGCCAGGACCGGCGCCGGCCGCCCCGCGGACGCCAACCGGGCCGCGACCGAATGGGCCCGCCGACGCGCCGAGGTCCGACAGTTCGAGGGCGAAATGCTGATGGCCTCGGCCCGGCTTTGCCGGACCCTGAACCTCGACCCCTCGATCCGCCTTCATCCGACCGACGCCTGGGTCGTCCCCAGCCCGATCGTTCCCGATCCGATCCCGCTTCCCGAGCTGATCGCCCTGGCGTTGCTTCAGCGTCCGGAGATGGGGGAGCGCAAGACGGTGGTTCGCGAGGCCCTGCTGGCACTCCACGGCGCCCGGGCGCTGCCATTTTCGCCGACACTCTGGCTCGGCTACAGCGCGGGCGGCTACGGCGGCGGCAGTAACCTCGTCCGGCCGATTTTTGGCGGATTCGGCGGCCGGCAGGATTTCGACGCCGTCGCTTACTGGACCCTGATGAACATGGGCGTCGGCAACGTGGCGCTGATCAACGTTGCCAGGGCACGGCTCGGTGTGACGAAATATGAGGAACTGGCGATGCTCGACCACATCCGCGACGAGGTCGCCGAGTCCTACGCTCGAACCCACGCCAGATACCAGCAGATCCTGGAGAATGAAGAGGCCGTCCGCGCGGGGATGCAGGGCTTTGCCGAGGACCTTGAACGGATCAAGCAGGCGGCCGGATTACCGATCGAGGTTCTGAATAACCTTCATCTCAAAGCGCAGGCCGAATTCGACTATCTGGCCTCGATTGTGGATTACAACAAGGCCCAGTTTGAGCTGTATGTGGCGCTGGGGCAGCCGCCGGCGCAGTACCTTTCGCGGCCGGTTCCGGTCGAGGGCTTTCCGGCCGCCGATGCCACTCCGTTCCGCGCTGGCGACGCTCCCCGCGCGTCGGGCGCGGCGCCCGATGGGGTGATCCGTCCCGAGGGCACGCGTGCGGGTCTCTCCGCGCCGGTGCCGGGCCGATGAGCCGCGGCTCGCGGCCCGCCGTGGATCGTCAGGTGCCCGATCGATCGAGGAGGAGACCGACGGTATGACCCGCGAACGCCCAGGCCGACGGACCGGCCGCGCCCGATCCCGACCCGCGCTCGCCCTGCCCGCGGCGACGGTGCTGGCCCTCTCGGCGATCTCCGCGGGATGCATGGTCCTGCCGACCTCGTCGGGGATCGCCGGCTGGCCGACACCCGAGCCCGGATCGCCGGCCCCGGCTCCCGCCCGGGCCTCCGCTTCGGCCGGAACTCCCGCGTACGAGGCGCCGGTCGCGCCGTCGACCGGTCGTCGGACCCGGATCACATCGGCCGCTAGCCCTGGCTCATTTCCATCGGATGCCTCGGTTTCCCGGGTTTCGATGGCGCAGCCGGCGCCCGCGGCGCCTCCCTCGGTTCCCGCGCTGCCGGGAGCCGCGGCGGACTCCTCGGGAGTTCGACCGATCGGCGCTGCGCCTGGCGAGGCGACCACCGCGCCGGCCGTCGATATTCGGACGCCCTCCGTGCCGCCGACGCAAGAGTATCCGATTGATCTCGCCACCGCCTTGCGACTCGCCGAACGCGACAATCCCGTGATTGGGGCCGTGCGAGCCCGGATCGGCGAGGCCCTGGCGAACCAGCTTCGCGCCCGAACGGAACTGCTCCCGAATCTCAACGCCGGTGTCGATTACGACGGGCACACCGGAAATTTGCAGCAGTCGAGTGGAAATATTCTCAATCTCTCGCGACAGAGTGTCTACTTCGGCGGCGGTACCTATGCGGTGGGGCCTGGTTCGCCGTTGATTCCGGCCGTCTTCATCAACGAGCCGATCGCCAACGCGCTGTTCGACCCGCTCGCGGCTCATCAGCAGGTTGACGCGGCCGAGGCGAACGCCGTCGCGACGACCAATGCCGTGCTTCTGGAGGTCACTCAGTATTACCTCGACCTTCTCGGCGCCGGTGCCCGGCTGGAGGCCGACCGCCGGGGGGTGGTCGAGGCCGAGGAGCTGATGAAGATCGCCGAGCAGTACGCGCGGACCGGCGAGGGGCGCACCTCCGACTTCCACCGAATCCAGGCCGAATGGCGGATCCGACGTGCCGATGTTCGCCGCGACGAGGAGGAAGTGGCCGTCGCCTCGGCACGGCTCTGCCGTCGGCTGCACCTCGATCCCTCGGTCCGGATTCGACCGATCTCCGAGGCGTTGGAGGTCCTGGCGCTGGTCGATCTGGAGACGCCCACCGAGGAGCTGATCCGGGTGGGGATCGAGCGCCGGCCCGAGGTCCGCTCGTCGTCGGCGGACGTCTCGGCGAGCGACATCCGGTTGAAGCAGGAGGTGGCGAGACCCTTCCTGCCGACCTTCTTCCTTGGCTTCAGCGGCGCGGGGTTTGGCGGCGGGAGCAACCTGAACACCCCGCTGGTGGGCAACTTCGCCGGTCGGACCGATTTCGACGTCGCCGCTTACTGGACGCTGCTCAACGGCGGTCTGGGGAATCTTCTGCTCCAGAAGCAGAATCGGGCGCGGGTGGGCGAGGCGGTCGCCCAGCGTGCCCGAACGATCGCGCTGGTGAGGCAGGAGGTGGCCTCGGCGCTGGGCGATGCTCGGGCCCGTCTCGAGCAGGTCGAGGTGGCCCGAGAGCGGTACGAGGTCGCCGCCCAGGGCTTTCGCCGCGACATCGAGCGCGCCCTTCAGGCCGACCCCAACAAGCCCGGCAACACCCCACGTCCGATCGAGACGATCAACAGCTTGAAGCTGCTGGTGGTGGCGCGTCGGATGCTTGTGCGAACGGTCATCGACTACGACCAGGCCCAGTTCCGGCTCTTCGTGGCGATGGGCTCGCCGCCGCCGCTGGAGCATCCGGTCGACCCCAGCCACGCGCCGGTGACGATCGAGGCGCTGGCCGCGCCAGTGACCGGGATGCCGCCGGCGCTCCGGCCGCCCGGAATGCAGGGCGAAGGCCCCAGCGCCGGGAGGAATCCGGCCGACGGCCGGGCGCTCGTCGAGGCCGAGACCGATCTGTCGCGAACGCTCGAACGAATGGCCCGCGAGGGTGCCGGCGCGGCGGCAGGTGGTCCGTTCGCGGCGCTGGCCGAGGCGCATCGACAGTCGATGACCGCGCTGCTCGAATACGACCGGCTTCAGGCCGACCTCTTCCGATCGATGACGCCCGGTACCGGGGCCTCGAATCCCTCGGACCAGGTTGACCGCCTGCTGAAGCTGGCCGAGGCGCATCGAAAGCTGATGCGGTCGAAGGTCGACTACGACGAAACGCTCTGGGGCCTGGTCCGCAAGCTTGGCGCGGGGACGGCCGGCTCGCCTTCCCAGACGATCGAGGCCAGCAGAGCCAGTATGGCATCGGGGTCGACCGGCTTGGCGAAGTGACGGTCGAAGCCGGCCTCGCGCGAGCGTTGACGGACATCGGCCTCCGACTGGCCCGAGACGGCGACGAGGATCCGGAGTCGCGATCCGATCGCCGGATGGCGGCACACCTGGCGTGCCAGTTCGTGGCCGTTGATCCCGGGCAGGTCGAGGTCGGAGAGGATCGCGTCGGGCTCGAAGGCCGCCGCGATCACCAGGGCCGATTCGCCATCGGCCGCGGTCTGGACCTCGTAGCCCTCATGCCTGAGAATCAGCGCCAGTCCCTGGGCGGAGAACGGGTCATCGTCGACGACCAGAACCCGACGGACCGCCAGGCAAGCGGGATCGGGCCGGTCGAGGGAGGGTTGATCCACAGGTCACCTCCGTGCGTTTTCCGCGACGCCCCACGATCAACGGGGAGCCATTCCCTGCCGATGTGCCGCGGCCCTGAACCAGGCCAGCGGTATCGATATCTCCTTATACGCGAAATCACAGCCCGGCCGCAAGGGCGCGGTGGGAGAATCGCCGAACCCGCCCGCGCGCGGCTATCGGGAGAGGAACAGATCGATCACGATCGCGAGGCCCAGCGCGACCATCCCCGCGCCGATGAAGAGGTCGGGGGTCCACTCGCCGTGTCGGTAGGGCTCGCCGCGATCGGCGCGTCGCATCAGGCGGAAGTGGTGGATTGTGGCGATCACGTTGATCGCCACGCCGAACACGGCGAGCGCCAGGCCGATCCACATCGGAAGCCGGGGCGCCGAGTCGGGAAGGCCCTTGCCCAGATCGTTTTTCCACAAAAAGACGTGGAATCGGGCGATCACGAACCCGAGGCTCATCGTCCCCAGGCCGGTTCGGATGTAGGCGACGAACGTGCGCTGGGCCGCCATCCGCATCTGGGCGTCAAACGGCTCGGAGGGCCAGGGAGTTTCGTCGGCCATCGAGTGCGCTCCCGTGAAGGCTACTTCTCGCCTCGGGCGGTCGAGAGGCCCCGATCTTTCCGGTAATCCCGGAGCGATTCCCGCTCGGCCTGAACGTCGGCGCGTCGGGAAAACAACTCGCCGAGGGCCTCGTGAATCCGGTGCTGGTCGCCGTTGGCGACGGAGTTCGCCAGCACGTTGTCGATCTCGGTTTCGATCTGGGTGAGCTTCGCGTCGTACGCCTTCTCCATCCCGTCGAGGTATCGGGCGGCAAGCTGTTCGCGATTCGGGAGCTTCATGGGCGAGGTCTCATGAATGGCTGAACAAAAATAAGGATCGGTGGGATCGCCCTGACTCACCGGCAATTCCGGCGCCGTTGCGGGGGATCATCCGCCCCGGCCGCGGTCTTGCTGGTCTGGATCGCGGTCGTCGTCGGGGCCCTGCTCATCATCGGGGCCGCCCTCGCCGCCGCCCTGTTCGTCGAGCTGGCGCTCGGCCTCCTCGGGATCGCGTGGCTCCGACGGGTTGCCTCGGATCATCAGCGCGTAGAGTGCGGGCACGACGAAGAGGGTGGCCGGTTCGCCGGCAATCAGGCCGCCGAGGATTGCCCGGCCGAGCGGGGCATTGGCCTCGCTCCCCTTTTCGAGGGCCAGCGCGGTTGGGATCATCGCGAAGAAGGCGGCCAGGGCGGTCATCGTCACGGGCCGAACCCGCATTTCCGCGGCCTTCCGAATCGCCTGCAAGGGCGAGAGGCCCTCACTTTTGCGCAGTTCCTGGGCCACATCCGTCATCAAGACGGTGTTGGCCACCTTGATCCCGACGCTGAAGATGATCCCCAGCAACGACTGGACGTTGAGCGAGGTCCCCGTCAGCCAGAGCGCCGGCCAGACGCCGATGAGGATCAGCGGGACCGCGATCAGGACGCAGAGCGGCACCATGAAGGATCTATCGAGCGCCACCATCATGAAGTAGATGATGACCACGGCGAGTGTCAATCCGATCCCGAGGTTGCGGAACATCTGGTTCATCCGGGCGTACTCGCCGGAGAGTTCGATGGTGGTTCCTTCGAGGGTCTTCTTGTCGCTCGAGTCGAGGTCGTAGGCGGCCCAGATGGTTCCCTGGCTGCTGGAGTTGGACTTCTCGCGGCGGCGGCCGAAGTGACCGTCGATGATCTTGTAGATGTCGGAGGCGACGTGGCCGAGGTCGCGCCCCTTGAGCGTCACGCCGACGTTGAGGTCCATCGTCGGCAGGATATCCTGGTGGGTGATCTCCGTCGGGATGCTGCTCCGGCTGACCTGCACCAGGCTGCTCAGAAGGACGGGCGCCGGGTTCTGGTTGTCCTCATTGCGCTCCAGGCCGCGAACAACGGCCGCCTGCTGGGGGGCCTCGATCCGGCGGTCGACCCGGTGTTGATTGATCCCGGTGACCGGGACGTCGAGCAGGGTCTGGAGCGACTCGACCTTGTCCTGCGGGAACTGGACGCCGACGAAGTACTGGTTGCCGTTGCTTTCATCGATCCAGAAGTTGGTCTTGTTGTACTGGATGCTCGAATTGAACGCCGCGATGACGGCGCGCATCACCTCGGACTGAGTCAGCCCAAGATCGGCGGCCTTGGCCCGGTCGACGGCGATCGTGTATTGCGGGTAGTCGAGCCGCTGGATGATGCGGCAGTCGACCACGCCATCCACGTTGGCGACCTTCCGGCGGATGGCGTCGGCGATCCGGTGGGCGGTCTCCTGCTGTTTCCCCTTCACGCGAATGTTGATCGGTGTGGTCTTCCCCTCGTTGAGGGCGCCGTGGATCATTCCACCGGCGTTGAAGGCGAACTCCAGGTCGTCGAACTTTTTCTCGGCGGCAAACGCCTGGCGAAGCTCGTCGGCGTACTCGTACGAGCCCTTCGATCGTTCCTCGGTAAGCTGCACGCGGACGATGCTGTCCATCTTCCCGGCGTTCTGGGTGTAGGCGCTCGACCAGTCGGGGGTCACGCCGATCTCGGAGACGATCAGCTTGAGATCCTTCTCGGGGATGCGCTCCTTGAGGAAGGCCTCGACCTCGGCGATTCGGTCGTTGCTCACGCGGAGGCGCGTTCCGCTGGGCGCCCGGACGTACATTTCAAACGATCCCGCGTCGGCCATCGGAAAGAACTCGCGCCGCATGGGCATCGTGAAGACGACCAGAACAAGCGCGAGCAGGGCATAGGCGACGATCACGGTCGGCCATCGGTGGGCGAGAACGCGGTCGAGCAGCTTCCCGTATTCTCGAATCCAGAGATCGATGAAGCCTTGCCAGTGATCGAAGGCCCGGCCGATGAACCCTCGACGCGGTTTTCGGTCGCTGTGCTTCTCCTCTTGTGCCTTTGGTTTGAGCCAGGCGGCGGCGCAGGTGGGGATCAAGGTTCGCGAGAGGATGTAGGCGGTCGTCATCGCGAAGGCGACCGAAAGCGTCATCGGGGAGAAGAGGAACGAGGTCATACCCGGCATCACCGCCAGCGGGGTGAGGACCAGAAGCGTGCTGAGGCTGGAGACCAGTTCCGGTAGTGCGACCTCGCTCGCTCCCTTCAGCGCGGAGACGTCGGGCGGCAGGCCCTGTTCGAGGTGCCGGTCGGTGTTCTCCAGGCAGATGATCGCGCTATCCACCATCGGCCCGATGGCCAGGGCGAGGCCCGAAAGCGTCATCACGTTGATGGTCTGGCCCGACAGGTTCAAGAAGATCATCGCCGAGAGGACGGAGAGCGGGATCGTCATGACGGCGATGGCGGTCATCCGCCACTGGCCGAGGAACAGGAGGATCGTCAGCGAGCAGAGCCCGGCGCCGAGCATTCCCTCGGTCGCCAGGCTCCGAATCGACTGGCGGACGAAGACCGACTGGTCCATGATCAGGTCGAGCTTGACCGGCCGGCTCAGCTCTCCCTCGATCTCCGGGAGCCGGTCGCGAAGCTGGTCGATGACGCGGAGCGTGCTGGCTCCCTTTTGCCGCATGACCGGAATGTACACCTGCTTGCGGCCGTCGACGCGGACGATGGTGGTCTGAATCATCGCGTCGTCGGTCGGCTCGGCGACGTCGCTGAGGAAGGCGCGGTTGCCGTGCTCGGTCCTGAGCGGGATCTCGCCCATTTTGGGAACCTCCTTGAACAGCGCGTTGCTGTTGAGGAAGTAGTCTCGGTCGCCGACAATCAGCTCGCCGGTCGGCAGGAAGATGTTCCCCAGCTCCACGGCCCGCATCACATCGACCGGCGAAAGATTTCGCGCCTGCATCTTGTGCCGATCCAGATACATCTGGATGGCGCGGATCTTGCCGCCGAAGACGACCGGCGAGACGGCGCCCCGGATGGTCATGATCCGGTTGCGGACCTCGTACCGGCCGATGTCGTAGAGGGTTTTCTCGTCGGCGTCCTGACTATTGAGCGCCACGAGGCAGGCGGGGGTGGTGCTGGTGGGGTCGAAGGCCATGGTGACCGGCGGCAGAGTGCCGGGCGGCATGTACTGCAAGACCGACTGGGCCCAGGAGAGGACCGAGGCGAGCGCCTCGCCCTCGGAGACCTCGGGCTGGAAGTAGTTCCGGACGACGCTGGCCCCGAGGATCGACCGCGATTCCTGCCGGGCGAGCCCTTCGGCCATGTCGGTCCATCGCTCGATTCGATTGGTGATGTCCATCTCGACGTCGCGCGGCGGCATCCCGCTGTAGAACGTCAGCACCTGCACGGCCGGGCTTTTGAAGGTCGGCAGGATGTCGATTGGGATCATGAACGTCGAGATCACGCCGATGAGCAGGATCGTCAGGGCGAAGACGGTCACCGCCCACGGGTTCATCATCGAGGCCCGAATCAGCCCTCTCATGGTCCACCCCTTGGCCGTCGGTCGATCGAGACAACGATCGGGCCCCCGATCCGAAGCGAGACCGAGGGCACGGCCGTGGTGAGAGCAAATCACGGGCCGGATGGCGAGGCGATCGCCGATGGAGAAGACACCGTCCCGGTATGGCGGGCACGCCAGTTGCTACATTCTGGGAGCCGGTCGAACTCGCGCCCCCCGCGAGGTTGGTGCGGGGCGGAGCTCGGCTCGCGCCGTCGGTGCCCGACGTTTCCGTCCGCGGAGGCCCCAGACGTGTCCACTTCCACGACGAAATCGAGCCGGCGAGCTTCCGGCGACGAGCGGTACGAACCCGAGACCGAGACCTCCGGCGGGTCGTCGTGGAGCTGGTCCACCATCGCCCTGGTGGTCGCCGGCGGCGCCATTTTGGTCCTGGGCGCGCTCTGGTGGGCCGACCGCGACCGGAGCACCGTCTCCGACCAGGGCAAGGGCCGAGGCGCCGCGGGCAAGTCGCAAGAGGATGAGTCGCAGAACAAGGCCGCGCTCCGGGTCAAGGTGGTCCACCCGAAGCGCGGGGGAATGACACGAACCACCACCATGCCCGGAACGCTTCACGCCTTTCAGTACGCCGACCTCTTCGCCAAGGCGTCGGGATATCTCCGGGCGCAGGTCGTCGACATCGGCGACACGGTCGAGAAGGGGCAGGTGCTCGCCGAGATCTACGACCCCGAGCGGCAGCAGCAGGTTCAGCTTGTCGCGGCCGAGGTGGAACGGTCGAAGGCCGCGATCGCTCAGGCCGAGGCCCGCAAAACGGCCGCCGAGGCCGCCGTCTCCGCCGCCGAGGCCCAGATCGCCGTGAACCAGGCCGAGGTCAGCCGGACCGAGGCCCTCCGCCGATTCCGCGAGAAGGAGTACCTCCGCTACATCGAACTTGCCCGCCACCAGGCCGTCGATCAGCGCGTGGCCGACGAACGCGAGGAGGAATTCGAGTCGACCAAGGCCGCCGAGGAGCGCGCCCATGCCGCGGTCAAGGCCGCCAAGGCCGACCTCGCGAAGTCCGTCGCCCAGGTGATCTCCGCCGAGGCCGACATCCGCGCCGCACGCGCCGAGCTTCGCGTCGCCCAGGAGCGGCTGACTCAGACCCAGATCCTCGCCAGTTATACCCGGATTATCTCCCCATATACCGGTGTGATCACACAACGCAACTTCCACGACGGCGACTTCATCCGCGAGGCGACTCGCGGCGATGTCCTGCCCATCCTCCAGGTCGCGCGCACCGATCTGATCCGCTGTATTGTCTACATCCCCGACCGCGACACCCCCCTGCTCGACCGCGGCGACCCGGCCGTCGTTCGAATCGATGCGCTCGGCGGCGAGGAGTTCAAGGGGCACGTCACCCGTTTCTCCGGGTTCGAACTGCCGACCAACCGGACGATGCGAACGGAGGTCGATCTTCCCAACCCCACCGGCCGGCTCCGAATCGGAATGTATGGCCCGGTCTCGATCCTGCTCGAACCCCCCTCGAGCTTCCTCACCATTCCCTCGAAGGCGCTCAAGGAATTGCAGGGGAGCAGCGGGAGCGTCTACGTGGTCGAGGACCAGCACGCTCGACTCCGTCCCATCCAGATCGGCCGCGACGACGGAATCCGGTGCGAGGTGCAATCCGGGCTCTCCACCGACGACCAGGTGATCGTCCAGTACACCGGTTCGATGGAGGACGGCGAACCCGTGGTCGCCGAGCCAACCGACGACGTCGACGGTCACGGGCCCGGAAGCCGGGCCAGCGGCGGCGGGCGCGGAGCCCAGCGCGAGGAATCGAGCGGGCAGAAATCCTGACCCGCCGGGAGGCGTCGCGATGCACGATCCGAGGCCGACCGAGGAGCCGCCCGACTTCGGCCAGGATCTCGCCTTCCAGCGCGGGGAGTGGCGGGCCGAGCGAATCGGATGGATCACCATCGCCGGACTGATCCTCGCGGCAATGCTCGGCCTGCTCGGCGACGGCCCGCTCAGCTCGACCTCGGTCGACTCGCCCGATGGCTCACTCCACCTGATTCACCAGCGATTTGGCCGGGTCACGGCGACACAGGCCCTGCGCCTCCGGTTCCATCCGGTCGCGGATGCCGACCGGCGCTATCGCGTCTGGATCTCGGGCGCCTATCGCGACGCCAACCGGGTTCGCGAGGTCAGCCCAGCCCCCGAGCACGTTGAGGACGACCGCGGCCGGGTCGTTTATGTCTTTCGGGCGCTCCAGATCGAGCGATCCACCGAGGTGACCTTCTACGTCCAGCCGAGGGCCGCCGGTCGCTCTCCGGGACGGATCGGGCTGGTTGGCGGCGATTCGGTCGCGTTCCAGCAGTTCATCTACCCGTGAGGCGAGGGCCGGCCGATGTCCTCGGTGATCCACGCCGCCGCCGTTTATCTGCTGTTCTGGGTCTCGCTGCGCATCGCCGGGCGCAGGACCCTCTCGCAGATGACGAACCTCGACCTCATCCTGCTCCTCTTCATCAGCGAGTCGGCCCAGACGAGCATGATGGGAAGCGACAACTCGCTGACGAACACGCTGCTCGTGATCGCGACGCTGATCGGGATCAACGTGTCAACATCCTTGATCCAGCGGCGATGGCCGGGGCTGGGGCGGTATTTCGACGGGCTCCCGCTGGTGATCGTCGCCGATGGCCGACCGTTTTCCGAGCGGATGCAAATGGCCCGCGTCGACGAGGCGGCCGTCCTGGCCGCCGCCCGAAATGGTCTGGGTTTGGAGCGATTGGACCAGATCCAGTACGCTGTCCTCGAGCGCAACGGTGTGATTAGCGTCATCCCGAAAAAAAATTCCGAACGCTCGAATCCATCGGGACCGTCCTCG
Source organism: Planctomycetales bacterium (assembly GCA_027449865.1). GTDB lineage: Bacteria > Planctomycetota > Planctomycetia > Isosphaerales > Isosphaeraceae > JAKAUH01. The sequence continues at coordinate 49,786 of DAIDKV010000195.1, forward strand.
ATCGAATATCCTGGATCGTGATCGATCCGGGGACAGCCAGGAGATCGGGCCGTCGGGTCGAGGTTGCGGTTCGGCTTGCGTCCAGGGACACGAGCGGAAGACTCGGTGTTTTCTACCCGAATTTCCGCTCTCCGAGAGGAGATCGTCATGCGAAGGTTTCGATTCTCGATCGCGGGACTGATGGGGATCGTACTGATCGCGGCGGTCGGGTTGGCGGGGCTGCGGAACGCCTCGGCGCTCTGGGCTGGGACCCTGTTGATGCTGACCTGCGCGACGCTCGCCCTGGCGGTCGTGGGGGCGATCTACTGCCGAGGTCCTCGGCAGGCGTGGTGGCTTGGCTTCGCGATCTTCGGCTGGGGCTATCTGGCGCTCTTGAAATGTTGCTCCGATCCGTCGGTGGCGCTCCACCCGCTGAGCGTCCTGCTGGAGATCTTCGGCGTCCGGGTGATCCTGCCGCCTCCGCGAGGCATTATGGGCGGAAGCGTCGGGGGACCCGGCTTCGGTGGCGCCTTCGGCGGCCCGAGCGGCCCGCCTCCGCTCGTCGATCGATCGTTCGCGATCGTCGCGCAATGTCTCTGGACCCTCGCGATCGCAACGGCCGGCAGCATCCTCGCGCGGATCGTCTTCGCCTCGGCGCGAACCGATCGCGCGGAGGAAACACCCCAGCCGCCGCCGCCGAGGATCCCCTGGGCCCGCCCGATCGCGATCGGCCTGACGGCGACGATCGTGATCGTCGGAATCGCCGCGATCCGGTCGGACGACTACGCCCCGGAGCTGGCCGGGATGACGTTCTCGCTGACGTGCCTGCTCGTCGGTCTGGCGGTCCTCGGCGCGGTCGTTGGACGGGGGCGACGTGCCGCCTGGACGGGCGCCGCACTCTTCGGGGTGGTCTACCTGGCGATCGTCTTCACCCGGCCGGCCGACCGCGCTCCGCGCCCGTACCTCGCCACCGACGCGATCCTCAATGCCCTCCGCCCGAGGCTCTCGCCGGCCGCCGGCCGGCTCCGGGCGAACACCCTGCGCATCCGCGAGGAGTTGGAGAAGCCCCTCCCGATGCGGTTCGAAGAACCGACGCCGATGGAAGACATTTTGAAATACATCCAGCAATCGATCACCTTTGAGGGCCGGCCCTCCATCCCCATTTATGTGGACCCGTTCGGGTTGCAGCAGGCCGAGCAATCGATGGCCATGGCCGTGCAGATCAACCTGGAGGGCGTTCCACTGCGCGAGACCCTGCGGCTGGCCCTGAAGCAGCTCAGGCTCAAGTACGAGGTCCGGGACGGCTATCTTCGGATCACCTGGGAGGACGAGCGACCGCCGTCGGCCCCAGACGACATCACCTGGGAGGGCGAGCCGCCGTCGTCGCCTCTCGCCGATCCGAACCAGGTCGACGACCCCTTCGTGATCGTCGGCCACTGCCTGGCGGCGGTGCTGGCGGCCGGTCTGGGAGCGGTCGCGGGGCCGATTGTCGCGGGGCGTCGACAGGGATCAACGGCCGCTTGAATGCGAGAGAGTAAAACATGCGATGCCTGCGATTCACGATCGCCAGGACGATGGGTATGGTCCTGATCGCGTCGGTCGGAGCCGCGCTCTACCGGGCGCCGACGTCGTTCCAGGCGGGCCCGATCTTCCTGGCGACGATCGCCGGATTGTCGCTGGCGGTCGTCGCGGCGATCGAGAGAGGAGGGGCGCGCCGGGCCTGGTGGCTGGGGTTCGCCGTCTTCGGATGGGGCCACCTGGCCTCGGCGATCCTGGCGATCCGGCCGATGCCGGGTCCCTGGACGGCGACGGCGCGACGGCTCTTCCAACTTCGGCTTTACCTCGTCCCCTTGACGTTCACCCGCCCGTCAGTTTCCTGGGCCGACAATGCTCATGTGTCTATTCAGATCGCCCATTCGCTCTGGACGCTCGCAGCCGCCTGCGCGGGCGGGGCGATCGCCTGGCTGGTCTTCGCGAGGCGGCCCGATCCCTCCGACGATCCCGGCCCGACGCCGACCGGCCTTCTCCGGATTCGCATCTCGGATTTGATCCTGCCGGCACTAATCCTGACCTGCGGCGTCGCGGCGATCCGATCGGGTCCGGACGGCGACGCCTGGGCCGGCGCGACGTTCTGGCTCACGGCCATCCTGGTCGGGCTGGCCGGGCTCCGGGCGATCCTCGGAGACGGTCCGAGGCGACGGGCCGGGTTCGCGGCGGCGCTGTTTGGGGTCGTGTATCTGCTGCTCGTCTTCGGCCGTGGACCGTATCAGGCGAGCAACTTGTCCGTGAGGCCCGTCCTATCGTACTATCAACCGATGCCGACCAGTTACCTGCTGAACGACCTTCGGCCGTGGGCCGTCGGGCTGGTCGGGAGGCGAGGCGGACCGGATACCCTCGCCACTCGGGCGCTTGATCGGCCGATGGGAAGTGAGATCCCTCCTTCCGGGCTGCTCGTGGACATTTTGAAGGCGATCCACGAATCGACCGCGACCCCCGACTATCCCGGCCTCCCGATCTACCTCGACCCAATCGCGCTGATGGATGTCGAGAAGACGCCGCAATGGGAGGTCCGGTTCGAGAGCGAAGGCCTTTCGCTCCGCGAGGCGCTCCGCCGGATGCTCGAACCGCTCAAGCTGAAATTCCTCGTCGTGGACGGCTGCGTCCACATCATCGCGGATCCGGATCTGGTTCGCTCCGGCGATCCCGAGGTGGTCCCGGCCTACACCCGATGGGACGATCCCGCCTCCGCCCGGATCGAGACGGACGCGGAGGACCCGTACCTGGTCGCCGGCCATTGTCTGCTGGCGATGCTCACGATGGGCCTGGTCGCGGTCGCGGCGTCGAGAGTTGCGGGAGCTGTTGAAGTCCGACCCGACCGGTCGAGCGAAGTTTTGGAACACGAAAGTGCAAAGACATAAGAAAAGACCGGAGTTTCACGCAGAGACGCAGAGAAGACCGGGAGACCCGGGAAGAGTTTCACGCAGAGACGCAGAGACGCAGAGTTCCGCAGAGACGCAGAGAAGAGAGAGACCAAAAAGAGTTAAACCAAATGGTGTTTTACCCGAACCAAGACCGCCTGGGCTTCTCTGCACTACTTACTTTGAGAATCTTGTACGCCGTGCACAATCTCATCATTGCAAATCACGCAACCAGTTCTTCTCGCAATCTAATCTAAAATGTTTCTTCTCTGTGCCCCTCTGTGCTCTCTGTGACTCTGTGGTGAATCGATTCCGATCGGTTGCGGCTCGGCCGCGCTGTGTCTCTGCGAATCTCTGCGTCTCTGCGTGAAACCCGGTTGCCGATCCATGATTGCCAGGATTTCTCTGCGTCTCTGCGTGAAACGGATTGGAGACGACCGCCCTTGCTTTCCTGAGGCCACGCCATGAAGAAACTCCGCTCCTCGATTGCCGACCTGATGCTCATCGTCGCGGCCTCGGCCGTGGCCCTGGCGGCGCTTCACGACCCGTCGTACATCTGGGCCGGGATCACCCTGCTAACGACCTATACGATACTCGGGCTGGGAATCGTCGGGGCGATTTATCGACGCGGTGAGCGCCGGGCCTGGTGGCTCGGCTTTTGTGTCTTCGCCTGGGGCTACCTGGCGCTCTCGGCGTATACGAGCGGTTCGCCGTATGGTGGGCCGCAATTGCCCACGATCCAGCTCCTTCTCCAGCTCAAGCCGGCGCTCCTGGACGCGGCGAAGAATCCGCGTTGGCCCATGATGGCCAATGGACCGCTGGATCGCTACATTCAGATCGGCCATGCGCTCTGGTCGATGCTGGCGGGCCTGGCGGGCGGTCTGCTGGCTCGCCTGGCGTTCGGCTCGCCGGCCGATCAACCCGCGGAGCCGGCCGTTCCACCACCGAGCCCGCCTTCGTCCGGGCGATCGCTGGTTTTGATGGTCGTCACGTTATCGATCGGCATCCTGGCCTGCGTCGTCCTGGCGGTCCGACCGGGGACGTTGAGCGACGCCTGCGCGGGCGCGGCGTTCTTCCTCACCGGCGGTCTGCTGGGCCTGGCGGCGCTGGCGGCGATCTTCGGCCGGGGGCGACGTCGGCAAGCCGCGATCGGGGCGGTCGTGTTCGGGGCCGGGTATTTGTTCCTGGTGTTTGCCCGGGCGCCTTACCAGATCCTGCCGCCGGGCCAGGCGGTGACGCTCCGGTCGGTCTATCAGCCGATTCCGACCAGTTCGATGCTGGAAGCCGCCCGGGGCTGGACCGTGGGGCCCGACGGAGCTCGATTACCGGCCGACGCCCGGATCCTCCGTGCGCTCGAACTTCCGGTCACAATGACCTTCCCCGAGCCCACGGCGCTCGAGGATGTCCTCCGATACGTCACGCTGGCGACCGCGACCCCCGACGGACCCGGCATCCCGATTTACCTCGACCCGATCGGGCTCCAGGAGGTCGAGCGGACGCCACAATCCACGATCGAGATGGACCTGATGGGTGTCCCGCTCCGAACGACACTCCGGCTGGCGCTCGCACAGCTCGGCCTGCGATACTACGTCTCGGGCGGATGCCTCCGGGTGACTTCCGGCGATACCGATATCGATCCCTTTATCCAGCAGGACCCAGAGCGCGATGTGGTCGTCTATTCCGAGCGATGGAACAGCCCCGGCGGAGGCCACATCGAGGCCGACGCCGAGGACGCCTTCCTGATCGCCGGCCATTGCCTGCTGGCCGTGCTGGCGATGGGCTTCGGCGCGATCGCGGCGCCGAGGGTCGCGGGGGCTGCTGGAGGTCGGATCAGTAGATAGAATGAAGAGAAGGAACACGAAAGACACGAAAAACACGAAAGAGGAAAGAGCCCATGGCAGGCCGACTCTCGGTGATTCGGACCGATGAATGCCATCCGGAGTTTGGAGCATCCCCCGCCCTCCCTGTCTTTTTCGTGTATTTCGTGAATTTCGTGTTCATAATCTTCTGTCCACCCGGTCGTCTCGCCATCGATCGGCTCCTGGATGAGGAAAGGCCATGCGAAGGTTTCGAGTCTCGATCTCGGGGATGATGTGGGTGGTGGTGGCCTCGGCGGTGGGGATCGCGGCGCTCCGGGATGCCTCGCGATTCTCGTTTGGGGCAATCCACCTGCTCTCGCGATTGATCCTCGGCCTGGCAATCCTGCTGGCGATCTACCGGCGGGGATCGGCCCGCGCCTGGTGGCTGGGCTTCGCGCTCTTCGGCTGGGGCTACCTCGACACGATCCCGCCCAACTCGACCTACGACGCTCCGCACCTTCCGGTGACGTCGGTCCTGCTCGCGCTCAGGCCGGTCTTCGGGCATCCTCCGCAGGACGGTCGTCGGGGCGGCGGCGAGTCGCTGAGCGAATTCATGTACCTGGCGATCGGCGACGACCTCGCGGCGATGATGTTCGCTCTGCTGGGGGGCGTGCTGGGCAGGATGATCTTCGCGCGACTTTCGGAAACGGCAACGACGGAGCCCGAGCCAACGCCCGAAACGCCATCACGGCCGCAATGGATCGGGCCCGTCCTCGCCGGCTGGTCGGCCCTGGCGGTGCTGGCGTGCCTCGCGGCGATCCGGGCGACGTGGACGGCCGGGTTCTGGGCTGGCGTCGCCTTTCTGCTGACGTTCGGCCTGCTGGGGATCCTCGGGCTGGGGGCGATCGTTGGCCGGGGACGCTGGGGGCGATCGTGCCTGGGCGCCTCGGTGCTCGGCGGTGGATACCTGGTTTTGGTCTTCTCGCACAGCCCGTATCTGCCGCTGCCCTCGGGGCAGTTTCTGCACGCGCTCCGGGTCTGGTTCCCGGTGCTATCGGGCTCGACCGGCCCGGCCAGCGCCCGGATTATCCAGGAGCTGGACCGGCCGATCCCGATGGAGTTCCCCTCGCCGACGCCCCTCTCGGAAGTGCTCGAATACGTGAAGAAATCCCTGTCCGAACCAGGGCGGCCCGAGGTCCCGATCTACGTCGATCCGCTCGGACTGAAATTCGCCGAGCGGTCGCTGGACTCGAAGATCACCATCGTTCTCCGCGGTGTCCCGCTACGGGTCTCGCTCCGGGCCGCGCTGAGGCAGATCGAGATGGATTTCGTCGTCACGGACGGGCTGTTATGGATCACGTCGAGAGATTTCTACGATATGGATTCTGAAGAGGATCCTTTCTTCGGCAACTACGAACCCCATTACCACGCGGAATTCCAGCACCGGCAGGCGCATCTCTGGCTCTCGGCCGACCTCGCCGATCCCTACCTGATCGCCGGCCATTGCCTGCTGGCGATGATTGGGGCGGGCCTCGGCGCGATCGTGGGGCCAAGGGTGGCGGGGGCTGCTGAAAGTCGGGCTAATGGTTAGAACGAAGAATGGAACACGAAAGACACGAAAAACACGAAAGAAGAAGACGCAAATGGGAGGCCGGTCTTTCGGTCATTCGCGTCGATTGGTGTCATCCCGGGTTTCGAGGATTGTCCGTCTTCTTCTGTATTTTTCGTGTATTTCGTGTTCCTAATCTTCTGTCTACCCGGTCGCCATTCCGACGTTAGATACTATGCCCGGAGCGAGCCGGGCTGAAGAGGTGAGCCGCTGACGGTAAGCTCCTCATAGGGATCGTAGCCACACGTTCCTTTAGCGGAGTTCCACCATGTCAGCGACCCACGACCACGATCGTACCACGTCCT
>DAIDKV010000196.1 GCA_027449865.1 Planctomycetales bacterium
GACGCTGCGATCGGAGATCGCCGCCTGGGCCGCTCGAACGAACGTCAAGCAACGAGCCGTTGACTGGCAGTTCACCATCGGGAAGGCCCGCGTCAAACTGAAGCGGCTTTACCCGAAGATTTAGATTGGACGCCGCACTAGAACTTTCTGAGAAGAAGCGTCAAGCGGATCCGCCTTCGTGTTTCTTCTGGGAAACACAGTCCGACCGATCGGGCACCATCTGCATCCGAGCCCCCAATAATACGAACACGCACCCACCGATGCACCACAACCCAAAGGCCGAGGAAATCCGCAGGATTCGCAAGAGCCCACCCAGGAAGGTGGAGGATCCGTCGAGATGAAGCGCCGAGGGCCAGATCAAACGTGCAAAAGACCAGCGGGGGGTCGATTCATGCTCCGGTCCGGCGTGGTCCAAACTGTCCCTCGCGATCGAACGGGGGAGACGCAGACAGGTGAAGAAGCTTCGAGCCCACAAAGAAATGGCCCGGTTCATCGTCTCCCGGCGCCGAATCGCCAGTGGCGACCGCGAGATGCGACGCCGAGAGGCCCCCATGCCGACGGCCCTCGCCCCGGCAAGGGTCGTGCGGAATGTTCCGGACGATTTCCCGTAGCCAGACTCCGAAATCCAGAACGCGGCGAAACGATTTCACGTACCGGCAAGGGGATGGAAGGATCTCGTGCAAAAGTTCGGCGAATTCGGAGGAATTCAAGTGATGCGTCAATCCAAGGCCATTCACAGTCATAATTCACAAGTCATCACACTTTCTACTTAAAACCTGACGACGATTTGAAATTTCAACCAGAATCTCGACCTGCCAGGACCAGGCGGGTAGTCTAGGAGTCTATTGACCCACCTGCACTTCGAGACGTTCGGCCCATCGGTGCTGGCAGGACGTCTCCCGGACGAATGACACCGGGGCGTGGAACCGAATCTCGGTCGTATGCGGCCGCGCGGCCGGGAAGGATGGGTTTGCCTGATTTTAGCCCTTCGGATCGGAGACGGCCTGTCGCCGGAATCACCCATCGCCAGTCTTTGAGAGAGAGGCGGTAGGACTGGGCCAGCATGGTTCGACGCTCGGAGCGGATGATTGTGTTTCGCTTGCCCCGGAGGTGGATCCTCCGACGACGGCCGATGAGGATGACAGCGTGGAGCCGATCCCGGAAGATGTCTCGAGGTTCATGCACGATTACGTCGAGACCATCGACCAGCTCGAGATCCTGCGTATTCTCTCCGAGGGCCCGGACAGGGAATGGGATATCGCCTCGCTGGCCCACGAGGTTCAGGCCGAGCCGCAACGGGTGCGGGCTCATCTGGCGGCGATGTCCGCTCGGGGCCTTTTGTCGATGACCGCGCGAGGGCCGAATGTCGCCTGCCGACACGGAGCGGGGAGCCCAGAACTCGACGGGATGGTTGGCCGCCTTCTCCAGGTCTACAGGGAACGGCCGGTCACGATGATCAAATTGGCTTATGAGCGCGCCAGAGACCCACTTCGGGCCTTTGCAGATGCTTTCCGCTTCCGGAAGAAGGACTGAGATGGAAGGCGCCGTCTATCTTCTCTGCTCCGGGACCGCGATGTCTTGCAGCGTGCTGCTTCTCCGCGGCTTCCGACGCGACGGGGCCAGGCTCCTCCTCTGGTGTAGCCTGTTTTTCCTGTCATTGGCGCTGGAGAACGCGATGCTGTTCTTCGACCTGGTCCTTGTCCCTCACATCGATCTGGTCCTTCTGCGGACTCCGATTGCCCTGATCGGCGTGGTCCTCCTGCTGGTCGGTTTGATCTGGGACGTCGGATGATCGGGGACTGCGATCTCACGGCGCTGGCCGAACGGTGATCTGGCGAGGAGGGGGATTCGTGATCGAAGAGCTGAACCAGTCCCTCAGGCCCATCATGGCCGGGGCGCTCGCCATGGGATTCGGGGTGGCCGGACTGTTTTTCCTCCGCTTCTGGAGGAAGACTCATGATCGGCTCTTCGCCCTCTTCGCCCTGGCGATGTTCCTCATGGCGGGCACCCGAATCGCGATGGCACTTTTGAATACCCACGGCGACCGGCTCCAGCAACTCTACTGGGTCCGACTGATCGCCTTTCTGGTCATCCTGGTGGCCGTTCTCGACAAGAATCGCCCGGGGAACTCACCGAGCTAGCGAGATCGATAGGCACCGCGGCCAGGGCGTTGTGGGCCCTGGCAGTACGGGTGCTGATTGACCTATGCTCAGTGAGGCAAGTATTCTGGGACAAATCGCAGGCCGACGGCCCGCATCCGCGGGGCGTTGACGTCCGAGAAGAGGACGCTCCGGTCGGCGTGAGGATGTACTCGATCCGAGAGGTCAACGCCGGGAGGTCCGTTGGACCCGGAGGCGACTTCACTTCCCCGGTCGCGCAGGATCGGCATACTGGAGATGCATGATGCCGGCCATAGCCGAACCCGTCAGCCAGGCGATCGACATGACGGCCCTCCTGACGGCCCTCACCGCCCTCAAACGAGGGGATTTTTCCGTCCGACTCCCCATCGACTGGACCGGGGTCGCCGGCAAGGTCGCTGACACTTTCAATGAGGTCATCGAGCTGAACGAGCAGATGGCCAGGGAACTTGAGCGGATCAGTCGGGTCGTTGGCAAGGAGGGGAAGATCCACCAGCGAGCGACGCTTGGGGCGGTGAGCGGATCGTGGGGATCGTCACTCGCCTCCGTCAACGCGTTGATCGGCGACCTGGTCCACCCCACCAGCGAGACGGCCCGTGTGATCGGCGCCGTCGCTCAGGGCGATCTCTCTCAGACAATGGCCCTGGAGATGGACGGCCGACCCCTTCAAGGCGAATTCCTCCGCACAGCGACGACCATCAACACGATGGTCGATCAGCTCAGTTCGTTCGCCTCGGAGGTCACCCGAGTGGCGCGCGAGGTTGGCACGGAAGGGAAACTCGGCGGGCAGGCCGACGTCCGTGGAGTCGCCGGCACATGGAAGGACCTCACCGATAGCGTCAACTCGATGGCCGGAAACCTTACGGCCCAGGTGCGTAACATCGCGGAGGTGACCACCGCGGTCGCCAACGGCGACCTCTCGAAGAAGATCACCGTCGATGTGAAGGGCGAAATCCTCGAACTCAAAAACACCGTCAACACGATGGTCGACCAGCTGAGCTCGTTCGCCTCGGAGGTGACTCGGGTGGCGAGGGAGGTCGGCACGGAGGGGAAACTCGGTGGACAGGCCGACGTCCGCGATGTCTCGGGAACATGGAAAGACCTGACAGATAGTGTCAACTTCATGGCCGGAAACCTCACCGGCCAGGTGCGCAACATCGCCGAAGTGACCACCGCAGTCGCCAACGGCGACCTCTCGAAGAAGATCACCGTCGATGTGAAGGGCGAAATCCTCGAGCTCAAAAACACCGTCAATACGATGGTCGACCAGCTCAGTTCTTTTGCAGCCGAGGTCACCCGAGTGGCGCGTGAGGTCGGCACCGAGGGCAAGCTGGGCGGACAGGCCCAGGTGAAGGGCGTCTCGGGGACGTGGAAGGATCTCACCGATAACGTCAACTTTATGGCCGGAAACCTCACCAGCCAGGTCCGAGGTATCGCAAAGGTTGTCACGGCGGTCGCCAACGGAGATCTGAACCAGAAGCTTACCGTGGACGCCAAGGGCGAGATCGCCGCACTGGCCGACACGATCAACGGCATGATCGAGACGCTCGCGACCTTTGCCGACCAGGTGACCACGGTGGCCCGCGAGGTCGGAGTCGAGGGGAAGTTGGGCGGACAGGCAAGCGTCCCGGGAGCCGCCGGCACCTGGAAAGACCTCACCGACAATGTCAATCAGCTTGCCGCTAACTTGACAACGCAGGTCCGGGCCATCGCCGAGGTCGCCACCGCCGTGACCAAGGGCGACCTCACCCGCTCGATCAAGGTCGAAGCGCTCGGCGAGGTTGCCGTGCTGAAGGACAACATCAATGAAATGATCCGAAACCTCAAGGACCAAACCCTCAAGAACAGCGAGCAGGACTGGCTCAAGACCAACCTGGCGAAGTTCAGCCGAATGCTCCAGGGCCAGCGCGACCTGAATACGGTCGGCCGGCTGATCCTCTCCGAGCTCGCGCCGGTCGTCTCGGCCCAGCACGCGGTCTTCTACATCCTCGACGGCTCGAAAGAGACGCCGATGCTCTCCCTGCTCGCGAGCTATGCGTACAAGGGACAAAGCGCGCTCGGGAGCCGGCTCCAGCTCGGCGAGGGACTTGTCGGTCAGTGCGCGGTGGAGAAGCAAAAGATCCTTCTGGCGAATATCCCGCCCGATTACATCCGGATCTCCTCGGGGCTTGGCGAAACGGCGCCTCAGAACATCATTGTCCTGCCGGTCGTCTTCGAGGGGCAAGTCAAGGGCGTGCTCGAGCTGGCCTCGCTAGAGCGGTTCAATCCGACCCACCAGGCCCTGCTCGACCAGTTGACCGAGAGTATTGGGATCGTACTCAACACGATCGAAGCCAACATGCGGACAGAGGACCTGCTGAAGCAGTCTCAGTCGCTTGCCCAGGAGCTTGGCAGTCGACAGGAGGAGCTTCAGAAGACCAATGAGGAGCTTCAGGAAAAGGCCCGCCTGCTCGCCCACCAGAACCAGGAGGTCGAGCGAAAGAACAGCGAGGTCGAGCAAGCCCGCCAGGCTCTTGAAGAAAAGGCCAAACAGCTCGCGCTGACCTCGAAGTACAAGTCGGAATTCCTCGCCAACATGTCACACGAACTCCGGACACCGCTCAACAGTCTGCTGATCCTTTCTGACCAGCTTTCGAAGAACCCCGAGGGAAACCTGACGCCCAGGCAGACCGAGTTTGCCAAGACGATTCACTCCTCCGGCAACGACCTGCTGATGCTCATCAACGACATCCTCGACCTCTCCAAAATCGAGTCGGGGACGGTGGTTGTAGACGTGGGCGAGGTTCGGCTCGCTGACCTTCACGGCTACGTCGAACGAACATTCCGGCACGTCGCCGAGTCGAAGGGGGTGGGCTTCGCCATTGAGGTGGACCCTGCGCTGCCAAGGTCCATCTTCACCGACGTCAAGCGGCTTCAGCAGGTCATCAAAAATTTACTCTCCAACGCTTTCAAGTTCACGCAACAGGGAAGGGTACTCCTGTCGATGGAGCCGGTTCGAAGCGGCTGGAGCACCGAGAACGAGGGACTAGGACGGGCGTCGTCGGTGGTCGCGATCTCGGTCTCGGACACTGGGATCGGCATCCCGCCCGACAAGCAGCAGATCATTTTCGAGGCGTTTCAACAGGCCGACGGAAGCACGAGCCGGAAATACGGAGGGACGGGGCTGGGCCTCGCGATTAGCCGGGAGATCTCCCGCCTGCTCGGTGGCGAGATTCGACTCGTCAGCTCGCCCGGGAAGGGAAGTACCTTCACGCTCTACCTGCCACAGACCTACGTTCCGAAGAAACCGGCGCGTCGACCGCCGACACCAGGCCACGAGAATGCCGCAGGGTGGACGTTGTCTGTCGCAGAGATCGCCTCCGCCACGGTCCCGACTCCGGCCAGGCTTTCCCAGCCGGCCGAGGGCGAGACCAACGGCGTATCGATGGCTCTCGCGTCGCCCCGGCTGATCAACGAGATCGGCGACGACCGAGACGCGATTCAGCCTGGCGACCCCCTGCTCCTCATCATCGAGAATGACCTGACATTCGCTCGCCTCCTCCTGGAACTGGCCCGCGAGAAGGGCTTCAAGGGTCTGGTCACCTCGCTCGGGGCCGCAGCTCTTGCCATGACGCGAGACTTCAAGCCCGACGCCATCACGCTGGACATCTGCCTGCCCGATATCGACGGCTGGCGGGTCATGGATCGCCTGAAAAACGACCTGACAACCCGCCACATTCCCATCTGCGTCATCTCGACCGAGGAGGCTTGCGAGCGGTTCGCCAGCTACGGCGCCTTCCGGATCCTGACCAAACCGCTCCAGAGCCGCGAGTCACTCGATCGCATGCTCGACGATGTCCGCGATCACCTCGGCCGCCGAACCAAGGGGCTTGTCGTGGTCGGGCGCGACGTCGGCCGTCGCGACGAGATCTTTGGTTCCATCAGCGGTGACAGACTCTCCATCATGAAGGTCGACACCGGACGGGACGCCCTCCGACTTCTCTCCACCGAACGGGTCGACTGCATGGTCATTGACGCCTCGATCCCCGACATGTCTACGGACGAGTTCCTCCGCCGAGCCCGCGACGAAGCAAGGAGCACTCCCCTCCCCGTGATCCTTTACTCCGAGCAATCGCCCCGCGATGGCGACGAGCCCGGGCAAATTCTTACTCCCTCAATCGTCTTCCGCCGGGCCTGCTCTCCCGAACGACTGCTCGACCAGACGGCCTTTTTCCTCCACTCGCCAATCGACCGGCTTCCTGAGCCGAGGCGGAGGGCCGTCGAGCAACTCTATCAGAACGATGACATCCTCGCCGGCAAGAAAGTCCTGATCGTCGACGACGACATCCGCAACATCTTCGCACTCACGAGCATCCTGGAGTGGCGCAACATGATCATCGTCTCCGCCGAAACCGGACGCGACGCCATCGGCATCCTCCAGGAGCGGCCCGACATTGACATCGTGCTCATGGATATCATGATGCCGGAGATGGACGGATTGGATACCATGCGCGTCATCCGAAAGCTGCCGACGTTTAACAGCCTCCCCATCATCGCCGTAACCGCGAAGGCGATGAAGGGAGACCGCGAGAAATGCATTGAGGCCGGGGCCTGGGATTATCTCTCGAAGCCTGTGGACACCGAACAGTTGCTTTCCGTCCTCCGTGTCTGGCTCCATCGGTGAGCAGGGAGGGAGGGCCAGTGGACGACGAGAAGGTCAATATCCTGCTGGTCGACGACCTGGAGGAAAAGCTCCTGGTCTACGACACGATCCTGGGCACTCTCGACCAGAATCTGGTCAAGGCTCGCTCGGGACGCGAGGCGCTGCGCCACCTCCTGAACCGGGAGTTCGCGGTGATTCTGCTCGACGTGCACATGCCGGAGATGGATGGCCTGGAGACGGCCGCCCTGATTCGAAGCCGCCGACAGACAGCGCACACGCCGATCATCTTCGTCACCGCTTTCAGCGACGAGATCCACACAGCCCAGGGCTATTCGCTGGGCGCCGTCGACTACATTCTCACGCCGATCGTCCCAGAGATCCTCCGCACCAAGGTTGGGGTCTTCGTCGACCTGTTCAAGAAGACTCAGCAGGTTCGACGCCAGGCTGAGGAGCGAGTGGCACTGGCGAGGGCCCAGGCGGCACGCGCCGCGGCTGAGGAGGCGACCCGGCGCTCGGCGTTTCTTGCGGAGGCCGGCAACGTCCTGGTTCGGTCGCTCGACTCCGAGACCATCGCTCGCAGCCTGGCCCGTCACGCGGTCCCGTTCCTGGGGGATCTCTGTGCTGTTGTCATGGCCGGCGAGGTACCGGAATTTCCCTGGCGGACCGAACTGGCCTGGATCGACCGGGGGGCTCCTGCGCAGCCGTTCACGGCCTCCACCACAGAGATGGATCTCGGGCCACTCACTGGTCTGGTCCGACAGATCCTGGAGACGGGCCAGTGGCGGTCGTTTCCCGAGACCGTCGGAGGGGAGCCGATTCCCGGATGGCATACCCTGCCCGGAGGGCACGGGAGCGACGAAGCCTCCTGGAGAATCCCCGGAACGGGCATCGTGCCGCACTCGGTCGTGGCCGCGCCACTCTGCGCGAGGGGGAATTGCCTGGGCGCTCTCGTTGTGGTTCTCGGCGAGAACGGTTGCGGCTTTGACCCGCACCAAGTTAGGCTGGTCCTCGACCTTGCCGACCGGGCCGCAATGGCCATCGATAATGCCCAGCTCTATCGCGACGTTCAGGAAAACGACCGCCGCAAGAACGAATTCCTGGCTATGCTCGCCCACGAACTCCGGAACCCACTCGCGCCGATCCGAAACGCGGCACAGATCCTCCGGATGCTCGAGATCCCAGATCCGAGCCTCCTCTGGGCCAGCGAGGTCATCGGCCGGCAAGTTGAGCATCTGGTTCGCCTGGTCGACGACCTGCTCGATATCTCAAGGATCACCGGCGGACGAATCCAGCTCCGATTTGAGACCGTCGATGTCGCCGTCGCGGTGGATCGGGCCGTCGAGACCAGTCGCCCCCTAATCGATTCCCAGGGGCACCAATTCTCGGTCACCCTCCCAGCACATCCCATTCTGGTGAGAGCCGATCTCGTTCGGCTCTCGCAGATTTTGTCGAACCTGCTCAACAACGCCGCGAAATATACCGAGCCGGGCGGCCGAATCTCGCTCGCTGTGACCGAGGAAGATAACCATGTTGTCTTCCAGGTCGTCGACAACGGGATCGGCCTGGCACCGGAGACGATTCCTCATATTTTTGATATATTCACCCAGGTGGATCGCTCGATCGATCGTTCGCAGGGAGGGCTTGGGATTGGCCTAAACCTCGTTCGGCATCTTGTCCAGATGCACGGTGGAAGCGTCGATGTCCGAAGTGAGGGGCCGAATTGTGGAAGCGAATTCGTCGTTCGCCTACCGACCATCGCCGAGCCCTCCGACTCACTCGCCCCCGCTCCGGCGTCCCCGTTCCAGGCGAGTCACGGACTGCCGCGACCACACGATTACCGAACGACCCAGTCCTCGCACCGACCCCAACTGTGAAATATCCGATGGGAAAGGCCATTCGATCATGGGAAAATCCTCTGGCCGACAGCCGAGTTGAGTCGGAGCATGCTCCGTCGGTGAAGGATTAGCGCGTCGAGGTACTGGCGGACGACGTCCTGATAGGTTCGCTGGGCGTTCAGGTATGTGATCAGATTCTCCTGCCCCTCGGCGAAGAGGCGATGGCGGGAGTCGCGCGAGCGTTGGGCGCGGGGAAGAATCGTCCGCTCGATCTGCCGGACGGCTCCGAGCGTCGATTCGTACTCCAGCGCCGCTCGCTCGACCTCGGCGATCACCTGCTGCTCCAGTCCGGTGAGTTGGATCTTTGTCTGAACCACGTTCCCCCGCGCCCGGGCGATGTTCCCCTGGTTGCGATTCACAATCGGGAGCGAGGCCAGCACGCCCAGACTCCACGAGGTCGAGGCCGTGAGCCTCGGATTGTCGTTGTTCGCCTGGTAGCCGTAGGGCGTGTAGAGCACGAAGACGTCCTCGAACCGATTGGCCTTCGCCAGCCGGACATCGGCCTCGGCGCGGCCGATGCCCAGCCGGTAGGCAATCAGGTCGGGGCGGATGCCGAGGGCCGCCTGGGTCAGTTCCTCCACTGGCGGCGGCGGCGGGGCCTCGTCCCGGATCGTGCCGCGGACCTCGATCTGATCGGCCTGGGCGACCGGGATCGCCAGGACCGTCGCGAGGACCCGCTTCGTCTGGCGCAGGACCGCGACGGCCTGATTTCGCGCCATCGCCGCGGTGTCGCGCTGGACCGCGGCGTCGTCCACAGCCGTCTCGGGGAGCTCACCCTTGCGTTGCTGCTCCTCGATTGAGCGGAGGGTCTGGTCCAGGACGGCCAGGCTCGCCTCGATCGAACGGACTGTCTCGCGGGCGTTGAGGACGTCCACGAAGGCCGTGTACAGGTTGTCGATCTCCAGCCGGACGGCGTCCTGATACTGGGCCTGGAGCACCAGCTTCGCTCGCCCAGCCACGTCGAGGCGGGCCCTTCGCTTGTTGTTGAGGTCGAGCGGCTGGACCCAGGTGATCCCGTAGGTGGTGCTTCCCTGGCTCTGCGGGGTGTACTGGCCGTACGGGACGTTGTTCCCGCTGAAGAAGAGCAGCGGGTTGGCGCGGAGACCGGCGGAGAGGATGTCGGCCTCGGCCTGCGGGATCTCCTGGAACTTGGTGCGCAGGTTGTAGCTGACGTGCACCAGCCGGTCGATGGCCTGGTCCAGGGTCAGGCCGTCGGCGGGGCCCTCATCGGTCTGGTTGGGGGCCTCCATCGGGCCGTATCGTGGAGCGTTCTGGATCGGGAGTGTGGCGGGCGGCGCGATCCCACCGAGACGCTCGCTCCCCGAGATCCCCTGCGCCCCAACCGCCGCCGCGGAGAGGACGCCGGCCGGCGCCAGCGGCCTCGGGGAATGCGAGGCGCCGACAGCGCCAGGCCTCGCCCCAAGCGCCGAGCCCGGACCGCCGAGGATCGGCCCGAGTTGCGTCTCGGTGCGTGCCTGCTCCTTCGCGCGCTGCCCCTTCGCAATGACGACGATGTCGTCGGCGAGGAACGCTTGCGCCCGAGTCGACGTCGGGATCGCCGCGGCGAGCAAAATGGCAGCCAATACCCATCGGATCATGGCATCGACTCCATTCGATCCTCCTCGTCCGCCCCGGGCCCCTGGCCGAAGAGCAGGTAGAGGACCGGCAAGGCCAGCATGGTCAGGAACGTGTCGCAGGCCATGCCGAAGACGACGACGGTGGCCAGCGGGCGCTGGACCTCGGAGCCGATACCCGTCGAGAGCATCATCGGCACGAACCCCAGCGCCGCTACAGTCCCGGTCATCAGCACCGGCCGGAGACGCGACAATCGCGCCTGCTCGATCGCCTCGCGCCTCGGCAGGCCGCGGGCCATCCGGTCGCGAATCCCGCTGACCAGTACCAACCCCTCCAGCATCGAGGCGCCCGCCAGCGCGATGAAGCCGACGCCCGCCGAAATCGTGAACGGCAGGCCCATGAACCAGAGACCCAGCACCCCACCGATCCTCGCGAACAGCACGCCACTGAAGATCATCAGAGCATCACGGATCGAATGGAATGTCAGGTAGAGCAGGCTCAACACGAGCGCCAGCGCCATTGGGACGACGAGCAGCAGCCGATTCTCGGCGCGGATCATGTTCTCGTACTGTCCGCCCCATTCGACGTGGTAACCGACCGGGAGTTCGACCTCGCGTGCGACCCGTCGCCGTGCTTCCTCGACGAAGGAGCCGAGGTCTCGCCCGCGGACGTTGGCCTCGATGATGGTCCTGCGCAGGCCCCATTCGCGGTGGACGGTTGCTGGCCCGATGGTCCGTCGAAGCTGGGCCAGTTGGGTCAGAGGGAGCCGTCCGCCCGTCGCGGTCGGGATCAGGATTTTTTTGAGCGACTCGGGATCGTCTCGGTACGACTCCGGGAGCCGGATCACCAGTGGGAACCGCCGATCGGGCTCGATGATCTCGCCGACCGGGATACCGCCGACGGCCCGGACGGCGTCGAGCACCTGCCGGACCGAGACCCCGTGTCGAGAGATTGCGTCGCGATCGACCTCGATTTTCAGCACCGGCAGACCGGTGATCGGCTCGGTGGTGACGTCGGCGGCGCCTGGGATTCGCTTCACCACTCGCTCGATCTCGGCCGCCTTCGATTGCAGGACGTCGAGGTTGTCGCCGAAGAGCTTGATGCCGAGGTCCGTGTGGATACCGGCGATCATCTCGTTGGCCCGGAACTCGATCGGCTGGCTGTAGATTGTCACCAGGCCCGGCCATCGGTCGGTCTCGCGCGACATCGCCTCGACCAGTTCGGCCTGCGTCGCCGCGCGGGTCCACCCTTCGCGCGGCTTCAGCGAGACGTAGACGTCGGTCACCTGGAAGCCCATCTGATCGATCGCGATCTCGGGGGCGCCGACCGGGCTCCAGATTCGGTTTACCTCGTCGGGGAATTTCTCCTTAAGCATCCGCTCGAACCGGGTGGTGTAATCGACCGCCTCGTCCGGGCTAACGCTCGCCGGCCGCACCGTCGTGATGACGATCGCCCCCTCACCGAGCCGAGGGACGAACTCCGAGCCCAGGCCAAATCCGAGGATCGTCGTGCCGATCGTGATCGCGCCGATCACGACGAGCGTCGTTCGCGGGAATCGCAGTCCGAGCCCGAGAAGCGGCTGAAAGAATGCGTGCGCGATGCGGTCGACGAACGTTGGTCGGTCCGTCACCCGTCTCGGCAGGCCGAGCGAGGCCAGCACCGGCATCAGGGTCAGCGAGAGGACCATCGACGCCGCCAGCGCAAAGACGACCGTCAGGGCCATCGGCCGGAACAGCTTCCCCTCGATCCCCTCCAGGGTGAGGATCGGCAGATACACGATCATGATGATCAGCTCGCCGAAGAGGGTCGGCTTGCGGACCTCGGTGGCGGCCTCGCGGAGGATTGCCAGCCGACTCCGGCCGGACTGATCGTGCGCCAGGTGCCGGACGCAGTTCTCGACCATCACCACCGAGCTATCCACGATCAGGCCGAAGTCGATCGCGCCCAGGCTCATCAGGCTCCCGGCGATCCCGACTTTCTGCATCATCGTCACCGCAAACAGGAGCGAGAGCGGGATCGCCGAGGCGACGATCAGGCCCGCGCGCAGGTTGCCGAGGAACGCGAAGAGAACCGCGATGACGAGCAACGCCCCTTCGAGGAGGTTGTGCTCGACCGTGCGCAGGACGTGGTCGACGAGGTCGGTCCGGCGATAGACGACGTCGACCTTCACGTCGGGCGGGAGAGCCTCGCGGACGTCTTCCATGGCCCGGTCGAGGCCGTGGGTGACGTCGCGGGTGTTCTCGCCCATCCGCATGTAGGCGATCCCGAGGACGACCTCGCCGCGGCCGTCGGCCGTGACGGCGCCCCGGCGGATACTGTGGCCAATGGCGACGCTCGCGACGTCCTGCACGCGGATCGGAACGCCGTTCTGCGCCCGGATGACGATCCGGGCGATCTCCTCGACGGTTCGGGCGCGGCCAAGCCCCTGAATCAGGCTCAGCTCGCCGGCCCTCGCGATGTAGCCGCCGCCGGCGTCCTGGTTGTTTTCCTGGAGCGCGGTCGTCAGGTCGTCGAGGGTTAGACCGTGCTCGGCGAGCCGGTCGGGGTCGGCGCGAACCTCGAACTGCTTCGCCAGGCCGCCCCAGGCGTTGACCTCCGCAACGCCCGCCACGCGACGTAGTCGGGGCCGGACGACCCAGTCCTGGAGTGTACGTAGCTCGGTCAGGTCGCGGGAATGACTCGTCAGGATAAAGTGGTAGACCTCGCCGAGCGCCGTGGCGACAGGCCCCATCACCGGCCGCTCAACGCCGACCGGCAGGCGGATCTCGCCTAGCCGCTCGTTGATCTGCTGGCGGGCGAAGTAGATGTCGGTCCCGTCCTCGAAGGTGGCAATCACCTGCGACATCCCGAATTTGGAATTCGAGCGGAGTTCTTCGAGGCCCTTCATCCCGCCGAGGCCATACTCGACCGGGAAGGTGATGAGCCTCTCGACGGCCTCGGCCGAGAGCTCTGGCGCCACTGTGTTGATCTGCACCTGCACCGGCGTGATATCGGGGTAGGCGTCCAGCGGAAGCCGGAAGGCGGCGTTGATCCCGAGGCCGATAAGGATAGCCGTCAGGAGCAGCACAACGAACCGGTTCTTCAGGCTGAACCCGATCAGGGCGTTGAGCATGGCCGGTTCACTCCTCAGCGATGGCGTCCTTGTCGATCTCGGACTTGATCCGGTAGGCGCCGGCGACGACGATCCGATCGCCGGGTTGAAGCCCCTCGACGATCTCGACCCGATCGCCCCCTTCGATCGGCCGAGTACTCACCCTCCTTGGCTCGAAGGCCAGGCCAGGTCGGGGCAGGAAGACGTACTCCTCCTGATCCCATCGCTGAACGGCACCCGAGGGAACCACGGCTGCACGGTGGACCTCGCCGACGAGGAGCCTCGCCTTGCCGAACTGGTTGGACCGGATTTTCCCGTCCGGGTTCGCGAGCTCGGCCCGGACGCGGGTTGTTCGCGTGGTCGGGTTCACCTCGGTCCCCATCCAGGTGACTCTCCCCGAAGCGACCGGCGCCTCGGAACCCGGGACGAGGAAGTCCACCGTCTGCCCCTCGCGGACCCGGCCGATCTCCGATTCGTAGACGTCGATCCAGAGCCACATGGTCCGGGTGTCGGCGATCGTGAAGAGCGGGGCGGTCGCCTGAACGGCCTCGCCCTGGACGGCGCGGAGCGAGACGATCGTCCCGTCGATCGGGGCAACGACCTCTAGCAGGCTTGCCCGGTCGTCCGAGGTCCGAATCCGGTTGATCTCGGCGTCGCCCATCCCGAGGTTGCGGAGCCGCTGCTGGGAGTCCATCACGGCGGCCTTCGCCTGCTCGAGCGCGGTCCGCGACTCCAGCTCGGTCCGCGCGGCGACCTGCCCCGTCTTCGCCAGAGAGGCCGTGCGATCGTGGGTCACCTCGGCGAGCTTGAGCGCGGCGCGGGCCGAGAGGAATTGCGTCCGGGCGGCGCTGATCTCGGCCGAGTCGACCACGGCGAGAACCTCACCGCGGCGGACACGGCGGCCGAGATCCGCCCGGACTTCGCGGAGGAAGCCGGCGACCCTGGGACTCACCGTCGCATATCGCCGGGAATCGTAGGCAGTCTCGGCGTTGGCCGAGAGAAAGTGGGCGTGGCGGACCTCGCCCGCCGGCGCGGTCTCGATGCCGACCATCCGGGCGACCTCCTCCGAGGCGAGCC
Source organism: Planctomycetales bacterium (assembly GCA_027449865.1). Lineage (GTDB taxonomy): Bacteria > Planctomycetota > Planctomycetia > Isosphaerales > Isosphaeraceae > JAKAUH01. The sequence goes on from DAIDKV010000196.1 coordinate 14,419, forward strand.
GGACCGTGGGCAAGGTCGCCTGATCCCGGGACCCGGACGGATCGGGCTCGATCGCGGTGATGGATGCTAGGCCGGCCCGAACGCTCAGGGGATCGGGATCCCGGCCGGGCTCGGCCGCCCGCCCTGACCCCTGATCAAGCCGTTCGCGAGCCCACGAAGGTACCCAGTTCGGACGGCTCCACCCCGCGGCGAAGCCGGCGACCGCCCCGCCGATCAAAAGGACAATGCATATCGAAAAAACAATCAGTGGCCTCGACATGGCAGGACCGCTCCAAAGCCCCAGCGCCCACGTGGACGGGCGTCGGGTGACGCAAGGATTCAACGGGGATCGGCGGTTGTCAGGCGGCCCGTGCGGGGGCGCCGGCGAGCGACGTGAGGACCCAGGATAGAGGCCACGATGGTCGCCTCGTCGGTCCGGCCTCGGCGCATCAAGAAGCGGGCCGCGACGGAGCGAAACGGTGCCACGGCCTCTCCGACGAGTACCATCGGGGTGGGCACGATCCACTCGCTTCAGCGATCCGGCGTCAAATCAGGAGGGTCTGGAGCAGCGCGCAACGCTCCCTTGCGGTCGGCGGAGGCCATTTCCAGCGGCTCTGACACCGCCCGGCTTCTCGCGATTCCGATGGGGAAGTGATGGGTGCAGGGATGAGGAAGGACAGGTCGAGCGGGAGGGACAGGTCGATCGATCCAACGGGTCCGGCATCGAAGTGGGCGAAGACCGCCACCATGTCGCGGCCGTCGTATTCCTCGTCGTCGACCTCCTGGCCCGATTCGAGGATGTTCAGGCCGATCTCAGACCGGGAGAGCAGGAGGCCATACGCGATCCTGGCCTGGCTCGCGAGCGGGCCCGCGAGGGCGATGATCAGACAGAGCCAGGCCACGAAACGGCGCATCCAATCCCACCTCCCTATCAGTCAGGATCGGCCAATCTGGGAGAAAAATCAAGGCAATTCGAGGCGATTGCAAGGAGGCTGGTACGTGCTCGGTCGCCGCCAAGGGCGCCATCCCGCGGATGTTGCCCCAGGCCGCACGGGTCCGCAGATGCGACTATTTCCCCTCCTTGACCGGCCAGTCGGGCGAGTCAGTTCGGGCGGTCTTCAGGTAAGCGTCGATCCGTGCCGCGATCTCGGGGTGCAGGGATGCCACGTCTGTCTTCTCGCCGTTGTCGTTATCAAGGTCGTAGAGGACCAGCCTGGCGCCAGGACGTCCCTGGCGGATGCCCTTCCATCGCCCTCGATAGAGAGCGGCCTGTCGGAAACCACCCTCATGAAATTCCCAGTACAGGAACTCGTGGCTGGCCTGATTGACGGCTCGACCCAGCAGTGTCGGGACAAGACTGATCGAGTCGCAATGGCCCGGAACCTTCGCCCCGGCCAGCTCCGCGGCGGTCGCCATCCAGTCACCGAAATACGCGACGTGATCGCTCGTGCTCCCCTCCGCGATCTTTCCTGGCCATCGGGCGATCATCGGGACGCGGATACCTCCGTCCGTCAGGCTGCGCTTGATGCCGCGGACTGGTCCCGAGGGGTGAAACCGGGTGAGGTCATGATGGCTTTCGTTGTGCGGGCCATTGTCGCTGGTGAAAATCACGAGCGTTCGGGAATCCAGTCCCTGCTCCTTGAGTTGATCGAGCATCCGACCGACGTACCCGTCGAGCCGCGTGATCATCGCGGCGTGCCCCTTGTCCGAGGCGGGCCAGTCACGGTTGGCATAGAGGCCGTAGTCGGGAACCTCGGCCCCGTCATTCAGCGCCCGGGTCCGTTCGTTGTTGGCATGTGGAACGACCATGCTCCAGAAAAGGAAGAACGGCCGATCGCGATTCTCGGCGACGAACTTCCCGGATTCTTCGGCGAAGAGATCGTCGGCGTAGGCGACCGCCTTCGTAGCGTAGCCGGCTCCATGCTTGCCCATCGCGACAATGGTGTTGGGGAGCGTCACTCGTTGCTCGTTACGCCAGAGAAAATCCGGGAAATGATTGTGGGCGTGACTTTGGTTGAGATAGCCGAAAAACACGTCGAAGCCGTGCTTGCGCGGCAGGCCCGACTCCGCTGGTCCCACATCGCCTAGCCCCCACTTTCCGACGAGCGCCGTTCGATATCCGACGTCGTGGAGGACGCTGGCGACGGTCACGTCGTCGGGTCGTAGAGCCTGCGCAGTCGGGTTACCTGGTCCGGCATTGCCGCGAACGCGCGTATGGCCGTGATGCTGGCCGGTCATCAGCACGCTGCGCGACGGGGCACAGACCGTGGCGCCAGCGTAGAACCGCGTGAAACGCATCCCCTCGCGCGCCATCCGGTCGAGATTCGGGGTCTGGATGAGCTTCTGGCCGTAACAGCCAAGTTCGCCATAGCCGAGGTCGTCAGCCATGATCCAGATCAGGTTCGGCCGGTCGGCGGCCATAGCGGGAATCCCGAGGACAGTCAGAAGGATGGCCAGGCCGAGTTGGAAACGTGCGATGCGGTACATGGAGAGAAACCTTCGAAGGGAACGTCGATGAGCCGGAACCAGGGTCTGCAAGATCCGCGTATGAAGTTATCGGATCGAAGCACGGACTGCACTCCTCTTCTCCGGTTCGACGTTGCGGGCACGAACCTGGCGTCACCGACTCGCGTGGCTGGTTGCCAAAGCGGACGACCGATGCCTCGCCGGACTGGCTGCGGACAGAATGTGATATCGCGTAAGGAATTGACGCGAGACATCGCCGAGGACAAGCTGCCGCCAGGTCAGCCTGATCGACACATCACCACCGGGTTGGCCCACCTGCTGGCTGTCGAGATGCAGGTGCTGCATGTTGCTAATGCCCTGCGGCCCGGTACCGATCACCGTGATCCGATACGCATGGTGGATGCTCAGTCGCTGGGCGAAGTGAAGGGTGACGGTGCGATTCGTCGGATCATAGACGGCTCGGCGAACCCCGATCCGGCGGCCATCAACGCCGACAACCCGATAATTGTGCGCATCCTCGGCCGTTGTCGGATCGAGCGAATCGCTGAACGTTAGAACCACCGTTGTGGGCATGAGATGATAACCGTACCGCTTGACATCGGTGATGGTCGGGCCGCTTGGACTCGCCGTTAACGTCTGGGTTCCCGGTCCACCGCCCGAGCCGCTCCCGGGCACCGTTCCCGGCGCCCCTCCGGGTAGTTTCGAGGCAAGATCCACAATCGCCGTGGCGACTGGTGATGCCGACTCGGGGTGATTGAGCGACTGGACCAGCACGGTGACTGTCCCCAGGTCTACCGCGGCGGGCAAATGCGCCTGGACCTCGATGAGGCCACTGGAGAGGGCCGGCAAGATGAAGGTCGGGATCGACTGGGTAGGCGATCCGTCGAGACCGATCAGGTCCGCCGTGATTGGCCCGGTGGTCCCAGTGATGGTCGCGCTGTAAGAGTCCTGCGTGGTGCCCGTGTTCTGGACCATGAGGAAGAAGGTGACAACGCCCGGACCGGCAACTCTCTGCGAGGCCGGGCTAAAAGCGGCGTTCATGCCGCTCGTCGCAGGGATGGCGAGCGTCGCCGAGGCTGCGCTCTGGATGGCCGGCTGGCTGACTGAGATCGCCGTTGCCACGAGGCCAAGGCTTCCCGCCACCGCGAAGTTGACCGACCCGGTCTGGATCGGCACGACCCGGGATGCCCCAGGAGCCAGCGTTACCTGCTGAGTCTCCAGGCTGGAAACCAGCGCGGCCGGTCCGCTGAGAGCCAAATTGTAGGTATCCGCAACGGTGCCGGTGTTGGTCACGGTCGCCTGGAATTCCGTGCCGGGCGATCCCAAGCCGGGACTGAGGGTGATCTGGACCCCATTGGATGTCACGATAAGCGTCCCGGTCGCTGTGCTGGAGACCGTGGGATCGTTGGTCGACGTCGCGGTCGCCGTGAACGCGTAACTTCCCGGCGCGGTGCCCGGGGCGACATTCAGCACCAGCGGGAGATCTCGGAAATTGCTCTCGCCCGGCGGGACATCGACGATGCCCTGGCCCAGCGTCGCCGCAACGCCCGAGGGTAGGCCCGAGGTCGACAGCGTATATGTATCAGAGGCCGTGCCGACATTGGTAACGGCGAGCAAGTAACGTGCTGCGGTCCCGGGACCTGCCGTCGCCTGCGTGGGAGTGAGGCCGAGCGAGACAGCGTACTGTTGAAGCGCAACCTGAGACGCGACGGTGAGTGATCCCTGGACCGAATCCGAGACACCGGCTGTGGTCGTGGCGAGGACCTCGAACCCGGTCGTGTCGGCCGCTGCTGAGAGCGGGACCGAGACGACGAGCGGTGTGGTGACCGTCTGCCCGGCCGGGACGGTGATCGACGAGGCAAGGCTGGTGTTGAAGCCGCTGAGTCCCGCGGTTGAGAGGTCGTACGTAACGGGGCTCGAATAGGGATTGGTGAGCTGCACGGTGTAGGTCGCCTGGCTGGTGAGGTCCGCCGTCTGAGTGTCCGGCGCCAAACCGATGATGTGCTCGGCGGCCACCGTCACAGGACCGGTCGGAACCGCGACGATCACGATCTGACCGGAGGACGTGGCGTAGTAGGCCGTCACGGTTGTTCCCGTACTGACCTGACGGACCTCGCCCGGCGCCATGTTGATCACGTTCCCGCCTACCTGAAAGGTCGCGGGTGTCGGGCCACTGGCCGGCAACGACCCTTGCCAGTCAATCTCCGACGAGGATAAAGAACTGGCGGACGGGCTAATCGTGGTCGGGGTGATGGTGTAACCGGAGATGGGTAGAGCATCCTGGACGTACAGGCTAATCCCGTTCGCGCCCAGGCCGGAGAGCGGCGCCACGTCGTCGAGAGCATTGGCGAGAAACTGCGACGAAGCAAAATTGCTGGGGTCGGCGATGTTGCCCGTCTTCGAGTAGTCGAGGAAGAGAAGCTTGCCGTTGTTATCGGCGACGTACAGGTGGCCCTTCCCGTCGACAGCGCCCTGATCAAACTGTCCATCTCCGAGCTTCGAGAAGTTCTGGGTTCCGACGATGGTCATCGTGGTGGGGTCGATCTGGGTTACATAGCTTGACCCCACGAGCAGGATATCGCCGGTGAAGGGGTCGTACATGATCCCGTGGGCGGCCGGGAGGTTGGTGAAGTCTCGCGTCGTGGTGAGGGTGGCGAGGTTAATCGTGCCGAAGTTGCCATAGCCACCGGGGCCTCCAGTGACGTAGTAAGCGTTCCCCTTGGCGTCAAAAGCCAGGGCGGTGACCGAGGTGTCGCTGCCCGAGAGCGGCTCGGCGATCGGGGTAGAAAGTGGGTTGAGTGAAATCTTCTCGAGCTGGCCAGGCTGCGGGGCACTCCAGACGGCCTGGCCGTTGGGATCGAGGGCCAGATGATAGGCGCCAGGGCCGCCATTGACGGATTGTTTCTGGCCGGTAATCGGATTGATCTCCGTCACCGTGCCACCGTTGGCCGTCATGAGGTTCCCGTTGGGCAGGAAGATCAGACCGTCAGCCGGGACGTTGGTTGCGACCGAGCCAATTTTTCCCAGGCTGACGGATGTCCCGTTGTAAGTGATGGGGACATAGTTCACCGACTGGCTGCCGGCGTACTCGGTGAAATACAGGTCGACGGCCTGCGAGGAGCCACTGCCGGCGGTGGGGATGGTCCCCGGATTGGCGGCCTGGATCGTCGTCGTCACGTTCGAGGTGCCGGGAGCGACCAGTCCGGGCGAGGCCGAGGCCGAGACGGTGACGGGAATCCCCACCAGGAAAGGCGACTCGGTCGATCGACCTGGAAGCGGCGTGCCGACCGAGGTCAACAGGCTGACCTTCGCATCATACTGGCCGTTGGCCAGCCCGGTTGTCTCCACGTTGCCGAGATCGACCGTAACAGACTGGTTGCTCGGATCGATCGTGAATGGGACCGGTGAGGCCGTCGACACCAGGTTCCCGGCCGAGTCCAGAATCTGAACCTGGGCCTCAAGGCTCCGCGTGGCGTTGGCCGTGTTGAAGACCTGGGCGGTCACGTCGATCGGACTTCCGGCAACGACCGCCTGAGGCGTGACGGTCACGCTGGTGACGTCCGCGGTGGCGGGGGTGATCGAGACCACCGCCGACGCCGAATGCTCGACGATTCCCGCGTTCGCCGTCACCTGGAGGGTGAAGATCGTCGACGACTGGATGGCCTGCCGGAGCGTGACCGGGATGGTCGCGGTCGCGCCAACGGCGAGGTCAACCTGTGTCTGGCCGAGCTGCACCGTCGCGCCGCTGGGCGGATTCGCCACGGTGAGGTTCAGGATCTCGGCATTGGGTCCCGTGTTCGTCAGGGTGAGGGTCAGGGCCTGCCCGACGCCCGGCTGCACGTCGATCGTGCCGGGAGAAAGGCTGGCGGTGAACTGCTGCGTCGCCTCCGTATTCAGGACACCGGTGATCCCATTGAACAGCCCGGTCACGTTCGCCAGGAGCTGGGTCAAATCCGACGACTGGGCCGCCTGGATGAGCGACCGGACCTGGGGGGCATATGTGGCCAGGGCAGGGTCGGCCGAGAGCAGCGTCTGAAGGTTGACCAGGTCGTTTTGTGCCTCGGAGAACAGGGCGGGAGTCGTCGCAGCCTGGAGCGAGGCCAGGGTGTCGCCGAGGTCGGTCAGGATTCCGGCGAGCTGCGTGTTGTTTCCCGACTTCGCGGCGTCGGCGGCCTGCGAGACGGCGACCGTCTGCGCCGATCGGACGAGCAGGTCGACCTCGGTGCTGGTCGTCACCGGCGTTGAGGTGGGGCCGTAGCTCGCCGTGACAACCGTGGGGATCGTCTGATTGAGTGCGGCGGACGTCCCGGGAGTGAGGGAGAGAGGAACCGTCTGTGTCGCGCCGGGAGCCAGCGTGACGGTGGAGAGCGCACCGACCGTCACCTCGCTCCCTACCGCGGCCGAGAGCGTCACCGTCTCGGAGACGTTGCCGTCGTTGGTGAGCGTGAGCGTGGCCGTCGCGAGCGTTCCGGGCGTGGTGGAAAGCGAGCCCGGCGCGCTGGTGATGGCGACGGCATCGATGGCCGGCACGGTGAACGTCTCGGTCTGAGATTTGGTGATCGAGGGGTCGGACGAGCTGGTCGCCGTGACGGTAAACGAGACCTGCGTGCCAGGCGCTGGGATCGACTGGCCGGGGGTCGGAACCAGGTAGATGCCGACGATGCCCGTTGCGCCGGCCGGAACGGTGACACTGGACCCGCTATCAACAATCGAGAAGCCGCTGGGGACGTTTGAGAACGTCAAATGGTAGGTGTCGGCCGCCGGCCCGAGGTTCTGGATCGTCGAACGGAAAGCGGTGGGAAGTTGTGCCCCGTTGGAGGGGACGGTGAACTGAGGATCGGTCGCGACGGCGAGGTTGATGCCGGGCTGAGTGGGCGAGACAGTCACGTCGACGGTTGTTTGTGCAACGAGGTTGGGATCGGTTTGCGACTGCGCGAGGATCTCGACGGGATAGGTCCCGCCTTGCAGGCCGGGGGCGGGCGTTGCGGTGATATTCCCGTTGCTATCGATCGAGACTGTCCAGCCGGCCGGGGCGATCGCGGTGAGGTTGTAGGTATCGCCAAGGCTGGTCTGAACGACCGGCGCGAAGGTCACCGGGGTGTTCTGATCGGCGGTAAGCGTCGACGTTCCACCGCTGAGACGCAGGACGCTGGCCGCACTCCCCGAGAGCGTGGCGGAGTTGTTCCCGCCGCTCCCCGCGGCGATGGCGATCGTCCCGCTGTAGCCGTCCAGGGTCGTCCCGACGGCTGGGTCGAGCGACGCGCCGCCGAGAGAGAGCGTACCGCTCCCTGGTGCGAGGTTGATCGTACTGTCCTTCGAGGAGATCGAAACGGAGCCGGCAAACGTTGGGGAAGAGGTCGCCCCACTGCCCGAGAGCAAGGCCGAGGCGGCTTCCATCGTATAAGTACCGGCAGGCAGCGGTTGGCCGCCGACCGTCAGTTCGCCCGCTCCAACCGTGAGCGTCACGGCGAGTTGACCCGAGCCCGCGGAGGCGATCGCCGAGTAACTCTGCCAGGCGCTGCCGACGCCCAGACTCGTCTCGGCTGGGCCGTGGAACGAGAGGCTTCCGGTCCCGCTGACATCGTAACGGACATTCCCCGAGAGCGACGCTGAGACCGTCGAAGAGGACGAGAAAGCCACCGTCCCCGTGCCGACGACCTTCCCGGACGCGTCGACCACCGAGGCGCCCGTGGCATTGAGTCCCGAAACCTGGAAGCCGGAGATCGCCGTCGAACTCCAGCTTGCGGTCAATGGACCCGTGACCGAGACGGACGCGCTGGCAACTGTCCCAGCAACCGAACCAGCAGTGAGAGGACCCGGCTCGGAGACGCTCGCGCTGGCCTGGTTCGCGGGCAAGGGCGTCAGCGGCAAGGGATCCATCACGATCGGAGTGACCGCGGGATCCTGCCCGGTCAGGGCGCTGACCGTCTGATAAAGCGCGAAGTTGAATGCCGAGGTGTACTGCGGGAGATCCTTGAAATAGGTGTTCCTGGCCGCCGCGATCAGGTTGGACAGGAGCAGGTCGATTCCCTTCGCGTTCGTGATGTCCGACGGGTTCGCGAGGAGCAGGAGGGTGCTGGTGATCTCCGAGGAGGAAATCAACTTCTCGAAAAGCTCGCTCACCTCCTTCTTACCATCCTTGAGCAACTCGGCCGCCTTCTCCTGGCTGCCGGTTAGCGCGTTGAGCTGGTAGGAAACGCCCAGCACGGCCCCGGCGTCGAAGCCCGCCACCGGCGAAAAGAACTTGAGGACGGTCACCTGGAATTCCAGTTGCTCGCCGACGAGGGCCAGGAACTCCAGTGCCCCCTCGTTGCCTCCGTCGGCGTTCACGCCGATGTACTGGCCGGTGTTGGCGTTGACCTCAGCCCAGGAGATCGTGGACGCCCCGTTCAGCGTCACGCTCTGGTCCGGGACAACGACCACGAAGCCATTCTGGACGGCCGCGGTGATCCTCGCCTTCGCGTCGGCCGGGATGTTCAGGCTGGCCAGGACGCCCAGGTTCGCGGTGCTGATGGTGGCGAGGCCGATCCCCTGCGCTGCTGCCGCGTTGAAGACGTCAAAGGTGTTGTCGACCGAGAGCGTCTGACCGGCCGGAACGAGCGGGGCGACCGTGTTCCGCTCGTTGATGTTCTCGAACATGCCGAAAGTCAGGTTGAAGAGGAACGGCGCGGCCAGGTTTTGCCCGGGATCGGCCTCGACCCGAGGTGCATCGCTGATGAGATCGACCGCGGTGGAGACACCGGAGGTGCTCGTCGAGGAATTGTCCTGGAGGGTCTGCGAGACCATCACGATCCGAGGTCGGTCGAAGTACGAAATGACCGACGACGTCGTCGCCAGAGTCCTCGTCTGGAGTTGCGAGAGCGTGAGGAAATTGTGGCCGAGCACGCGGGTCAGATCGATCCCGTAATCCGTTGCATAGGTCACGGAGGCCTGAGCGTCGGTCGATGAACTCTGGATCGCCGCGACCTGGGCGGCATCGGTCTGAAGCTCGGCGTTGAGCTGGGGAGTCGGGTGCGGATCGGGCGCCGAGGCCGTCACGTTGAGCGTGTAGACGTCGAGGGTCGAAAGCGCCGGCGCAGATCCCGACGGAACCGAAACGCTGGTGCTAGCCCCGCCCTGTCGGGCCGCGTAGCCGATCCGGTCGAAAAGGGTCCGGCTGAAGGTCTGCGAGGGTCCCTGCGGCCCGGCCTGCACGATGTTCAGGAAGATTCCCGTCAGCGCGGTGGTTCCGAACGGGAAGTTCGTCAAAACCTCCTGGAACGCCTGCCCCTGGAAGACCTGGTCGTGCGTGGAATCGTAGGCGACATCCCCGAGGGTCAGGTAGGGCGTGTAGGTGTTCGTGGTGGTCGTGAAAAGGAAGCCGCCGCCGGACGTCGAAACGCGGAACCCGAGCGAGAGCGGCCGACCCACGAGCGCCACGTCGTTAAAGGTCTGGTCGAGAACCGTGGTGGTGCTCTGCCCGCCCAGGCCGAACAGCGAGGCCGCCGTACTCGTCAGCTCGGCGACAATCCGCACCTGGGTCGTCTCTTCGAGGCTTTGAGGAACGGCCGAGAACGTCCCCGTCGAGGTCGCGAACGACTGGCCGATCGTCGCCCCAGGCATGAGCGGATCGGCGCTGGTCATGCCGCTACCGGCGTCGAACTGGAACCAGTCATGCGACTCGGTCTCGGAGAGGAGCTGAGGATCGTTGGCCGGGTCGGAGATCTGAGTACCGGTGGGAATGTAGCCGACCGTCTGATATGGGGCCGGAAACATCGAGAGAATCAAAGTCTGCGCCTGGCTCTGCGAGAGCGTCCCCGCAACGTACTGCGCCGGGATGCCAGAGGCTCGCAGGAGGGCCACACCGAGGCTGGCCACATCCAGCGAGTTCCCCGCGTTCGACCAGAGCGTTCCCCTGGCTCCGCGAACCGACCCAAGATACGAGTTATAGCCGACCTGTGTGTGCAAGAAGTTAAAAATCCGAGTCGGGTCGTACTGGAGTTTCGCCGCCTCTTCCTGGATGAACGGATCATTCGTGTTGGCGTCGACCGTTGAGGCCAGTAATGAGGGGTCGGAAGGATTCCCGTCGCGGAGCGTCGCCGCGGGAGTCGTCGCCGAGACCGACCCGGCGTTCAGGGTGGCATAAGCCTGCGCCCCGGTGTCGAGGGTCAACGTGCTTGCGCTGGGAACGTCCACCGTGAAGGAAAGGCTGGCGCGGTCATATCCCTGGATCGTCCCCAGGCTCCAGGCCAGCGACTGGCCGTTCTGATTGGGAGACTGCGAGGCGCCTGCGAGCGTGACACCAGGAGCCAGCGAATCCGTCACCAGCACGCCGGTCTCCGGGCTGGCCTGCTCGTTGTACACAGTAAGCGTGATCGTTACCTGATTGTTCTGGACCTCGCCCACAAAGTACGACGGCAAGGGTGTCGCCGAACTGGCTGTGGAGGGGGTCGCCAGCGTCCGGCCGATCACGATCGCGGCCGGCAGCCCTCCCGAGTCAAGCATCGTCCGATCTTCCAGGGATTCGAAGACCGGCGGACGGCCCTTTCTCTGTAGGACCCGAGAAAAACGAGAAGCCTTGCGACACGCAGAGTGCTGATACCGGCAGTCCATGGCGCGGTCTCCAGGTCATTCGTTCAAGTGAGGTATCTTCGGCATCAGGAGTTATGAGCCATATTTCGCAGAAAATCCGCGGTTTCTTCGCCCGCCCTTCGGTCTCGGCCCATGCCTGCCGGGGACTTGGGCGGAAAGGACGTCACCGACCTCGTGGATTACAGTCCCATGGACAGCGATCGTCATCCTCGACCGATCGCGAACACGGAGATTCAGACGGCTCAACCGATCGGGAGAAAGGCGCCCGACGTGGCGGTTCCACCCCATAGGGTGACAATCCGACGACTCTGTCGAGCTTTAAATAGCACAAAGCTGTCCAGCGACGGACAAACCCCGGGTCCACTTCTCGACTCAAGCGACGTCGGAAGCATCCTGATTCGCAACATCCGCGTGGGGCGAGAGGGTCTATTGGGATTCTGGTGTCTTGGTCATGTCAGTATAGCCGCGCCGTTACTACGATTCCCAGTGAAAAAGCGAGGAATCACTGAGATGGAGATTCTTCGTTGTTTTCATAAGGGAACTTTCAAACTCATCATCGCGAGTTTGATCCGCTACGGTGCGAAGCCGGCCCGCCCGAAAGCCCGGCATGTTGCTCTGCGTCAACATCGCGAGGTACGACAAGCGTGTCGAACCGACAGTGCCCAGGTGCACCCACGGAATAGGAGTCCGAGTCCCACATGGTGTCGGGACAGGAGGAGGCCGAGATCAGCCGATGTCGGGATGTTCAGAGCGCGTCCGTCACCGGATCATCATTACAACTGTCATCCTCCCAAGGGGTTACGGCGAGATAGTTTAACTAGACTCGCCTGCGACCGGCACTTCTTGATCCGGCGTTCCCCAAGGGCCAATTTTTGGCGAAAAGGGTGCGCGCTATGGCGACTGCGTGGATGCTTATATGGTTTGTTTGTTGATCCCTTTTACCTCTTCCAGACGCACAGGAGGGGCAGCGGGTTCGCGCCCAGGGCGGCGAATCGCTTGATCGGAAAATTGTTCAACACGCATTGTCAGGGGTTCAGTCGCTGCGTAGAATGGCGTGAAGCTACCGGTCAACGGTGTCCGGTGGCGTACATCCACGGCCCGTCAAAAAAGTGGGGAGCGTTCATGCCCAAGCTTGTGAAGACGCCGAAGGGCTTCATCAACCCGGATCACGTTGCATACGTCGAGCGCACCGACAAGGGGTGGCTGATCATTCACTTCTCCATACCCGAAGCCTCAGTGCCGACTGGCATCTCCTACCCGCAGGGGAGTGCGCCTCCAGCGGCCACGGGGCATTTCATCTTGTCCGTTCAGGATAATGCGGATGAAGAAATCTGGAAGCAATTCGCACATCTTGGCGTAACGAAAAAGGATATTACCGATTAACCGGTGAACCCCACCCCGGCATCGTCGCCGGGGTTTTTGTTGCGCTTATGCGTGAAATAATATTTGACTATTAGGAAATAGTGTCCTAACTTCCATCTCACGCAAGGGCAATCAAGCCCGGCTTTATGATGGAGATGATATGGCTGAATTTTCAATAGAATCTTTGGGATTTACCAAGGAAGAACTGGAACAGCGCCTGATTGATCGGATTGCCGATCAGATGCTGAATGAACTGCGTCATGATCCTGACGGCGACGAATGGTATGTAACTTCTCCATTCGCTAAGAAACTCAATGAAGCGGTTAAGGCAAGGATTGACGAAGGCATTGCCGTAATAGCAGAAAAATATATCTTTCCTAATGCTGAGACTTATATCGAGAATGTAACGCTTCAAGCCACGAATCAATGGGGCGAGAAAAAAGGCGATCCCGTCACCTTCAAGGAGTATATGGCCAAGCGCGCTGAGGAATATCTCACAGAGAAGGTCAGCTATGAAGGGAAATCGAGGGATGAGGCTAATGGCTTTAGCTGGAGCGGAACGCAAACTCGCATCACCTACATGGTAGGCAAGCATCTCCACTATTCCATCGAGAGCACGATGAAGGAAGCGTTGAAGAATGCCAACAGCGCTATCGCCAAAGGCATTCAGGAGACGGTGAAGCTGAAGCTGGAGGAGGTTGCGGCTTCGCTAAAAGTTGGCGTCACGACAAAATGACCCCCTACGAGCTTCGGTGTCCTTTCGGCAGCCGTGCAAAAAGCACCGCGCCGAGGCTGGGCTGGAGTGCTCGGGCGCGAGCGTGGCAGGCATCTCGGCGCGTTTCGCCCAGATCCGGGCGAGGGCCGGCGGCGGTCCTGCTCGCTGGTGGGCCG
>DAIDKV010000197.1 GCA_027449865.1 Planctomycetales bacterium
GTCTGAACAACAAGGTGAAATTGGTGACGAGAAAGTCGTACGGCTTCCGGACGGCCAAGGTGGCGAGATTGGCTCTGTTGCACAATCTCGGACGGCTGCCAGAACCGGAACGCACCCACAGATTCTGCTGAGGAGCCAAAATTAAAAACATCTCGGCCGTCCAGACGCCGACGCCCTTGATCGAGACCAGCGACTTGATGATGGCTTCATCGGTCCACGAGTCGTCGATCGCGTCGAGCGGGACGTTGCCCGAGGCCACCGCCTCGGAGAGGTTCAGCACGTACCGCGCCTTGACTCCGGAGAGCCCGACGCCGCGGAGGACGGGCTCACCCAGCTCGATGAGTCGCGTGGGGTGGTGCGGCTCGCCGCCGATCTCGACCAGCCGCCGATGGATCGAGGCCGCGGCCTTCGAGGAGATCTGCTGGCCGATGATTGCGCGAACGAGCGTTCCGAACCGGTCGGGCCTCGGCTCCAGCAGGCAGGGGCCGACCCGATCCATGATCGCCTTGAGGTGCGGGTCGACTTTTCGAAGGTGACGCTCGGCCACCGCCCATCGCGAGGGCGTCGTGCGTCGTCGGGTCGTCTTCGCCATCGGCGCCCCCACGTCGTCGTTTGCTTGACGCACGTTCATGCTACGCCGAGGATGGGTCGGGAGGCAAGCCCAGCAGGGCCTCGATCTTGCCGAGGAGGCGGGGGAAGTCGACGGGTTTGCTGTCGTAGTCGTCACAGCCGGCCTGGAGGGCCTTCTCGCGGTCGCCGGCCATGGCGTGTGCGGTGAGGGCGATGATGGGAAGGCCGCGAGTCGCGGCCTCGGCGCGGAGGCGTCGGGTGACGGTCCAGCCATCCATTTCGGGGAGGCTCATGTCCAACAGGACGAGGTCGTAGCCACCGCGCGCGGCCATGGCGAGGCCCTGCTGGCCGTCGATCGCGATCGAGACCTCGTAGCCCTTCCGGGCAAGGCGGCGCGAGAGCATGTCGCGGTTCATCTCGTTATCTTCGACCAGCAGGATCCGGGGCATGCGCTTCGATCTCCGGGTCGGCCGGGGTTCTGGACAGGGAATGTCGGCGGGTGTGGGCCTCGACGTTGGTTCGGATCAGCGACTGCAACTCGTTTCGAGACGCGGCTCCCTTGGAAACCACGCAGAAGGCGTATCGGTGCAGAAGCGTTCGATCCTCGGCCGAGAGGTCGCGAGCGGTGACAACCAGCACCGGGATGGTCCGCCATTTTTCCTTGCGGCCAAGCTCTTCAGCGAAACCAAAGCCGTCCAGTTCGGGCATCATCAGATCGAGGACGATGAGGTCGGGCGGATCCTCGGCGACACGATCGAGGCCTTCCCGGCCGTCGCGGGCCTCCGTCACTGACCACCCTTCGGATTCGAGGACCTGGCGAGCGAGGCGTCGGGCGTCGGCGTCGTCATCCACCACAAGCGCCCGGCCGGCGGGTCGATGGCGGGCGATCACGGTGGCGAGCCGCTTCCGGTGGATCGGCTTGGTCAGGTAGTCGGAGGCGCCCAGAGAGTAGGCGAGGTTTCGGTCGTCAACAATCGTCACCATGATGACCGGGATCTCGGCCAGTTCGGGGTCGGACTTGATCGCTGTCAGGACCGCCCAGCCGTCCATCCGGGGCATCATCACGTCCAGAGTAATCACGTCGGGACGGAGTCGCCGGGCCATCGCGATTCCCTCCTCACCGCCCGAAGCATACCGGACGCGGAAGCCCTCCTTCTCGACCGTCCGCCGGACCAGGTCTCGGACATTCGGGTCGTCGTCGATCACCAGGACCAGACCGCCGGAAACCTCGGCCGGAAGACCCTCGGAATCAGGCAACGGATCGACGTCCGCCAACGGCTCGAGCGGAACGCCGACGACGCGGTCGGGCAGGCGGATGGTGAACGTGGTCCCGCGGCCCGGCTCGCTCTCGACCTCGATCTCGCCACCCATCATCTGGCAGAAGCGCCGGGTAATCGTCAGGCCAAGTCCGGTTCCGCCGTACCGGCGGGTCGTGGAGACGTCGGCCTGCGAAAACGGCTGGAAGAGCCGTCCAAGCTGTTCCGGCGACATGCCGATCCCGTTATCGCGAACGCGGAAGTACAGAACGCCCCGGCCGTCGGTGCCGGCCGGCCGCCGCCAGGTCTCCAGCTTGATGGTCCCGCTCGTGGTGAACTTGCACGCGTTGGAGAGTATGTTCAACAGGGCCTGACGAAGCTTGGTCAGGTCCGCGCGCATGGAACCGATACCAGTCAGGCCGTCGACCTCGATGGTGTTGCGATTCGACTCGGCGAGCGGGCGGATCGTATCGACAACTCCGTGGAGCAAATCCTGAATTCGAAACGTTTCGAGGAAAAGATCCATCTTTCCGGCCTCGATTTTGGAAAGGTCGAGGACGTCGTTGATGAGGCCGAGCAGGTTCTTGCCAGCGGCGAGGATCTTTCTGAGATCCGCGGCGAGGGCTTCCTCGCCGTCGCTCGCATCTTCCAGGAGCATCTCGCTGTAGCCGATGATCGCATTGAGAGGTGTGCGAAGCTCGTGGCTCATGTTGGCGAGGAAGGTACTCTTGGCGCGGTTGGCGGACTCGGCGTCGTCACGGGCGCGGCGAAGATCGGCCTCATACTGGAGACGGTCGGTGATGTCGCGGAGGAAGGCGGTGAAGAGCGTCGGTCCGTCGAGACCGACGCGAGTGATCGCCAGCTCGACGGGGAACTCAGAGCCGTCGGCCCGGCAGGCCGTCAGCTCCAGGCGACGGCCAAGGACAGGGCCCTCGCCGGTTTGGAGGTAGTTCACCAGTCCCCTGCGATGGGCCTCGCGATGGGCGGGCGGGATAATCAGCTCGGCCATCTCGGAGCCGAGCGCCCGCGAGCGCGGGTAGCCGAAAATTCGCTCGGCGGCCGGGTTGAACTCGACGATCCGACCGTTGTGGTCCATCGCGACAACCGCGTCGAGCGACGATTCGAGGATCGCCGCCTCACGCGCGGCGAACCGACGGATCGTCAGATCCGAGAGCTTACGCAGCGCGGCCTCGCTGGAAACCGAGTAACCGGTTGTCACCAGCAAGCTAATCGCCAGCAGCGAGGCCACCGAGACACTGCCGACGGTCCACCAGACGCTCGACTCCGCCTGCCGGGTTCGCCTTCCGAGCAGGTCGGCCTCACTCCGCTTCATCTCGTCGAGAACCCGCATCACGTCCATGTCGACCTGTTGATCGCGTCCCTCAAAAATGCCTTTTAGTGCTGCGGGAAGACCGCCACGCTTCCGCAGGGCGGAAGCCTGACGCAGCGATTCAAGCCGGGCCTGAAGCCGCTGCGAAAGTACGGCGAACTGCGCTCGCTGGCTTTCGTTGTCCCGCGTCAACTCGCCCACGCGGACCAGCCGTGCTCGCGCCTCGGCCGCCGACCGCTCCGCTCTCCTCAGGTACGTCTCATCCCCGGTGAGCAGGTAATCCCGCTGCTCGGATTCGGCATCGCGGACCGAGGTCAACAGTTCGTCCATCGACCCCAGCGCTTCTCGTGTGTGAATCACCCATCGCCCATTGCCGATCAGATTGCGAATATTCCAGAACGTCACCATCGCGTTCAGCGCCAGGACGGCGATGGCGAGGCTGACCCCGATCGCGATGATGCGTTTCATTTCCATGGTTTGTACTCGGTTATTTGTAATTGGTTATTGGCAAAAGGGCGGGAGGACCGCTGGTCATGCGGCGGACTCGGCCATCGACGATCCATCCTGGCTAATTACAAATTAGGAATTACACATAACAATCTACCAGATACGAATTACGATTCGCCGAACGCCACTCCGACGAGCGAGATATCGTCGCGGAGGCCCGTGGAGCCGGTCCATCGGGCGAGGTCGTCCAGAAGTTTGGCGAGGGCGCCGTCGACGGGCTCGCGGCGGGCGGCTTCGAGCGCGGCGAGCATCCGGTCGCCGCCAAAGACCTGACCGTCGGCGTCCATCGCCTCGGGGATGCCGTCGGAGTAGAGAAAGATCCGGTCCCCAGGCGTCATCGTCAGGACGTGCTCCTCGTAAGGGAGGTCCGCCAGACCGATCGGGAAGCCTCGGGTGTCGACAATCCGGGCCGGTCCGTCCGCCGGGACGTGAGCGATGCCCGGGTGACCGGCCGAAATGTAGCGGAAGGCGCCGGTCTCAGCGTCGAGAACGCCGTAAAGGATCGTGAAGTATTGCTCGGTCGACTCGTCGAAGGGGAACATCCGGTTAAGCCTCGCGGCCACTTCGGTCGGGGCGGTTGGTGTGCCGTTGAGAGAGCCTTCCCCACGGCGCAGGACCGACGAGGCATCCGAGGGCGGTGACAGAACCCGGCTCAGCGTGACCGAGAGCAGGGCCGAGGCGACTCCGTGGCCGCTGACGTCGAAGACGTATAGCGCCGCGTGGCGGTCATCGAGGGCGAAGGCATTGAGGCCGTCGCCAGCCAGTTCCTCGCAGGGACGGTAATGCCAGGCGAATCGAGCGCGGGGCAGCCTCGGCTCGCCGCGTGGAAGGAATGCCTCCTGAATCCGGGCGGCGGCGCGGAGGTCGCGCTCCATCCGGCGGTTCGCCTCGGCCAGCCGCGCATTGGCTCCGATCAATTCCAGGTTTCGCTGCTCCAGGCTCCGTTCCAGCCGGATGGCTTCCTCGACCGCCCCCTTGAGCGAGAGCTGTGCCTGGATCCTCGCCAGGACGACCGGGAAATCGAGCGGTTTGGAGACGTAGTCGTTCGCGCCGAGTTGCAGCGCCTCGACCACGTCGCCGCTCTCGGTGAGGGCCGTCGCCATGATGATCGGGAGCACCGTCGGCGGGTGCGACAGCCTAAGTTCGCGAAGGACGTCGAGCCCGCTCAGGCCCGGCATGAGCACGTCGAGCAGGACGAGGTCGAACGGACGCTGACCCACCAGTTCGATCGCTCTTTTGCCATCCTCGGCGACCGTCACCGAGAAGCCCTTGCGCTCCAGCCGTCGCGAGAGCATGTCGCGGTTCGCCTCGTCATCGTCGACGACGAGCAGCGAGCCCGGGGAGCTAACCACAAGAGGTGCGTCCATGATTCCGGCCCGCTCGGTACGGATTTCCCCCGATCGCCGGGGGAAAACACCCACGGCGGATCTGGGTTTTGCGAAGGTTAGGACAAAAAGGCCGACCGGTCGGGCTGTTCCGTGTTCCCGACTGTACGGCGACCCCTGATCCAACGGGGGAGCAGGGACCGGGCATCTGCCCGCCGGAGGCCAAATATTGCAACCGGCGTGCCAGGAATGCGCGGGGTAGAAAGGGACGAAGGAAGTGGATCCAGGTGGATCGTGAAACCAGGATCTACTCCCGTGTCTTCGCCCGGTTTCCGTACGAGGCCCGCGTTCCCGGAAGCCCCGTTCCTCCCTGAAACGAACCTTCGATGACCGATCTCGATCATCCGCCACCGACTGAGTAGACGACCGAACATGCCGGCCGGAAGGCGGCCGTCGCCCGCCGATGAGAGGGTCGGCGGGTCGGCCCAGGCGATGAGACGTTCCGGGGGTTTACCCCACCGGATAAGGCTGCTTCAGCGAGAAGAGCGGGTTGGCCTCGACGTACTTGCGGACGCGGTCGGTTCGCTCGATGGCCTTCGGCAGGAAGTTCACGGCCTCGTCGATCCGCTCGTCGGGCTCGGCGCAACTGAACCTGAGGAAGCCGGCGCCGGCGTCGCCAAAGCACTCGCCGCCCAGGCAGGCGACGCCGAACGCGTCGTCGGCCGCTTCGAGGAAGTACAGAGCCAGGCCGTGCGACGTGATCCCCAGCCGGTTGCAGAGCGGTCGGACATCGGGGAAGACGTAGAACGTCCCAGCGGGCCGGAGGACGCGGAAGCCCTCGATTCGCTCCAGCCCCTCGCAGAGCCGGACGACCTTGCGGCGGAATCGCTCCATGTAGTCGTCGCGCGTCTCGAGGTCCTGCTCGAGCGCTGCTTCGGCGGCGCGCTGGGCCAGCGGCGGGCTGCACGACGCCGTCGTGTTGATCAGCTTGCCGAAGGCGTCTACCACCTCGGGCGCTGCCACCGCGAACCCGATTCGCCAGCCGCTCATGCTGTACGACTTGCTGAACGTGTACGCCGCGACTGTGTGGTCGTACATCCCCGGCTCGGCCAGGATCGAGGCGTGCTTCCCCTCCCAGACCATGTGGCAGTACGGCTCATCCGAGAAGATCACCAGATCGGTCCCACGGACGACATCCGCGATCGCGGCAAGATCCTCTTTGGTCGCGACGCCGCCCGTCGGGTTGTGCGGTGAGTTCAGCAGGATGGCCCGCGGCTTCGGGTCCGTTTCCAGGAACCGACGGACCGCCGCGGCCCGCGGCCGGAAACCGTCCTCCACCTTCAGCGGCGTCATCACCGCCCGCGCCCCCCTGCGCTGGAGGTTCGGCAGGTAAGTCGGGAACTGCGGGCTGAAGACCAGTACCCCGTCGCCCGGTTCGAGGAACGCCTCGGCGAAATATTGCTCGAAGGGCTTCGCTCCCGAGGCCACCACGACGTTCTCCGCCGTCGCCGGATAGCCGAACTCCCGCTCGACAAACCGGGCCGCCGAGACCCGGAAGCTGGGTAGGCCCAGGCTCGGACAGTATCCCGTCTGGTTCTCCTCGATGGCGAGGATGCCGGCGCGCTTCGCGTTCGGCGTGCTGGGGAACGGGCTGTCGCCGATCTCCAGTTCGACGACGTCCTTGCCGCGGGCCTTCAACGCCCGAGCCATTGCCAGCACGCTGAAGGCCGTCTCCGCCGTCAGGTTCTGAACCAGGTCGCTCAGTCGGGGCATCGCTTTGGAGTCCTTAACGAGAGGCGATCGTCTGGGCCAGGGGGCGGACGATCCGGGGGATGATCGAGTGGTGGAGAACCTCCTCGCCGACTTCGCGCTGGCGCTTCAGCGAGTCGAGGAAGCTCTGTTCGGGGCCGGTGCCCCAGTACTGGCGGATGGTGAAATAGACGCTGATCTGGTCGTCGCCGTACTCTCGGGTGCGCACCTGATAGGCGTTGGTCCGGGTCTCGATGGCGAGGCGGCACTGAAGCTGGCACGATTCGTCGAGCGCCAGGGTGAGCGAGGGCTCGTAGTTGATCACCTGGGCGCGGGGCATTTCAAAGAGCCCCTCCAGTCCGTGGCCGACCCCAAGCGCCTCGGCGACGACCTCGTCGTGGTTGCCGTCGTAATTGAAGTCGAAGCCGAACATCAGGTCGAGGGCCTCGCAGTCGAGGAGGCTGATGGTCAGCAGGGGCGGGGCGAGGTCGAGGACCATCTCGTGCTGGCGAAAGGCCTCATCGAGCGAGTCGGGATTCATCTGGCCGGAGCAGAGCCGGCGCGGCTCGATCGCGACCCATCGATACGAGTCCTGCTCCTTGTCTCCCTCCAGCACGAGGTCTCCGTTTTCCCTCGTGTAGAAGTTGCGCAGCTCGGGGAAGCCCTTCTTCATCTGCTCGAAGAAATGAAGGACGGTGTCGCGGTTGTTGGGCAGCTCCATCTCGGTGTTGAGGTTGACGTTGACGTAGAAATCGTCCGCGTCGCCAATATATCGATTCATCCGCGTGGTCCTGTCCCATATAGGTCGCGAGGACACCAGGCCCCGGTCGGTTCGATCGCGGATCGGCGACCGGGCCGGGATGTGAGATCCCTGGCCGGGGCTCGGCATGTCCGAAAACCCGATCGTACCATAAGCCGTCGGCGGGCGGAATGAATCGAGAGCCCAGGGCCGGGCTCAAAATCCAGATCATCAGGCGGGGAAGCGACTTGAGGCGAGGCCGCCCGTCGAGCGACAGGCGGCCGGCGTGAGCGGCGTCGGTGCCGCGGGGGGCCTGAGGGGCCGATCACCATCCACGGAACGGGGCGTGGCTGGGAACAAGAACCGAGTCGGTGTCCTGGAGACCCGGCCGGGGCTGATGGGCGTTATTGAGGTAAAGGTCGGGATCGGCGTCGCTGATTCGACGGCCGTGATACCACCGAACGCTGCCGTCGCCGAAGAGCACATTCTGACCCCGGCCGGCGTGATTGGGGCTGTTGCCGGGCCGGATCCGGGCTCCGTCGTGGTCGGGCTGGTCGGCCAGAACGGGCATCTGCCACGAGCCTTGGTAGCCGGGCGTGGCCAGCGACCGCGGAGTGTGGCGATATCCGATGTTGTAGGCGTAGTCGAACGAGACCATCCGGCTATACCGCGCTGGGTCCGTTCGCTTGATGGTTTCGAGCTGGTCGAAGCCGACAAGCTCGTGGCCGCCGTGAGCGCAGGGCCCGTTGCAGGGGCAGTCGAGCAACGTCGGGTCGTCGAGAACTCCGGCGTCGTGCATCATCGCGGCGAACGAGCCGGCCGGCGCGTCGGCCCGCGACGAGGGAGGATACGGCAGCAGTTGGTTGATCGTCGCATACTGCCCGAAGCTGTTCCCCAACCGCTGAAGGTTGAAGACGCATCCGGCCTGGTTCATCCGCTCGCGCGACCGCTGGACGGCCGGCAGGAGCGTCAACACGCCGGCCAGAAAAATTCCGGCCGCGACGGCAAGGTCGGCCCATCGAAAAGGGACCCGAACGGGAACATAGTCGGAGAAGCCCCGCGCTTTTCGGCGGTTCCGGGCGACGAACGAGACCGTTCGCTCGGCCAGGGCCGGCGGATGCTCGAACGGCGTCCCGTCGTCAAGCATGCGATACAGCGACCGACGGAGCTTCTCGACCCGGACGGAGCGATCGCCATCCTCGCGGAGCGCTCGTTCGAGACGCTCCCGATCGGCGCCGTCCACCTGGCCCAGGACATAGTCGATCATCTCATCGGATTTCATGGCCTTACTCATCTCCGTCTCGCCTGCCGGCCCTTGCCATCTGCTGGAGCTTCTCCAGGGCCGCATGCAGGCGTGACTTGACGGTCCCCACCGGGATCTTCTGGATCTCGGCAATCTCCCGGTATTTCAGGTCCTGGTGATACGCGAGGATCAGGGTCTGGCGAAGCGTCTCGGGGAGCCGGGCAATGCAGTCGCGAACCCACTGCTGCCGCTCGGCTTCCTGGAGTTTCGAGAGCGGCCCGTCCTCCTCGCCCACCAGCAGGTCGACCAGTTGGCCGGCCTCGGATTCGCCCGTCCCGCCGCCGACGCGCTGGTCGAGGCTAACGGTCGGATGTCGCCCGGCCTTGCGAAGGGCGTCGACCGCCTGGTGAGTCGCGATCGCGTACAGCCAGGGACGGAACGGCCGGCCCGACTCGAACAGCCCTCGCTTCAGATGGACCTGCAGGAACGTATTCTGGAAGACATCTTCCGCCAGGGTGGGGTCGCCGAGGTAACGCGCCAGGTATCGATACAGCTCGCGCTCGTACCGGTGGACCAGCTCGTTGAACACATCGGCGCGCCCCCCATCGCGGTAGCGGCCCATCAACTCCTCATCGGAGAGCTGGCCGAGTCCTTCCGCCGAATCCGATCCCAGGGCCTTAACCATCTTACGTTCCGCCGCCGCCGAAGGTTCAGGACGTCCGCCGGATGCCGGCTCCGGCGCGGGGCGGGGGCCGTGCGGCAGGCGGCGGGCCGGCCGATTGCGCAAGAACAAGTGTAATAGGATCTTCGGTCGGGTCAACCCCCGGCCCACGCGGCCCTTTATCGGATCCACCGGATTCGAGCGAAGTCGGGGACGACCGGAAAGCGGAGATCCACTCCCAGGTGGAACCCTGGCCAGACGGGGCGAGGGTGGGGCCAGTAGACGCAAAACGCCTTCCCCACTAGCAACCGCTCGGGGACCTCCCAGCTTGCGCGGCCCGAGTCGTCCCAGCCGCGACCGGGGCGCGAGGGATCCAACTGATCGGCTCGGCCCCAGGCCCGGCCGTCGCCGCTCCGTGGGCTGTTATCGCCCAGCATCAGGTAATGGCCCGGGGCGATGGGATAGTCGATCGGCCCGCGCTCGCCCAACCGGGCGAATCGAGCCGGATCGGCGAGCAGTTCAAAGAGCGCGGAGGCGTCTTCCCAGTCCAGCCCTTCGAGGTCCAGGTAGTCCGACTGGTCGGGTCGGATCGTGTAGTAAAGGTCCCGGCAGAGAATCAGATCGGAGAGGGCGAGGTCGGCTCCCCTGGCGGCGATTCGGGCCGGCTCGAGGTCGTCGGCCGTCGGAGGTCCAGGGCCGGGGTCGGTCGGGTCGCCGATCCCGTCGCCGAAGACGGGCTCGTTGTCGATCACCAGGCTCAACCGGCCGTCGATGTTGGTAAAAACGAGGTCGTGGCGGCCGGAGCGATGGAGCCGGGTGACGGCGGCCGGGCCGATCGGCCGGCCGTCGCCGTGGAGCCGGGCCTCGCCGGTCGACAGGTCGAGGTCACAACGGTTGCTCCGCCCGCCCCGGATCAATTCGAGTCGGAGCCATCCCACCGGGCGACGGACCTCCAACTTCATCGAGAGGCCAAGGTCTCCGACCCAGTGGGGCTGACGCCAGGGCCGCATGGAGGCCCAGGGATGTTCGCAGTCGCGGGCGGTCAGGCCGGTATTGTACGAGCAGAAATCCGTGATGAGCGTGGGCCGCCCCGGACCCGGCGATCGACCCGCCCGGATCGCCGCCCATTGATCGGGGCCCGGGACCAGGTGTCGATAGCGTAGCTCGGCCCATCGGCCCGGAGAGTTGACCGGCTCCGGAACGAATCTCCCGGGCTCCGGCTCCGACCACTCCCCCCCGCGCACCGGCGCCCATCGACGCCAGGACGGGTCGGTCGCCAGGGCCGACGGCCGATACCGATCGTCGTACACGGGAACAATCATCCCCAGCAGGTGCCCGATGGATCGCGGCGGCCGGACGAACGCGGCGGCCGATCCCGAGGGACGAACCCAGACGTCACCGGCCCGGATCCGAACGTCCTCGCCCGGCATTCCGACCATCCGCTTGATGAAGCGGACCTCGGGATCCTCCGGCTGCTTGAAGACCGCGACGTCCCACCGGGCGAGCTGAACCCGCCCCGCCGATTCCAGGAGCGGCAGAGCCAGGCCCTGCTTCATCACGTAGATCCGATCGCCGGAGAAGCTCGGCGCATCGTGGAGGTCCGACTCGTATCGGCAGTTCTGGCAGGTTCCGCGCACCACCCGGGCGGCGAGTGGCCGTCCGATCGGGTCGAGTTCGACCTCGCGTTCGGCGTTCACCGAGAAGCCGGCACCGCAGGCCGGGCACTCGATTTCCTTGTGACGGCCCATCAACGTCGGCGCCATGGAGCCGGTCGGGATCACGAAGCCCTCGGCCTCCAGGCTCCAGACCAGGAACGCCAGGAAGACCACCACGAACGACTCGACCGAGTCGCGCCAGCCTGACCGCGACGCGGAAGCCGAGGGTCTCCCGCACTCCGGTCGGTCCCGGCCTCTTCCCGGATCTCCGCTGCTCATCCGCCGAGCTCCCGGCCTGTCCTGTTCCGCACGTCCGACCCGTGCTCCAGGATACCACCGACCGACGCCTCACGACAGTGCCGCCGCCCCGCCAATCGAAGAGGCCAAACCACATCCATTCAGGCAAGCGAATACAAGAAAATCCTCGGCGATCCTCTTGATACGGGATGAGGAGCAGTCCTAGAATATTCGTGTATGACTCTCCATGAACGCCTGCCGGCGTGGGTTGAGGACCTTGCGGGTTCTCGTCACGTCGGAAGGTCGGGTTGATCCTCTCTCCCGACGCCAGGCGATCCAAATTTCCGAACCTCTCCGTCAAGGCGTTCTGGCGGCGGTTCGCGTTGCGCGCCCTTATCGCGGGTTGATACTTTTGTTCCTCGGAGGAGCCCGAATGTCGCACTGTCGAGGTCATCGCGCTGTTGCGCCACGTCGAGGATTCACGCTGATCGAGTTGCTGGTGGTGATCGCGATCATCGCCGTTTTGATCGCGCTGCTGTTACCGGCGGTGCAGGCCGCGCGCGAGGCCGCCCGTCGCGCTCAGTGCACCAACAATTTGAAGCAGTTGGGGCTCGCCTGCATGAACTACCAGAGCAGCAACGACTGCTTTCCATTGCAGGCCCTGAATCAGCCGGTTGGCGGATTCGTGACCCCGAGTTGGATCCCTGGGACGTTCGCATTCGCCGAGCAAACGACGATTTACAACGCCATCAACTACAGCGTCCAGATGATCTCGTCGGGCAATCCCGGCGGATGGGCGAACTCGACGGTCGGCCTGATGAACGTCTCCATCCTCCAGTGCCCCTCGGAGAACCGGACGGGTCAGGGGCAGTATCCCTTTTCGGCCATCCCCGGCGTTTATTACGGGATGAGCAACTATGTGGGCAACTACGGCGGACCGGGTCCGGTCTCGATGATGAGCGGGACCATCATCCCGTCCAACAATGCCTATATCGGGTCGGCTCCGATTCCAGGCACCACCAAAAGCAAGCCCGGTATCTACGGGGGTGTCACGTGGGGTCCCGTACGGATGGCCTCGATCACGGATGGAACGTCCAATACCGGACTGATCAGCGAGCGATTGCTCGGTATTGCCGGTACGTATCCGCAGAGCATCGCGGCCACGGGCATCTCGAATTTGAACCGATGCTCGATCAATAGCCCGACCGGGGCGCCGCTTGGCTCGGGATATGGTCTTGCTCTGCAAATGTACAAGTCTTGCTCAACCGTGCCCGGCAGCACCCCTATCAGCTTCTGCGGGAGTGCCGAGCAATGGCTCGGAGCTGTGCCGAGCTGGTTGATGTGGCAGTCGTACAACCATTTCGGCACGCCCAACCAGATCAACTGCTCGAATGCTTCCGATCCCCTGAACTCCAACCTGAATTACGCGCCATACTACGTCACCCCGCTCGGTAGTGCTCCTCCGGGCAGCAATCACCCCGGCGGCGTGAATGTGGCTTTCGCCGACGGTTCGGTACATTTCATCAAGAATACCGTCTCCCCGAACACGTGGTGGGCGCTGGGTAGCCGCGGGCTTGGAGAGGTTATCAGTTCGGATCAGTATTGAGGTGTCCCCCCGAATTCCGGTCCGCATGCACCCGCGGAACGCACTCGCGGGCGCATGCCGTTTCTTTTCTGTTCGATCCCTGATCAGAGCCCATGGTCTCTGAACACGAGGAGCACCGATGAAGCGATTACTCGTGCTGTTCGCTGCCTGCGCATTTGGAGCCTCCGTCGCTGGTTGCGGCGACGCAACGACTCCTCCTCCCTCATCCGCCTCGACAGGGGGCGAAATGAAGGTGCCAGGGAATGGAATGGCCAATCCCAACGGTCCGAAAAGACTACTTCAGGGCCAGCGTTAGCCGAAGGGTGGGGAGCAGTCTGGAACCGCCTCGGCGCTCGTGACCGGGCAGGATTTCCAGTCGAGTCGGGCTTCTGGGGATTCGAGGAGACTTCCTCGGCCCAGAAGCCATTTTGTTGATTCCACCCGAAAATCTTCCTTTTACTACGCTGGCAAAGAAGAAGCTCAAGTAGGCCAGGCTTTCCGGCCTGACCTTTTCGAGCGGGACAGGTTGAAAAGCCTGACCTACTTTCTTGCCGCCGTAATAGGGAGCCGGCTTCGCCGCGGACGGTGCCCCGGCTCCGCGGCAATCGGTGGTGATACGGGCCACCGCGCCTTGAGCTTCTTCGACGTTGTGTCTCTGGGTCTGTTCGAGGGACCGGAGCGACAGCCGAAGTTGAGCCTGTTCGGGTTCTTCGGCGATGGCCGCCGTAAGGTAGACGATCGCCTCGAAGGGATGGCCGAGCCGCACGGCCAGGCGGGCGATTTCCTCGGCATTGCGTGCGGGCTGGTTACGTCGGTGAAGTTCCCGATACCTCGCCTGGTCTCGCTCGACCTCGGTTCTGAGTCGCCTCCAGTCGGCTGGCGACCTGTTCGAGGACCCGCGATCCAGCCCCTGGAGGCGTTTCATCGCCTCGAAATCCTCGGGGGACTCGGCGAGCATCGCGTCGATCTCCCGACGCTCGCGGTCGGTGTCGCCACATTTCGACGCAAACCAGGCCGAGAGCCCATGGCATTCCGCAAGGCTCAGCCAGCCGGGCGGAAGGTGTTTCAGGGCGTCTCGTGCCTCGGCGGGATGATCGGTATGTGTGGCCCATTCGAGCCGCGATTGATGGACGGCGGGATCTTCAGGCCGGCGCCGGAGACACTCCGCAAGGTTCCGGTCTGCGTCGTCCCAGGCCCCGAGACGGATGGCCAAGTTGGCGCGGGCGAGACGAATGCGGTCGTCGTTGGGCGCCAGCCGGCCGACCTCGTCGAGATAAGCCTGGACCGCCTCCACCGGCGGGAGGTTCCAGCGTAGTTCCATGTGGAGTCGCCCCAGGTTGATGGCCTGATCCGTGGCTGCTTCGCCTCTGGCGGCAAGTTCGTGCCATCGCGCCTCGACGATCTGAGTGGCCTCGCGCCGGCGGCCTTCCTGGATGAGCGTTGGGAGGAGCAGCATCCGAAGAGCGATCCCGCCGGTCCCTCGGGCCGCGCTCGCGCGCTCGACGAGGGCCTCGGCATCGGCCAATCGCCCCTGTTCGAGAAGGAGGTCCATCCGGCTCGCAACAGCTTGCCCATTCATCGGAGAATCTGGAGGGACTCGGCTCCACGCCGCCTCGGCTTCGCGAGCGTGCCCGGCTGCCTTTTCGCAGGTTCCGAGGAGGTAGGCGGCCCGGTCGGATTCGGGCCGTCGCCGCAGGTAATCGGCGAGGTCGCGAGCGGCCAGGGCGTAGAGGCCCTCTCGAATGGCGACCTCGATTCGGCGGAATTCGTCGCGATCCTGACGGACCTCCCACCACCGCCAGCCGGACCCGCTCGCGACGGCGAGGATCGCAAGCCCAACCACCATCGCCCAGCGTCTCCCGATCTGCCCCATCTGTCCTCCCTGGCCTGCCGTGGTCTTTCGCTTGATGGGGTTCGGCTCCCTTCCTATGATGGCTGAAGAGCCTGCCCCCGCGCCGGGAATCCCGGCCGCCCGACCCCTTCCGAGACGCGAAACCCGTCGCCGATGAGTTCTCCTCCATTATTAGTCGGTACCGACGGAACGATCGAGCCCGAGAAACCGGAGGCCGGCCCGAACGCGCCCGGTGTCCTCGTGATCCTCCTTCTGTCGGCCTGGTGCGGTACGCTCGCCGGCCTGCTCGAGGTCGGGGCCTTCGCCGTGCGAAAGCGATTCTTCGACGAGAACCGTCTGCTGGGTGTGAGCCGGCATTATCTTTGGATGATTCCGCTCACTGACCTGCTGATTCTGGGAATGATCGGAGCCGGCGGTTGCCTGCTCATCCGGCTTCGACCGAAGCGCGGCCGATGGGCCGTCGCCCGAATCCTCGCCGCGTTGACGATGCTCCCACCGCTGCTCACGTTCTTCCCGACGATCTACGGTTTGGCCTGGCTTCTTCTGACGGTGGGGGCCTCCATGCGACTGGTTCCCCTGATCGAGCGGCGCAGGTCCGACTTCCGTCGGGTCGTCGTGGCGACCGCCCCGGCTCTCGCTGGGGTTCTGGTCATTCTCGCGATGTTCCCCGGGGCCTCGGACTGGAGGAAACAACGGAGCGAGCAGTCTCGGCCGATCCCCGTCCGAGCGCCGAATATCCTGCTGATCGTCATGGACACGGTGGCGGCCGATCACCTGGACCTCTACGGCTACGGCCGACCGACCAGCCAGGCGATCGACGAGATGGCCCGTGGCGGATGCCGGTTCGACGCGGCGGTCTCGGCGGCGCCCTGGACGCTTCCCTCGCACGCCAGCTTCTTCACCGGGCGATGGCCTCACGAGCTTTCGGTCGGCTGGCGGAGTCCGCTGGATGAGGCACAGCCGACCGTCGCCGGATACCTCGGGTCGCGTGGGTACGCCACCGCCGGGTTCGTCGCCAACATGTCGTATTGCGCCTCCGACTCCGGCCTGGTGCGCGGCTTCACCGTCTATCAGGATCACGTCTTCCGGGGACTCTCGCCGCTCCGGATGGCAGCCATGGTGGACCGGTCCCTCGACGCGTTTCAGTCCATCGGCGAAGCGGTCGGCGACGCCCTCGATCTTGAGTGGCTCCGGGCGTCGGTGCTGCGCGTTCGCGAGGCCTTCGAGTCGGATCACAAGGAGGCGGCCGAGGTGAACCGAGAATTCCTCGACTGGCTCTCGGATCGCGCCGGACCGGATCGCCCGTATTTTGCCTTTTTGAACTATATTGACGCCCATTCCCCCTACCAGCTCTTGCCGAGGCGGATTCATCGGTTCGGTCACCGGCCGAGCGACGAGCGCGAATTCCGGCTCATCCGGCAATGGTGGGACATGGACAAGACACAGGTCACGCCCGAGGAACTCGCGTTGCTTGTCGACGCTTACGACGATTGTGTCGCGTCGATCGATGAACAGGTCGGGCGGCTTCTGGACCAACTGGGTCGTCGGGGAGCCCTGGAGAAGACCTGGGTGATCCTGATCGCGGACCATGGCGAGAGTTTCGGCGAGCATGAAGGCGTCTACCTGCACGGGTCGAGCCTGTACCAGACCGAGCTGCACGTTCCAATGGTGGTTCTCCCGCCACCAGGAACTCGGATTCAGCCGGTCGTCACCGAGACGGTCAGCCTCCGCGACCTGGCCGCGACCATCGCGGAGATCGCGGGCCTCGACAACGGTTCGCCGTTCCCAGGGACGTCGATGGTCAGGCTCTGGCGGCCGACTCCCAGGCGAAAGCGGGCCGACGACCCCCGTGAGCCCAGCCTCGCCGAACTCGTGCCGAATGAGACGCTTGGCCCCCACGTCTCAGATCCGACCTGGCGTCCCTCGCCGATGGCCTCGATGACTGTGGCTGGCTGGAGCTACATTCGACGCGGTGGAGTGCCTCGCGAGGAGCTTTACGACCTGGCCCGGGATCCTCACGAGATCCGCGACCTCTCCCGTGAAGCCGTGTCCGAGTCGCGGCTCGCCGCGATGCGCAAGGCCCTTTCTCGGATGACCGGCGGCCCGCTCACACCCGACCGGTTCCCTCCCTGACCGCCGGAACGAGGATTCTCGTCGATTCAGGGAATCCCTGGCGAATCGCGGGGTCGTGGGACGCCCGGCCGTCGGCCATCTCCATTGCGAACATCTTCCCTCTTCCGGTACATTCCGGGTTGCTTGCGTCACCCACATGTGCGGAGGGATCTCCCGGCGTCCGGGATGTCTCTTCCGGCATGCCCCCGGAGTTGCTCCCCTCATGCACCGCCACATCACCCGCCTTGCCGCGGTTGCCGTTCTCCTCACGGCGTCCGCGGCCCACGCTGACGAGATTCTCAACATCGGCGATCCTGCGCCAAAGTTGACCGTTTCCGGCTGGGTCAAGGGAGAGAAGGTCGATTCCTTCGAGCCCGGCAAGACCTATGTCGTGGAGTTCTGGGCCACCTGGTGCGGTCCCTGCCGCGCCAGCATCCCGCACGTCACGGAGCTGTCACACAAGTACAAGGAAAAGGGCGTCCGCTTCATCGGTGTGGATGTCTGGGAGAACGAGCTTGAGAAGGTGAAGCCGTTCGTCGAGGAGATGGGCGCGAAGATGGATTACAACGTCGCGCTCGATTCCGTCCCCGAAGGCGCGAGCCCTGGCGACGGCGCGATGGCGAAGAACTGGATGATGGCCGCCAGTGAGAACGGCATCCCGGCCGCCTTCATCATCCACGACGGCAAAATCGCCTGGATCGGCCACCCGATGAAGATGGACGATCCCCTGGCGAAGGTCGTCGCCGGAACCTGGGACTCCAAGTCGCTCGCCGCCACCCGCCTTGCGGAAAAGCGCAAGGAGAAGAAGATGGTGGCGGTGCAGATGAAGATCATCACGCCGTACCGCAGCCGCGACTATCGGGCCACGCTCTCGGCGATCGATGAGGTCATCGCCGCCGATCCCGAGATGGCCAACGAGCCGATGATCGGCTCGCTTCGCCTCCACTCCCTGAACGCCACCGGCGCGACCGACGAGGCGATCAAGCTCGGTGAGAAGCTGCTGAAGTCGTTCCACGACGACCCGATGGCGCTGAACAATGCGTTCTATGGAGTGATCGATCTGGGCCTGCCCCGGGCGCCCGATCCCCGGATGGCCAAGCTGGCCCTTCAGGCGACCCTCCGCGCCGACGAGCTGACGAAGGGGGAACAGTACAGCTTCCTCGACACCCTGGCCATCGCCCAGTATCGGACAGGTGATGCCGCGGGCGCTGTCGCGACCGAGGAGAAGGCGATCAAGCTGCTCGACAACGCGGTCTCTCCGGAGGTCCGTAAGAGCTCGGGTTTCCAGAACTACCGGAAGCGATTCGAGTCGAACCTCGAAACGTTCCGCAAGGCGGCCGAGAAGGGCGGCAAGGCCTGAGAGTTCCAATCGAGGGCGCGCCCCCCCCGATCCGGGCGGGCGTGCCCCTGACCTCGGACAGACCCCGTGGGCCGGATGGTGCTCGAATCCACGTCTCCACCTTTTCAGGGTAGCGCTCAACTGTCTCGGCGACCGGTCCAGGATCATGGGTCAGGATTGCTCACTCCTTCGAATAGCGAGCTTGTGGGCGTCGGGTTCGCACCAAATCCGATGGGGAGCTATCATGAAATTGCGGCCGATCCCCAACCCTGGAGCGACTGGAGAGACGATCCGTTGGAACCCATCGCGACGACCTCGGCTGATGTCGAGCCTTCGGGCCGTGTCCCACTTGGGGGGCTTCGCCTCCTCGTGGCCGCTGCCTGGACCCTGACGATCTGCGTCCTGTGCTGGACGCCTCGGAGCGTCATGCGACACGTCGAGGAAGATTCGAGCTGGTTTCGCCTGCCGAACCTCGACAAGGTGGTCCACTTCATTCTTTTCTTCGTCTTCGCGATCCTCTGGGTCCGGGCCGTGAGATGGCCGCGGAAGCCCCTCGCCATTGGGATCATGGGGTTGGTGCTGACGATCGTCACCGAACTGGGCCAGGAACTACCCGTCGTCGGTCGCGACGCGACCCTCGGCGACGGCCTGACCGATCTCTCCGGACTTCTGATCGGCCTGGCCATCGCGGGCCTGATCGAGCCGGTGCTCCGATCAGCCGAGCGCGGGATTTTTGGAGAGCGTGCAACCCAGCGGTAAACCAGCACGCCTCGGCCGCTGGCTCCTCCACGACGGGCTGGAATCCCGGATCGCACGCGTGCCGAATTCCATCGCGATGTTGCGACGGATCAACATTTCGCGGGAGATCTCCCGAGACTTCGGGAGGGAATCGGAGCAGGGACGCTCTCGGCCCGCCTCCGGCGCCTGGGTGCGATTCGTGGCCTAGATTTGGATCAGGGGAACTCGACGCAATCCCCCGGCTGGCCTTCCGGCGATGGCGGCCGGGGCGGAACGTCCCGAGACCCCGCCCGTCTGCCGATCGAAGCACGCGAAGCTCCTGCTGGGATTCCGACTCGACGAAACGACCCTGGCCCGGGTCGATCCAGGAACACTCGGACCCGCGTCGTCCACAATGGCGACGCACAGCCTGCCCAATCGGTTCAACGAGCGAGGCCCGCGGTGGCATGGCGGCGAGTCGGTCGCGGCCGGCTCCCATCGAATTCGATGGCGACCCGCGCCGAAGCCTGCCCCCGAGCACCCGACGTTTTGGAACGGAGGCGATTCCCGATGGACACCGCAATCGAGCCTCGACCGAAGGCGGCCGAACCGGCCGCCGCGATCCTCCAGGAAGCCACGGCCCTGGAGGGTCTCCTGCGCGCGGAATTCGAGACTCCTTTCCGCTTTCTCGACGCCTCAACAGGCCAGACAATTGGGCTCAATGCTGAGAAGGACGAGCCAGACGACCTGGAGCCGCCCCTGAACCTCTCCACGGTCGCACGAGCAGAGGTCACGCTCATCCCGGGCGCTCGCTACCGGATCGCGATCCCGATCGAGATTTCGGGAGGAGGGCATCTGGTCGCCCTCGGAGTGATCGCGGGACTGGCCCGTACACCGGCCGAGACTTCGCGAGAGCGGTCGCGGCTGGAGCGATGGTCTCGATCGGTGCAGGACCGGATCGAGGGAGCCCGCGAAGCCCGTATCCGTCACCAGAGCCGGGCCGAGCACGATCGGCAGTCGATGGTCGCCTGGGAGGCCATGATCGCCCTCGACCGCCTCAATCGCGGCGCCCGGATTCACCGGGAGCCGAACCGAGAGCGGCAGCGGATTCTTCGCGCGGCCGCCGAGCTGGTCGGCGCGCAGACGATGGCCTGGGTGCCCGTCCAGAACGACGAGGATGTCATCCTCGAAGGCGATCGGCTGCTCTCGCCCTGGGATGGCAACCGGCTCGCAAATCTTCTGTCAGCCCAGTCGGATTGGGAAGAGTCGG
This sequence comes from Planctomycetales bacterium, assembly GCA_027449865.1. Taxonomy (GTDB): domain Bacteria; phylum Planctomycetota; class Planctomycetia; order Isosphaerales; family Isosphaeraceae; genus JAKAUH01. The sequence goes on from DAIDKV010000197.1 coordinate 20,148, forward strand.
GCTATCTGCTGATCAACGAGGTTTCCCAGGCGAGCTGGGGAGCACGGTTCCCGCAGGTCGATCACCTGCTGGCCGTCCCAGTGACCGATCGGAAACTTGCGGGATGGGTCCTGGCGCTGAACCGCCGGCGATCCGCGCCGAGGAACCCGGCTTCCCGCGAGCCTCGGTTGCCTCGCTCCGCCGTCCGCGAGAGCCCAGAGACCGGGCCATCGCCGGGCTTCCGGCGGTCCGACGCGGCACTCCTGCTTCCCTTCGCCTCGCTGATCGGCTTGCAGTCGCGGGCCTCGCGTCGATATTTACACATCAAGGACCTGCTCGTCGGCCTGACACGCTCGCTCACCGCCGCGATCGACGCCAAGGACGCCTACACCTACGGCCACAGCGAGCGCGTGGCGAGAGCCGCGGTCGAGCTGGGCCGCGAGCTGGGACTCCAGGAGGACGAGCTCAGCGATATCTACCTGACCGGCCTGCTCCACGACATTGGCAAGATCGGCGTGCGCGACGAGGTTCTGACCAAGCGAGGACCGCTGACCGACGAGGAGTTCAAGCACATTCAACAGCACGTTGTGATCGGTCACCGCATTCTGGCGGGCCTCAGCGCCATCGAGCACCTGCTTCCGGGCGTGCTTTACCACCACGAGCGATACGACGGCAAGGGCTACCCCGAGGGCCTTCAAGGAGACGCGATTCCGCTCCTGGCCCGCATCCTGGCCGTCGCCGATAGCTTCGACGCCATGAGCACCTCGCGACCCTACCGAACGGCCATGCCATTCGAAAAGGTCGATGAAATCCTTCGGAACGGCGGCGGGACGCAGTGGGATCCGGTCGTCATCCAGGCCTACATTCGCTGCCGCGATCGCCTCAAGGCGGTCCGCGAACGAGGGATCGGCGAATCCCTCCGCGATGCACTCGACGGCGCTCTGCGGCACGGCCAGCGCGCCCACGAGTTCGCAAGCATGGAAGCATCGATGCTATGAGACTTTCGATCACGCGGGCATCCGACACACTTTGGAAGGCGGTGAGACAAACGTGCCGGGGTTGGGTAAAATCGGTGATGGCTCCGCGGACCGAAGACACGGACGACAGACCCTGGCGTGCCCGATGCCTGTTCATATTCGATTCGATGGCGACGTGGTCGTCCTGAGCAACTTCGCCAGGCTGATGAACGATCCGCGCTACGTCGACGCCGCGCGCGAGGTCGGCGAGATGATCGAGCAGGGCTCTCGACAATTCGTGATCGACCTGACGGGATTTCGCGAGACGGGCGCGAGCTTCCTGGGGGTGCTGATGACGATCACGCGACGCATCCGCCAGGGTCGCGGCGAGGTCGTTCTGGCCCACCCCAGCCGCGAGATGGAGCAGTTTCTCCTGGGCGATATGCAGATGGAGGAATTCTGGGACATCTTTCCCAGCGTGGCGGAGGCCGTCGCGTTCTACCACGATCGCGATCGGTCCGGAGGCGGCGAAGAGGAGACGACATGGGAGTCGGGATCGACGTGACGGGCCGGTGCCGGGCGCTCGCGGCGGATTCGGAGCGGTGGCTCGAACGGGCCCGATCGTGGATCGAGCAACACGCCGGCGAACCGATGGAGTCGGCGCGCCCCGGGCGAGCCGGCGACGATCATCCGGCCGTTCTCGCGACCCTGCACCCGTGCGCCGAGGATCTGGAAATCGCCCACCTCGGGTCGGGACGGGTCCGCGTCCGCGCCAAGACCTCGACCGTCGGGCCAGGTTATCACGCCTACCTGCTCGACCTGCTCGTCCGGTTCGGCAAGGACCTGGCCGTGGCCTGGGAGACGTCCGAGGAGAGCGCGGGAGTCTTCGAAACCGGGGATCGTCGTGCGATCGAGGCCGAGTTTCTCGACTGGCTGGGCGGAGTCGCTCGAGTCGTGCGCGAGGGACTCGACCGGGATTATCACTGGATGATGATCTCGATGGCGATCGGGCACCAGTACCCGCACCACGGCCCAATGGTCACGCCGATGGGCCCGCGCGATGTCGATTGGCTGGAGGCGGTCGCGGCCGATCCATCGAGGGGTATGGACGTGTTCCCCTGGTGGGAGCCTGGGCTTGGGGCACCGTTTTACCTGGGTCGTGCGAAGGCGCGGATGTGGCGCGACGTTCGATGGCGCGACCCGCTCGCCGAGGACGAGGGCCGGCTGCTAATGGACGTGCATCTTGACCTCGCCCGGGCTTACCGCCTCGACCCGACACTCGATTACCCCTGGCGCGAGTGGGCCGAGCTGATCGGACCGATCGAGTCGCATTTCGGTTATCTGGAGATGGCCGGCGACAACCTCGAAACCGAGATCCACCGGCAGGCGAGGGCGGTTGGTGCATCGGTCCCTCGGATCGGATACCGAAGGCGTCCGGTCCGCGTGGAGCTGACCGACGGCTGGTCGATCGAGATCCCCGGCGAGATGGCCGAGGAGTGGGACGACGAGGAACTCTGGATCGCGCGTGACGAGGGACGAGCCGTTTTCTTCAAGTCGTACAGCGTGACCCGGGACGACGGCGAGGCCCCGCCGGCCGCCGAGATCCTCGACGGCCTGACCCTCCCCGACGGCCGGGCCGTCGACCACCGCGAGGGCCCCGTCACCGGCCGGGCCGTTCTGACCTCGCCCGATGGCGACGAAGACCCGGGCTGGCAACTCATCGGCCACCACGTCGTCGACGGCGGCCTGGCCGCCTGCAACATCATCTTCGGCGACGCCGACGATTGCGACTGGGCGATCGCGACCTGGCGATCGCTCGGACATTCTTGAGCTTCTCGTTCCCGAATTTTCATTAATATTATATCATATTTTATGTCAATTTGACATTTTGACGAACGCCAGCGGCGGCCCGCACACCGCAGATCCATCTCGCGAGAATTTTTCGTGGGTCCTCTTGACATCCCCCACTCGGCTCGGGCATCAATAGGCCACACGGAAGAAAAAGTCACGATCTCATCGAAAGCCCACGGATCGCACCTCTCTCGATCCTGGGCCTCGTTCGATTTCACAACCCGAAGCTCCACTTCCAAACACGGCGCCTCGATCCGGTGACCCACGTGAGGTACGCGCCCATGCGATCGCTCCGCCCGAGTTTCGCTTCCCGTCGACGTCGGACCTCCGCACTCCCCCTCATCGCTCTCGACCGGATGGACCCTCACCTATCGGCCTTGCCGTCGGCTCCCTCCCATTGACGACACAGGTAGCACCCATGCACACAACAGGTAGAGGGGGGGGTATTGAGCCAGTGAGCGGGACGACCGCGGCTCTCGCCATTCCAGCATCGGCGACCGGGCGGGGCGTCGGAACGTCGGATGATGTGGTCATCGCGATCGCGACGGCTCCCGTCGGATCGTCGGGTGGGGCGGACTCTGGTGGGATCGAGGGCGTGAAAGTCTCCTCCAGGGAAGGCGATCCGATGGCGTTTGTCCGGTCGAGTGGGAACGTCGCCGCGCTCGACGCCTCTTCGTCCGCGCTCTCGACGTCGTGGAAGCCGGCTCAAACGATCGGTGGGGGAGCCGGTGGGGCGCTGCCCTCGCAGGCCGGGTCGTCCGTCCCGACATCCCGGCCAACCGGCGCCGTCGGCGCCTCGCCCGCGGTCACCTCGCAGCTCACCTTCAACGGCACCCCCGGCGTGACCTGGACCTACAACACCAGCTCGCTGACACCCGGCGACATCATGCAAATCGGCCTCCAGGCCAACGCCTCGGGGCTGAGCACCGGCCGCTATTCCTACTCGGCCACGGTGGTCGACAATCGCGCGGGCACCCCGACGACCACGATCGACACCGGCACCGCGACCATCATCAACGAGGCCCTCGATCCGACGTTTGCCGCCCTCGGCGCCGGCTGGTCGATCGGAGGCTTGCAAAAAATCATCCCGGCGAGCGGCGGGGTGATCCTCGACCAGGGCGGCGGCTCCGGCAAGTGGTTCAGCGGCAGCTTTGGCTCCGGCGGCGGGACGTTTACCAGTCCGGCCGGCGACTTCAGCACACTCGTAGGGAATAGTAACGGGACCTACACAAGAACTCTTACCGATGGCACCGTTCAAACCTTCAACGCGTCGGGACTGGAAACCAGCGTCGTCAATCGCAACGGCCTGACAACCACTTTCGGCTACTCCGGTAGCCTCTTGACAAGCATCACCGACCCGTACGGCGAGGTGTCGACACTCGCCTACAGCGGCGGCTATTTGACCTCGATCACCGATCCGGCGGGCCGATCGGCGACCTTCACCATCGCCAATGGAAATCTTACCGGCGTCACGTATCCCGACAACAGTGTCTGGAGTTATGCGTATAACGCGTCGCATCAACTGACGGGCGTCACCGAGCCGTCGTCGCCGGGCGAGCCGGTCAAAACAACGTCGATCGCCTACGACGCCGCCGGCCGGGTCGGCTCGATCACGCGGGCCGACGGCACGACCCAGGCCTTTTCAGCGGCCCAGGAGCAGGGCTGGACCGACACGGGAACGTCGACCAATCCAGCGGCTCCGACCCTGCTCGCCCAGGTCGGATCGACGTACACCGACCCGATGGGGAACGTCACGGTTTCCAGCCCCGACTGGTATGGGATGGGTCTGACCGTTCAAACGATCAACGCTCTCGGTGGCGTGACAACGGTCAATCGCGACGCCAACGGCCTGCCGACGTCAAGCATCGACCCGATGAACCGGATCACGCAGGCCGCCTACGACGGCAAGGGGAACGTCGTCGAGACAACCAACGCTCAGGGAGGCACGATCACCTACGGGACGTACAACAGCTTCGCCGAGCCCTCGTCAGTGACCGACGAGCTGGGCCGGACCACGACCTATAGTTATCACCCTGGCGGATAAGATTCTCATGCATCATGTGCGGGCAGCATAGAGTACATACGGGTGCAGAAAGTAGGCCATGACATGCTCCGGCTCAGAGAACAGCCGCCGCATAAAGTGCTGCACTTGCAAACGCAGATTCTC
>DAIDKV010000198.1 GCA_027449865.1 Planctomycetales bacterium
AAAGTCCGTTGTAGGAGCCGGCTCCAGCCGGCGATTTTGCGTTACGAAAGGGTTCGAGCGGGTCGGGAGCTGGAGCTCCCTCCTACAAAGGCGGATGGTCCGGTTGTGCGCGAAGGGCTGTGTGATCGCGTCTTGTAGGAGCCGGCTCCAGCCGGCGATTTTGGCGTCACGAAAGATTTCGAACGATTCGGGATCGGTAGCTCCCTCTCTAGGAGGCCGCGGACGCGTCGAGAGGGATAGCCCCGGGACAGTCCTCTTCGGTTGATTTTGCGGTGGCGCTGGCAATGGCCCGATACGCTGGCTAGACTCAAACAATTGTCCGATCCGAGATCGTGGGTGACGAGGGTCGTCTCGCCGACCTTCGTCGTGCAGGCCGGGAGGTCGCATCATGGAGTCTGGTTTCCGCTTCGTTCTTCTGGTGGCCCTGGCCGGGTCCATGGTCCCGACGGTCCCGGCCGGAGAGCCGTGGCACCTGGAGTTCGAGGAGGGACGAGCCGCCGCCAGGGCTCAGAACAAAGACCTCTTGATTGACTTCGGCGGCAGCGACTGGTGTGGACCCTGCAAGTGGCTCAAGGAGCGGGTTCTTTCCAGGGCGGAGTTCATCGATCGGGCGGGCGGCACGTTCGTGCTCGTCGACATCGACCTTCCGGCTCGGAGCCCGATCGCGCCCGATCGCAAGCGGCGGTACGAGGAACTGCAAGAGCGTTACGCAATCGCCTCAGTGCCGACGGTCGTTCTGGCGATGGCCGATGGTCGACCTTACGCGCGGACGACCTACCGCGAAGCCTATCAGACTCCCGAGACCTACTGGAACTATCTCGCGCCGCTGCGAGAGCGGGGCCGATCGCTCCGCGCGGCGCTGGACCGGGCGCAGGCACTCAAAGGCGCGCCGCGGGCCGTCGAGCTGGTCTCCGGGCTCTCGGAGATCGACCCTCGTTTTATCTCGGGGTTTTATGCGGATCTGGTCGCCGAGATCCGAACTGCCGATCCGACGGACTCGACCGGCTATCTGGCCTTTCTGGACGGCCGTCGGGCGCTCGACGCGTTCCAGGCCCCGATGGATGACCGGACCGCCGCGATCGATCCGGCCGCGGTCGACTCGTTGATCGCCCGGGCGAAGCTCCGCGGCGAGTCGCTCCAGGAGGCTTTGGTCCTCCGCGCGGCGGGCGAGGTGCTCGCTGGTGAGGACCGCCGCGCCCTCGGCACGCTCAGGGCCGTGCTCGATGCTCAGTCGTCGCGTACTCGATTCGACCGCGGCGACTATGTCCCGCTCGACGCGGCCTCGATCGAGGCGGTCCGGCGGCGGATCGCCGAGGGGGAAGCCGATCCGGGCCCTGGGGTTGCCCTGTATTATGCCCTGCACCGGATCTTCGAGTTCGAGATGCCGAACCCTTACGACTGGTCGTGCGGTGCGGCCTTCCAGCCTCGGATTCGGGTCAGGGAGACGATCGGCGATCGATACGGCCGCGCCCTGATCCGCTCGACTGAGGGACTTACGGGTGAGGCTCGCGCCAGGGCGCTGGCGAAGGGTCTGGAAGGGACCTTCTTCGCCGCACGCGGGTCGATCCGAGAAATTGTCCTCAAAATCATCCCGAGTCTCGTCGACAAGCCAACCGCCAGAGCCCTCCTGCCTGGCCCGTTCTATCCTCGCTGGATCGACTGATCCGAGAAGGGTAAGGGGACAAGGGAATCAAAGTCTGAGGACGCTCCAGGCTATCGGATTCCTGGCGTGACGACCCTGGCCTCGTAAAGGTGCCCGCGGAGGCTGTGCGGTCTTTTGGGAGGGCGAGGCTCCGTCCGAGCCGCGCAACCAGGCTCGGCGGGAGCCTCGCCCTCCCGACTCGATCGAACACCAGTTCCAGACGCGTGTCTAGGGATCAGGGCGCCACGACGTTCTCGGCGACGATCCGGCCCAGGAGCCGCTCCGAGAGGACCGGCGCGACGTCGGCCCATCCGATGATCCCGACCAGCCTCCCGTTCGGGTCCACGACCAGAACCCGGCGCACCTCCTGCGTCCGGAGGACCTCGCAGACCTTCGCCACGCTGTCGGTCGGGGCGACGCTGATGACCTGCTCCTTCATCACCTGGCCGACCGGGTGGCCGATCGCGTCGGGATAGTCGGCCAGCGAGAGGGCGACGTCGCGATCGGTGAGGATCCCGACCGGTCGCCCTTCCTGAAGGATCGGGACGGCGCCGCAGTTGGCGTCGCGGAAAATCATGACCGCCTCGAGGACCGTGCTGAAGACCGAGCACGTCAGCGGGGCCGCTGTCATCACGTCGGCCGCGGTAAGGCCCTCCAGACCTGGAGATTGGTCACGCTCCGCCATCGTCTTCGACTCCTGATCCCGACCGGGATCGATCGTCCGCCCCGGTTGCCCCGATCGCCGGTATCCGGGCGAAACCTCGGGACGGACACATCACCGGACAGACGCTTCCCACCCCCTTGCACACGGTATGCCGGTAAATCGGGTCCAGATCTCGGTCGGTCGGCATCGCGGTTGCTGCATCTTGAAGCTGTGGGGCGTCCGGGGGCGTTGAACCGGCTCGCCCGTCGCCTTCTTGAAGAACCCACGACGGCAGGCGCATCGGCGGCGTCCCGACGCGACCGCGATCTTGCGACCGGTCCGGGTGTCCGCCGTGATCGCAGGAGACTTTCGCGATGTCAACCGCTTATGAATGGCCGAGGGACATGACCGAACAGGCCGGACTCGGCCCCGAGGTCCACTGGATGGAAAGTACGCTCCGCTCGGTGACCGATTCCGTCGAGGACTACGCCCGACGCGAGCCCTTGAAGTTCGCCGCCTGGGTCTTTGGGATTGGTTTCCTCATGGGATGGCGGATGAAGCCCTGGTGATTCCATCGACGGATCAATCCACCGGGGCCCGGTCCAGTAGGGCTCGCGCGACGCATATCCCGGGGCGCTGCGTGAGCCCGGTTTGTTTGAGGCGGAGGGCCAGCGATCATGTCGACGACGAAACGCCGGCTCTGGGCGGCGTTCCATCTGGGCGGCCTTTCGGCCCGAGAAGTCGCGAGCCGGACCTGGAGTCGAATCAACGAGCACGAGATTCTCACGCGCGCCGCGGCGATCACGTTCTACGCGATCGCGGCGCTGGTCCCGTTCCTGGCACTGGTCATCACGCTGACGGCCTACCTGCTCCCGCCGCCCGTTCGTGAGGCCGTCAGCGGGACTTCTCACGCCGTCGGGCCCATGGACGAGCTGCTCGCGGTCCTGCCCGGTGACGCCGCCTCGCTCGTCGCCCGAGAGATCCAGACGCTTCAGGATCGCCCGCCCGCCGGGCTGATCTCGTTCGGACTGATCGCCACGCTCTGGCTGAGCGCCAGTCTGTTCGTCGGGGTGATGGACGCGATGAACGTGATCATGGGCGTGCGCGAGGGGCGCCCCTGGTGGAAGCAACGACTTCAGGGCGCGCTGATGGCCGTGAGCCAGGGCGCGATCCTGATCGTGGTTTTTGTGACGGTTCTCGCGTGGCGGCAGATCCTTCGATACCTCGGGATCGACACAACCACCGCAATCCTCGTGACGATCGCCCACGGTGTTCTGGTCTACGCGGTCTTCCTGCTCAGCTTCGCGATGGCCCTCTACCTTGCCCCCGATGCCGACCAGTGCTGGGAATGGATCACGCCCGGGAGCCTGCTCGGGTCGGTCGTTCTGCTGGTCGTCAGTGTGGCGTTTCGCGTCTATGTGCAGGACTGGGGGAACTATGGCGCGACTTATGGGTCGCTGGCCGGGATCGTCATCCTCATGAGCTGGGCCTGGCTCTGCGCACTAGCACTCCTGGCCGCGGCCGAGGTGAACCAGGTTATCAAGGACGCCACGCCACTGGGCGACGGCTGCGGTCCCGCCCCCGATCGCCGGCGAAAGCCCGCGCCACCGGCCCGAGGGACCATCGGCGACGCCTGAGCCAGCCCTCGGAATTCAAAGCGTCGAGACACGTTTTGGCATTACGTTTGCGATTATCAGAGTGTGTCAGAAGCCTAACGGCGAGGCGGCCTCGCCGATGCTGGAAACATGCTTGCCACGACGAGAGGAGCACTCCCATGTTGAGCTGGGCCATTACCTTCCTGGTGATCGCGCTGATCGCCGGTGTGCTGGGCTTCGGAGGAATCGCCGGAACGGCCTCTTCCATCGCCCAGATTCTGTTCTTCCTGTTCCTGGTGTTGTTTGTTGTTTCGCTGATCTTTGGCCGGACGCGAACACCGGTCGTCTAGCCAAACTGTGCCATGGAGAGCCATGGGGAGCCATGGAGTGTTAGCGATCGCGGTTCCAGCCGCCCAGTTTGCGGCCGGGCCGATCGAGGAACATCCCCCTCGATATCGAAGAGACGGGTCCGGCCGCCGCTCATTCGAGCCGCGGGACGGGCCTGCGGGCGGGCGAGGGGAACCCGTCCGGTAGTCCGCCGGGTCGCCCGATGGGCGGCCGGCATCGTACGGTAGGCCGTCCCGGTTTCTCAGACGCGGCCCACTTCCTCACGCCATCCCCGCGATTCTCAATAGATCGATCGATCGACCCGGAAGGCCGGGCGGCTCTCCCAGGAACACTCGTCGCCGATCTTACGGATCGACCGAGGGTTCATGAGGGGCGGGGCTGCCCGGCTCCTTTTTGCGCGCTCAATCGTGTGCCAGGTTGGCCCTGGCTTGGGCCGACGAGGGAAGGAACTTTCCGAGGTCCAGGCGACCGGCCTGATGACAGGTCGTCTCTCCCTCGTTATGATGAGGAGGAGCTACTACCCGAAGAGGGCCATGGTCGTCCTGCGCGACTGGCCCGGGACCGGTGACGTTCGGCCCGATAACGGGGGCAGCTCGCGACGAGGGATGGGGGGCCGCGACGGCGGCCGGCTCAGCGATCGGGCCGCCCCCGCGACCATCCCCGGCCGGCACGCGCCTCGGCCGCCTGCCCACGACCCTCACGGGCGCCCTGATGAGGATCACGATCGATGGCTACTGCGACGACGAACGGACGTATCTCCCAGGTGATCGGCTCGACGTTCGACGCCGAATTCGAGGAAGGTCACCTGCCGAACATCTACAATGCGCTGAAGGTCGAAGGCGACGTCAAGGGAGTCAAGATCGACCTGACCGGCGAGGTTCAGCAGCACCTGGGCGGCAACCGTGTCCGTTGCGTGGCCCTCGGCTCGACCGACGGACTGGTTCGCGGGATGTCGGTTGCAGACACCGGCGCGCCGGTGAGCGTCCCGGTTGGCCGAGAGTCTCTGGGCCGTGTCTTCAACCTCCTCGGCAACCCGATCGACGGTCGAGGGCCGGTCCAGGCCCCGGATCGCTGGCCGATCCACCGTGAGCCTCCCGCCTTCGACGACCTCTCACCCAAGACCGAGCAGTTCGAGACCGGCATCAAGGTTGTCGATCTTCTCACTCCGTTTGTCCGCGGTGGCAAGATCGGCCTCTTCGGTGGCGCCGGGCTGGGCAAGACGGTCATCCTCACCGAGTTGATCGCCCGAATCGCATCGGTCCACAGCGGTTTCTCGGTCTTTGCCGGCGTCGGCGAGCGTACCCGGGAAGGCAACGATCTCTGGCTCGAAATGCAGGAGGCCAAGGTCGGTAGCACGGGCAAGTCGGTCATCGACAGCACGGTGATGTACTTCGGCCAGATGAACGAACCCCCGGGCGCCCGCCTTCGCGTCGCCCTCTCGGCCCTGACCACCGCGGAGTGGTTCCGCGATGCCACCGGCGCCGACACCCTCCTCTTTATCGACAACATCTTCCGCTTCAGCCAGGCCGGTTCGGAGGTCTCGGCGCTGCTCGGACGAATGCCGTCGAACGTCGGTTATCAGCCGACCCTCGCCACCGAGATGGGCGCGCTTCAGGAGCGAATCACCTCCACCAAAAAGGGTGCCATCACCTCGGTGCAGGCGGTCTACGTTCCGGCCGACGACATGACGGACCCGGCGCCGGCGACCACCTTCGGCTTCCTGGACGCCTTCATCGTCCTCTCGCGATCGATCTCCGAGAAGGGGATCTATCCGGCGATCGACCCGCTCGGCTCCAACTCGCGAATCCTCGATCCGCAGTACGTCGGCCAGGAGCATTACGACGTCGCCCGACGCGTTCAGACCATCCTCCAGCGGTACAAGGAACTCCGCGACATCATCGCGATCCTCGGCGTGGATGAACTCTCCGAGGACGACAAGATGATCGTCCATCGTGCCCGCCGGATCGAGCGGTTCCTCTCGCAGCCGTTCTTCGTCGCCGAGCCGTTCACCAACAAGCCCGGGCAGTATACCAAACTTCCGGACACGATCCGTAGCTTCAAGGAAATCTGCGAAGGGAAGTGGGATCACCTCCCCGAAGGCGCGTTCATGTACGTGGGTGCCATCGAGCAGGCCGAGGAGCAGGCCAGGAAGATGAGCGCCTGATCGCGGATTTCCCCTCCACCACGGAGACACACGGTCCCGATCAGGAGGACTCTGGGTCTCCGTGGCCCCTTTCGATTTCCCAGGTAGATTACGATGGCGACTCACAGCGAAACGATCGGCGAGGAAAAGGTCGGCAAGGCCAAGCCGGGCGGCGAGGCTCTCCATTGCATCGTCGTGACGCCCGAGCGAACCTGGCTCGACGAGGTAGTGGATTCGGTCGTGCTGCCGGCCTTTGATGGCGAGGTTGGGGTTCTGCGGGGCCACTCGCCGATGATCGCCCGACTCGGCCACGGCGAGCTTCGGACGAAGTTGGGCGGGACGGTCCATCGCTACTTCGTCGATGGCGGCTTCGCCCAGGTCCGCGACGATGTGGTGACCATTCTCACCCACCGGGCCATACCGGCCGATCAGGTCGACGCCACCTCGGCGAACAAGGATCTGGAGCGGGCCGAGGACATGCCGTCCACATCCGAGCACGAATTCGAGGTACGCGAGCGGGCCTTCGCCCGTGCCCGAGGGATGATCCGGGTCGCTCGGTCGAAGCGATAGGGTTCGGTCATCCGATGTGGAAGAAGCCCTGCTCGCGAGAAAGCGTGCGGATCGTCCATTCCTGGCCGCTCCAGGCGTGGTGATGAACCGTCACGTCTGGGCCGTCGAGTAAAATTTCCAGGAAGCCGGGGAGCGTACGTCCCGGCCGATGGGCCAGAAGGGGAGCCCCGGCGTTCAGTGAGAGATGGCCAGGCATCTCCCCGGGCCGGTGCGACCAGGCGGCATGAACATGACCGCAGCAATAGAGGTGCGGGCCGATCCCGGCGAGCCAGGCCCGGACCTCCTCAGCGTTGATCATCCGCTTTCCCGTCAGTTCCCGAACGTGATCGTCGGGGACGGCCACCGGGTAATGGCATGCCACGATCAGCCGGTCAAATTGAGTTCGCGCGGATTCGGCCAGGGAACGCGCTGACCCAAGCTGAGCCGACGGGAGCTTGCCTCGGGCCGTCACGGCCGCCCGGGTTGGGTCGAGCCCCAGTATGGCCGTCCGATCGTCGATTGGGCGAAGCCAGGGGTATTGCTCGGCCGGAGCGAAGGCGCCGAGGAATCGCTCGAAACGCCGGCTTCGATGCGACCACCAGGTGTATCGGTCGTGGTTCCCCGGCAGAATCGTGATCCTGCCCGGATCGCCCAGCGGCTCAATCAGCTCTCGATGTGCAGCCCGAAACTCATCGGGTAGGGCCGTGGTGGTGAGGTCGCCGGTGATCAAAATATGATCGGGATCGAGCGATCGAACCCGATCCACCAGCCTCGGGACGCCCGCCAACTCGAATCGCCGCGCCCGTCCCGCGGCCAGAGCCACCATCCCATGTAACCGCTTGCTCATCAGCCGGAGCGGGTGGAAAGCATACTGCCAGAAATGAATGTCGGAGAGGTGGACGATCCGCAACGGTCGGCGATCCTCTAAAATGCAGGTTTCAGCCAATCCAGGCGACCAGGATATCGTAAGCCGTGTGGGTGCCGACCGCGATCCCGAAACCCCTGAGAACGAAGACCCACGCGAAGAAGACTCCGGCCATCCACCGAAAGACGAAAACATACCAGGTAAACGGCTCGCCGGGTGTCCCGATGTGGTGCGCCATCGCGAAAAGGAGCGCTGAGACGACAACCGCCCAGCTACTCGCCAGCACCTGGGGCGCCTGGAGAACCCGAAGGATGCGGTAGAACACCGGGACCATCATCAACCGGAAGAGTGTTTCCTCATAGACCCCCGCGCCGACGTAACCGATCATCGCGATCAGGTATGGATGTCCCGCGACGGTTTTCTCCGTCCCCGCAGCGCCGGTGGCGAGCATCGGGATCTGGGCATGGTCGAGGAATGAGAAGCCCAGATCGATCAGGCGGCCGATCCCGAGCAGGGCGATCGCCCAGACGAGGCTCTCGGCGATCATCCCACCGAGGATCGCAGGTGAGAACCGCCAGTCGTGCGACCGGGCCAGTTGCCACCCCATCAGGATCAGACCCAGGATCAGCGGAAGGAACCAGGGGTCGGATAGTCCGGCCGTGGCGAGGCCGTCTCGCATCCAGGCGTCGGCACCCGACCGGAGTCCGACTCGCCCCTCGCCGTCCAACCCGAGGATGGCAACCTCGTAACCGATCGCCAAGGGGGCGACAAAAAGCAGCGAGGGGAACGGTCGACGGGTCGCCTCCCAGTACGAGCAGGGCTGATGCTCACGAATCCAGGCTTCCGTCTCCGGAGCCGGCTCCGGGAATTCGGGCCGCCCTCGACGCAACCGACCCTTTCTCGGCCTCGTGACGGGCGTCTTCATCGGGGATATCGCCTCCGACCCGGTCTCGCTCCCGACTGGCCGCCCGACCCGCTCGAAAGGATCGGCACGGTCGTCGATCGTCCTCCCAATCCTATTCGGTCGGCAGATGGTCGCAAGTTGAGAGCGTGAGCAGAGGCCGATGACTCACCCATCTCCCATGCGTTTGGGTCTCGTCCGGGCGACCGGCCACGCCCAGAATTCCTGGGCCTGCTTCATCGAAGATTTCATCGACGCCGGAAGAAACGAAATCGGCGCGTGCCTTGTTGGTCCGGGACGAGGAGGCTACGATATTCCCATAAGGGTTCCGCCGCCTTGACGGCCATGCGGCACCCCCTCAGAATGGCGGTGCCTGGTACCATCGTCGACCGCCCCCCGCCCCGACCGGCAAGCTCGATGATCCGGAGCGCCCGACCCACCGTCGAGATCCGCCCGATCATCACCGGAAGACCAGGACGGATGCCCGTCCCCGGTCGTCGAGCGGGATAGCATGGCCTCGACGGGTTCCGGATGTGGGAGGATCGACGCGTGGTTTCGCGGTTTCGACCGGCCCGGAGACTCGGACTCATCGGTCTTTTGTTCGCCTCGGCCGGCTGCTCCGACTGGCTCTCGTACGACCCGGGATCCCTTCGTTACATTGAAGCTGAGGCCATGACCCAGGAGCTCGGCCCCAAGCCGAATCTCCACGGGAAGCCGAAGCTTCAGGCCAAGGTCCGCGAGACGATGGCCAGGCTCTACGGGCCCGATCCACAACTCATCCGAGTTCCCAAGGGCGCCCCGCTGATGCTCGGCGGACGCTACCTCGCCAGCCATCTCCGAGAAAGCGAAGGGCAGGCTGGCCCCGACCGCCGGATCTACGAGGGAGACAACCTTCAGGATCCCAAGCTTCGGCCGCAGCTTGGCGGATACTCCATTTACCGGCGCAATTGCCTCCACTGTCATGGCGTCACAGGCGCTGGCGATGGCCCGACCGCGTCCTTTTTCTTCCCCAGGCCCCGCGACTTCCGCCGCGGTATCTTCAAGTTTACCTCGACCCCCACGGGCGCCCGGCCCCACCGCGACGATCTCCGCCGGACCATCGTCAAGGGGCTCGACGGAACATCGATGCCCGCCTTCGAGCCGATCCTGAGCCCCTCCGAGATCGAGCAGGTCGTCGACTACGTCATCTTCCTCAGCCTCCGAGGTGAGACGGAACTGGCCCTGATCGAGGAGGCATCGATTTCCGAGGAAGGTGATAACGAGGCGCTGGGCGAGGACATCGTTCAGGAAATCGTCTCGGGTGTCTTCACCCGGTGGAAATCGGCGCAGGCACAGGTGGTTAACCCATCGGTCGCCCGGACACCACCCACCCGCGAGAGTATTCTCCGCGGCCGAGATCTCTACCTCGCCTCCGACTGCAAGGACTGCCACGGCCGGTTGGCGAAGGGAGACGGCGCCAGTTTCGTGGAGACGAAAATCTCCAACGAAATCATCTTCGGCGGCGACCCGAGCAAGATGGGTGAGCGCGTCGCGGCGCTCCCCGAGAAGGTTCAGGCCCTCTGGAAGCAAAAGCTTGACGAGTGGGGTAACCCGCTCCGCCCGGCGAACCTGAACCGGGGGAAAGAGACGACGTACAAGGGCGGCCGGCGTCCGATCGACATCTACTGGCGAATCGCCAAGGGAATCAACGGCGCCCAGATGCCCGGGCACTATCCCTCGCCGTTCGATGACAGGAAGATGTGGGATATCGTGAATTTTGTGCTGGCACTCCCCTACGAACCCGAACTCTTGACCGAGGCGCCGGTGGCGCCGACCGCAGGGGCGCCCGCCGTGGCCGATGCCCGCCCGCGATGATCTGGGCGGCCCCGGCGGGATGACGACGACCCGATCGATCGATCGAAGACAGGCTGGACCGCGGCCGACCGCAGAACCGGAGCGTTTCCGTGCGATATTGGAGCATCCTCTTCGCGATGGCCGCCGTCGGGGCCGTGGGCGCGTTTCTCTACGCGTATTTCTCCCCCGACTGGTGGCTGCCGAATCCCCCGGGCGATTTTCACCACTCGGTTTCCCGGTTCGGTCGCGAGATCGACAAGCTCTTCTTCATCATTCTGGCGATCACCGGAGCGGTCTTCGTCGGGACGCAGGTCGTCCTCGTCTGGGCCATGCACCGGTTCGCCGACGAGACCGATGCGCAGGGCCATCCCGTCCGCAAGGCCGACTATTTCCACGGAAGCCAGCGGCTGGAGGTCATCTGGACGATCATCCCAGCCGGCATCCTGGTCTTCATCGCACTCTACCAGATGGGAACCTGGGCCGAGATCAAGTATCGAAGTGCAGCGCCGAAGGTCCCGCCGCTGGCCGAGGTCACCGCCCGTCAGTTCCAGTGGGTGATCCGGTATCCCGGTCCCGACGGCAAACTGAACACGGTCGATGACCTGGTCGTCGTTGACGACCTCCATTTCACCCGCGATCGAATGGCGCTGATCTACCTGCGGTCGTCCGACGTCCTGCACTCGTTTTTTCTCCCGCAATTGCGGGTCAAGCAGGACGCCGTCCCCGGGCTGACGATCCCGGTCTGGTTCGACGCTGACCGCGCGGGAGATTACGAACTGGTCTGCGCCGAGCTTTGCGGCTGGGGACACTACAAGATGCGCGGCAAGGTCTATGTACATGAGACCGAGGAGCAGCTCCGCCAATGGATCGACGAGAAACTGGCCGAGCAGAACCGAAGCCGGCTCACCATGACGACTGCTCCGAACGGGAGGTGACGGGATGAGTGCCGAGCTAGCTTCCAGCGGAACGCCCGGCGAGGCGCCGACCCAGGGGCCGGGACACGGGCCCTCGCACGACCACGACCATATTCACCCCGCGCCCCGGTTCTTCCTGTTTCGCTACGTATTCTCCACCGATCACAAGGTGATCGCGATCCAGTTCCTCTTCTCGGGGCTGATCTTCTCCCTGCTGGGCGGCCTGCTGGCGCTGGCCGTTCGCTGGCAACTGGCCTGGCCCTGGAAGCCAATCCCGATTCTGAGTCGGCTCCTCTGGGCCGACCCCTCGGCCGGTTATCAGATGCCGCCCGAGTTCTACAACAAACTGTTCACGATGCACGCCTCGATCATGATCTTCTTCGTGGTCATACCCGTGCTCACCGGCGCATTCGGGAATTTCCTGATCCCGCTGATGATCGGGGCACGCGACATGGCGTTTCCTCGGCTCAACATGGTCTCCTACTGGCTGATGTGGCCGGGCTTCATCCTGATCCTCTACTCGTTCTTTGTCGAGGGTGGAGCGGCCGAGGCCGGCTGGACGAGTTACCCGCCGCTTTCGGAGTGGAAGTGGTCGACTCCCGGGTCGCTGAACGGTCAGACCTACTGGCTACTCGCGGTGATGTTTTCAGGCCTCTCGTCACTAACCGGCTCGATCAACTACATCACGACGGTACTCATGCTCCGCGCTCCCGGCATGAAACTGTTCCGGATGCCGATGACGGTCTGGGGGATGTTCATCACGGCTCTCCTCCAGGCGTTCGCGTTGCCGGTGCTGACCTCGGCCCTCGTGATGCAGACGCTCGACCGCGTCGCCGGGACCAACTTCTTCGAGGCGACCGGGGCCACGGTCGCCAACGCTCCGGCAATACCTGGCGGAGGCGGTCCGATCCTCTTCCAGCACCTCTTCTGGTTCTACTCGCACCCGGCCGTCTATGTGATGATCCTGCCGGCCATGGGAATGGTTTCCGACGTTCTCTCGACCTTCTCACGCAAGCCGCTCTTCGGCTACAAACCGATGGTGATCGCCATCGGCGGGATCGCCGGGCTGGGATTTCTCGTCTGGGGACACCACATGTTCCAGTCGGGAATGAACCCCATGATGGGCGCGACCTTCATGCTCTCGACGATGATGATCGCACTTCCCTCGGCCATCAAGGTCTTCAACTGGCTGGGGACGATGTGGGGCGGCCGGCTTCAGTACACCTCGGCGATGCTTAACGCGATCGGGTTCGTCTCGATGTTCGTCATCGGCGGGCTTTCGGGGATCTTCATGGCCGCGACCCCGGTGGACATCCACATCCACGACACCTACTTCATCGTCGCGCACCTGCATTACGTCCTGTTCGGCGGCAGCATGTTCGCGATCTTCGCAGCCGTCCATTTCTGGTTCCCGAAGATGTTCGGCCGGATGATGAACGAGAGGCTGGGAAAGATCCATTTCTTTCTCACGTTCCTCTTCATGAACACCACGTTTTTTCCCATGCACATCATCGGGATGCATGGCCACCCGCGCCGGATCGCCGACCCGAGCATCTATGAATTCCTCCGAGGGTCGGGCACACTGGGAATGAACCAGTTCATGACCGTCAGCGCCCTGGTGCTGGGAGCCGCGCAGATTCTGTTCCTCCTGAACTTCCTGTATAGTTTGGTACTGGGTCGGAAGGCCGGAGACAACCCCTGGCGGTCGAACACCCTGGAATGGACCACCCCCTCGCCGCCGCCGCACTACAATTTCGCGAGGATTCCGACGGTCTACCATCCGCCGTACGAATACAGCGTCCCCGGCGTCGAGGAGGATTTCCTCCTCCAGACGCAGCCCCGCCCGGCGAAGGCCGGGCCGCTCGACCCGATCATGGCCTGAGCGAGGGTTGGAGACCATCACCGAGAGGAGCGGACGACGAGTCCGTCAACACGGGTTGGAGTCATGATTGCGAACGCGAAGCCCCGCCCCCTGATCCGCGCCATCGCCCTGCTTGCGGCGGCGATGACGCTCCCGCTGCTCTACGTCGGTGGATCGGTCACGACTTACAAGGTCGGTATGGCCGTTCCTGACTGGCCGACGACGTTCCACGAGAACATGTTTACCTACAACTTCTGGCGTGCGCCGTTTGGGGTGCAGGTCGAGCACGTCCACCGACTCTATGGAGCGGCGGTGGGCCTGGCGACCCTCGTGCTGAGCGTCGCCCTGCTGGCCTTCGAGCCGAGGCGATGGCTCAAGGTTCTGGGAGTCGTGGCGCTCGTAGCGGTGAGTGGGCAGGGATACCTGGGCGGGCTCCGGGTTAATTTGAACTCGACGGTGCTGGCGGCGGTGCATGGCTGCGTTGGGCAGGCGTTTTTCGGGCTCCTGGTGGCGATTTGCGTCTTCGCCGGGAGTGACTGGAACACGGCCGAGGGCCGGACGGGTGACCCGGCGAACATCCGTTCGCGAGCGATGATCGGCCTGTGGATGATCTACGGACAGATCCTGGCGGGAAGCTGGCTGCGTCACTTCGCGACGCCGACGGCGCTCTGGGTCCACTCGGCGCTCGCTGTGGTGGTCGTGATCTATTCGGGGTGGCTGACACGCGTGGTCAAGGCGCACCGGGCCGAGGTGCCGAGGCTGGTCGGTCCGGCCCGGCTGCTCTCGGTGGTGGCGGGGATTCAGATTCTGCTGGGTGTGGTCGCTCTGGTGCTTCTCTGGCCGCTCGACGGGACTGCCCGGCCCGTCCCGGCGCTCCAGGCGGCGATCCGGACCGGCCACCAGACCAACGGCGCGCTTCTGTTTGCCGTCTCAATCGTGCTGACCCTGCGGTCGTTCCGCCACCACGTCGGGGTGACCGCCGAGGCCCCGGACCGGCTGGCGAAGTCGGCGGCGCTCGACCTGGAGGCCATCTCTTGAAATCGGTCGCCGCCCTCGAACAACCTGCGATCACAGTCGAAGAGCCCGAGGACATCGCCTCGGCCGCCCGGGCCAGGCTCCTCAGCTACGTCTCGCTCACCAAGCCGAGACTGGTGGTGATGGTCCTGGTGACGGTCGCCGTGGGCTACCTGCTGGGCGCCCGAGGAGCCTCGAATCCCTCGACACTCCTGACAACCATGATCGGAACAGCCCTCGTCGCGGGGGGAGCGGGGGCGCTGAATCAGTGGCTCGAACGCTCCCGCGATGCTCTGATGCGGCGCACGGCACGTCGCGCCTTGCCCGTCGGTAAGATCACGGGGATGGAAGCCGTCGCCGTCGGCCTGGCCCTGGGAGTGCTGGGCACCATCATTCTGGTGCTCGGGGCGAATGTCCTGGCGGCGGGGGTCGCACTGTCCACGCTCCTCCTTTACGTCCTGATCTACACCCCGCTCAAGCCGGTGACGACCCTGAACACGGCCGTCGGGGCCATCCCGGGCGCCCTCCCTCCGATGATCGGATGGGCCGCGGCGACGGGGCGGCTGGGGATCGAGGCGTGGTCGCTCTTCCTGATCGTCTTCCTCTGGCAGTTCCCGCACTTCCTGGCCATTGCCTGGATTCATCGCGAGGACTACCGGCGAGCCGGCTTCCGGATGCTGACCGGAGACGACCACCGAGGTCGGATGACCGGCTGCCAGGCTGTCTCCTACGCCCTGACGCTCATCCCCGCCGGACTTCTGCCGGCGACGATCGGGCTGGCCGAGGGGGGTATCTACTTCGCGGGCTCGCTGGCGCTGGGGCTCTTCTACGTGGCCGCGGCGGTCCGGTTCTGGCGGGATGCCAGCGACCTGGGGGCCCGTCGACTGCTCCGGACCTCACTGGTCTACCTCCCCGCGATCCTGCTCCTGCTGCTCCTGTGTCCCCCATCATCCTGAGCCAGCCCGGCAACCGTCCACCCGTCCCTCGGAGGTTCAACGACGCGATGGCCCTCGCTCCCACTGACGCCGTCGGGCCAAAGCCCGGATCTGCCGGCGTCCGACACGCCCCCGTGCCGTCCCACTCGGCCCCCGTCACTCCGGGCAAGGTGGCCATCTGGCTGTTCCTGGCGACCGAGGTGATGTTCTTCACCGGGCTGATCGGGTCGTACATCGTCCTCCGCGCCGGTAGCCCCCGCGGTGCTTACAGCAATCTCTATCCGCCCAACACGCCACTGCGGGGCCTGGAAAATTCCAGGGGCGTGGTTCTCCGGTCCATCGGCCCCGACCGCTCGAAGATCGAAGAGGTCCTGCGATCCCTCGGCGATCGGAAGCCTGATGAGGCCGAACAGGTGATCGCCGCCGTCCCTCATGGCGTCGTACCGGCCCGGTCGGCGGAGCGGGCCGAGGCCCTCGCGTCGGCGTTGCGATCGGCGGGCGCCGTCGTCGAGGTCGAGCCCCTGAAAACGTTCGAGTGGCCGAAGCCCTACGACGACGCGGTCAATCCACTCGCCATCAACCTGACCGCGGCCAACACGTTCGTCCTGATCTGCTCCTCGGTAACAATGGTCCTCGCCCTCTCGGCCATCCAGCGCGGGAATCGGGCCAAATGCACCTTGTTCCTCCTGGCCACGGTCGTCATCGGCTCCATCTTCCTCTCGGTACAGGTTTTCGAGTATCGCCAGTTGATGTTCGAGCACCACTACCCGAGCGGAATCAGTGCGAACGGCCACTTCGTGCCGAGTTGCAGCCTGTTCGCCTCGTGCTTCTTCACGATGACGGGCCTCCACGGACTGCACGTCACGGCCGGGGTGCTGGCCCTCTCGGTCGTCCTGATCGCCTCGATCTTCGGGGCATTCTCGGCGAGCAATTACGCGGCGATCGAGTTGACGGGGCTCTACTGGCACTTCGTGGATCTCGTCTGGATCATCCTGTTCACGATCGTGTACCTGCTCTGAGAGGCGATCGCCCATGACCGACACCCGGGTCCTGTCTCCCAGCGAGGTCGCCGAGGAGCACCAGCAAGAGGCGCATGCGCCCTATTTGATGGTCTGGCTCTGGCTGGCGGGCCTTACGGGAATAGAATACGTCTACGCAGCCGGGCTAAAGGACTTCTTTCTGATCCTGCTCGGCGGCCTGCTCGCCCTCGCGGCGATCAAGGCAGCGCTGGTGGCCTGGTACTTCATGCATCTGAAGTTCGAGGGGAAGTGGGTCTACCTGCTGATCCTGCCCGCCCTCTTCCTCGCGGTGGTCCTGGTGCTCGCCCTGATCCCAGACCTCGCCATGCAACCGGCGGATCCCGAGGGCGATCACGTCCGGGTCGAGCCCGTCCGATCAGACGTCGAGATGGCCCGACGCATCCCGATGCTGGCCACGGATCGGCCCGCCTGAAAACTCACCGACGCCCGATGCGGAGCATCGAGGCTCGTCGTTCGACCCCCGATTGAGGCGCATCGTGAAGCGGAACTACCCCATCGGACTTCTGGCGATCGTGACGATTCTGGTCGTCTCCTCGGCGATCTGCACCCTCGGTGTCCTGAGATCGCCGGCCCGATCTCCGATGGCCGCCGAGGACCTCGGCGACCTGTCTCAACCGGTCGGCTCGTTCCGGATGGTCGAGCGATCGGGGCGATCCGTCTCCGCGGATGACCTCTCGGACCGCGTCGCGATCGCCTCGTTCATCTTCACCCGATGCGCTCTGTCGTGCCCCCGGATCACGGGGATCATGAAGGACTTGCAGGATCGCCTGGCTGGCTCCGACGTTCTGCTCCTCTCGTTCACGGTTGATCCGGAGTACGATACCCCGGCCGTCCTCAAGACATATGCTGACCGCTTCGGCGCCCGACCTGATCGCTGGTGGTTTCTCAACGGGCCGAAAGATGAAACCTACAGGATGATCCGTGAGCGCTTTCAGCTCGGGGTCATGCCGGCGACCGCTCCGCCCGGACCTGAAGACGAGGCGATCATCCATAGCGATCGCCTGGCACTCCTCGACCACGGACGAATCGTCGGGATTTTCGATTCCACCGACCCCGAAGCCGTCGACGCGATTGTCCGCAAGGCGCGCCGCCGGTCGCTGCCAGCCTGGGTCGCCGCCTTGCCGTCGATCAACGCCGGCCTCAACGGCCTCAGCGCGATTCTGCTGTTCGCCGGTTGGGTCCTGATCCGTCGTTATCGCCTGGCGGGACCTGGTGTCCTGATGGACCTGGATTCGACGGAAACTTCCCCGGTCCCGGCCGGCCCGCTCGCCCACCCACTCGTCCGAGGCCATGTTGCCTGCATGATCGCCGCGATAGCGACGTCTGCGTTATTCCTGACCTGTTACCTGATCTACCATGCGATGGCCGGCAGTATGCCGTTCGAGCGGGGCGGCCCCCCCAGGGTCGCATATCTATCGATCCTACTCTCGCACACAATGCTGGCGATCGCGGCCGTCCCGATGATCCTCACGACTGTCGCCCGCGCCTGGACCGGGCGATTCGATCGACATGTCTCCATCGCCTCAATCACACTGCCGATCTGGTTTTACGTCGCCGTGACCGGCGTCGTCATCTACCTGATGCTCTACCACCTGCCCGCCCTCCTGACCACGGTCTCGCCTGGCATGTGAACCGGAGCCTTCGCATCGGCTCGACGGCCCCTCGCGTTCGCCGTGCGCGCCGATTTGTGAAGGGCGCTGGTGTACAAGGGATGCGCATTTTTTTGGGATTTGCTCTTGACGTACGGCCTCGGTGTGCCTCTACTATTAACAATTCCAATAACGTCCTCCGGCCACTATCGGATAGCCGATAGATTATCGAGGGATGTGAGAGGCGAAGGGGTCGGATGCAGCTCGAGTTCCTCAAGATTTTCTGCGACGTGGTGCGATGGTCCAGTTTTTCGCGGGGAGCCGCGGAGAACGGGATTTCGCAGTCGTCGGCCAGCCAGGCGGTGCATCAGCTTGAGGCACGTCTGGGGGTGAAGTTGATCGATCGCTCGAAGCGTCCTCTGGTGCCGACGCCGCAAGGGAAGGTTTTTTACGAAGGATGCAAGGACCTGGTGGAGCGGTATGCCGAGCTGGAGAACCGGGTCCGCGCGTTGGAGGATGAGGATTCGGTGGCGGGGACGGTTGTCGTCGCCGCGATCTACTCGGTGGGATTGCACCACATGAGTCGCTACGTCCGGATCTTCGAGCAGCGTCATCCGCGGGCCTCGATCCGGCTAGAGTACCTGCATCCCAGCCGGGTGCTGGAGCGGGTACTGGGAGGCGAGGCTGAGCTGGGCCTGCTCTCGTACCCGAAGAAATGGCCGGAACTGAACGTGCTGACCTGGCGAGAGGAGCCAATGGTTGTCGCGGTTCACCCGGGCCACCGATTCGCGGGACTCGCGAGCGTCGCCGCGGCCGAACTGGAAGGCGAGCCCTTTGTCGCCTTCGATTCGGATCTGTCGATCCGCCGGGCGATTGACCGCTACCTGCGGCATCGCTCCGTGCAGGTTGACATTGTGATGGAATTCGACAACATCGAGAACATCAAGCGCGCCGTCGAGATCCCCTCGGGGATCGCGATCTTGCCCGAGCCGACGCTGACCCGCGAGGTCCGGTCCGGTACGCTCGTCGCGGTCGGGATCGCCGCGGACGGGCCCGACGATCGGCTGACCCGCCCTCTGGCGATCGTCCATCGCCGGCACGGAAGTCTCGACCCCGCGGCGTCGCGGTTTCTCGAATTGCTCATGAGCCCGGAATTAATGCGGGAGCCCGGCGAGCCGTCGTCGGCGGCGTCGGAGCCCTCGGAGATGGCGGGCGGGCGGCTGGCCGCCGGTCCCGCCGCTCGGCGATAGCCCAATCCCGCAACGGCCGAACTCCCACCGTGGCCGGGCGCACGCGAGGCAGCCCGGGTCGCGCCATCGGCCCAGGATTTCCATCGAACAGGGGATGTGAAAGCATCGATCAGGATTGGCCGATCATGTACTGAGGATGGTTGTCAAACCGCAAAGGTCCGGCATCCGTTTCTCCAATCGACCCGAATTTTCCGCCGCCCTGATCGCGACGCGACCCCCCGCTCGACGAATAACGCTCTCGGTCCGGCTGGCCGGCCGTCTCCGGACGCCCGCCGATGGCCGACCGAACCCTCCCCGATGAACGGGCTCCGCACGGGCGGGGCCAGCCCTAGTAAGGAATGCCGCCATGAACCAGGCTCGACCACCCGCCCAGGGACTCTACGACCCCGCCAGCGAGCACGATAGCTGCGGTGTCGGATTCATTGTTGATCTCAAGGGGCGACGCTCGCATCAGATTGTCCGCGATGGCCTCACCGCGCTGATCAATCTGAATCATCGCGGCGCGTGTGGATGCGAGAATAACACGGGAGACGGGGCGGGCATCCTCATTCAGCTTCCGCATGCTTTTCTGAAAGCGCGCTGTCAGTCCATCGGAATCGAGCTCCCCGCTCCCGAACATTACGGCGTCGGCGCGTTCTTCACCGCGCCCGACGAGGGGCAGCAGAAGTTCGGTATGTCGATGTTTGAACGTATTGTCGTTGAGGAAGGGCAGACGTTCCTCGGGTGGCGTGGAATTCGAACCGACTCCTCCTCGCTCGGCGATGGAGCCCGGTCCGTCGAGCCCGTGATGTGGCACGCGATGGTCGGTCGGGCCGATGGCCTGGATGCCGATCGCTTCGAGCGGAAACTCTACGTGATCCGCAAGCGGTTCGAGAACGAGATTGAGAACTCGGGCCTCGACGATCACAAGTTCTTCTACTTCGCGAGCCTCTCCTGCCGGACGATCGTTTACAAGGGAATGCTCACCCCCGAACAGGTCGGACTCTATTACGCCGACGACCTCGACGACCCCAAGCTCGATAGCGCCCTCTGCATGTTCCACTCGCGGTTCAGCACCAACACCTTCCCGAGCTGGGAGCTGGCCCACCCGTACCGGACGATCTCGCACAACGGAGAAATCAACACCCTGCGGGGAAACATCAACTGGATGCGTGCCCGCGAGGCGCTCTTCGCCTCACCGCTCTACGATCAGGGCGATATCGAGAAGATCCGTCCGATCATCCGCGAGGGGCTCAGCGACACCGCCTGCCTCGATAACGCCGTCGAGCTCCTGATCCGGTCCGGCTACAGCCTCCCCCACGCCATGATGATGCTCATCCCCGAGGCGTGGGAGAATCACGAATCCATGAGCCAGGTGAAGAAGGATTTCTACAAGTATCATAGCTGCCTGATGGAGCCGTGGGACGGTCCGGCCTCGGTCGCGTTCACCGATGGCCGATCCATCGGTGCCGTGCTCGACCGTAACGGGCTGCGGCCGAGTCGGTTCATCGTCACCGACGACGACCGCGTTATCATGGCCTCCGAGGTTGGCGCCCTGGAGATCGCACCCGATCGGATCGTCAAGAAGGGCCGCCTTGAACCCGGCAAAATGTTTCTGGTCGACCTGGAAAAGGGGCGGATTGTCGATGACGAGGAGCTGAAACACGAGATCGCCTCGTCCCGACCCTACGGCAAGTGGCTCGAACAGTACATGGCCTCGCTTTCAGACCTCCCTGAGGCACCCGAGGTTCCCGGCCCCGACCCCGACACATTGCTCCACCGGCAGATGGCTTTCGGCTACACGCTTGAGGATATCAAGTATATCCTCACGCCCATGGGATCGGTGGGCGAGGAAGCGATCGGGTCGATGGGAACCGACACTCCGTTGGCTGTCCTTTCCGACGAGGCACAGCCGCTTTTTAACTATTTCCAGCAGCTCTTCGCCCAGGTGACCAACCCGCCGCTCGACGCAATCCGTGAGGAACTGGTCACCTCCGTCTTCACCGGCGCCGGCGGGGAGGAGAACCTGCTCGATCCCAGGCCGGAGTCGTGCCGACAGATCGCGCTGGAGATCCCAGTTCTCGACAACGACGAAACCGCCCGGCTGAAGCTGCTCGAAGGCTGGCGCGGGTTCAAATCGGTGACCGTCCCGATGCTCTTCGTCGCGGCGGAGGGGGCGAAGGGGCTCGAGGAGTCACTCCGGTCGATGATCGACGCCGCCTGCTCGGCCATTGAGGCCGGGTCAAACCTGATCGTTCTCTCCGACCGCGGTGTGAACGCCGACATGGCCCCGATCCCCTCACTCCTGGCCTGCTCGGGGCTCCATCACGAGATGGTCCGCCGCGGGCTCCGGTCCCGGGCCGGGCTGGTCGTCGAGTGCGGCGACGCTCGCGAGGTTCATCACTTTGCGCTTCTTCTCGGCTACGGCGCGGGCTGCATCAACCCGTACGTCGCCTTCGAGACCCTGGACGAGATGATTCGCCAGGGAATGATCGCCGGGTTGACTCACGAGGAGGCCGTCTACAAGTACCGCAAGGCGATCAAGAAGGGGGTCGTGAAGGTGATGTCCAAGATGGGCATCAGCACGATTCAGAGCTATCGGGGCGCGCAGATTTTCGAGGCGATCGGGCTGAACGAGGCCTTCGTTCGCCAGTACTTCGACAAGACCCCGTCTCGGGTCGGCGGCGTCGGCCTGACCGAGATCGCCGAGGAAACCCTTTACCATCACCGCCGCGCGTACGCCAGCCGTGTTGACCGCACCGTGCAACTCCTGGAGGGGGGCCAGTACCAGTGGCGACGCGATGGTGAGTTCCATCTTTTCAACCCCGAGACCGTCTTCCGGCTCCAGCACGCCACCCAGGCGGGTCGCTACGAAATCTTCAAGCAGTACAGCCAGGCGGTCGACGAGCAGAACGAGAGGCTCTGCACCCTTCGCGGGCTCTTCACGTTCCGGCCCGATCAGTGCCGGCCGATCCCGATCGATGAGGTCGAGCCGATCGATTCGATCGTGAAACGGTTCGCCACCGGCGCGATGAGCTACGGGTCCATCTCGGCCGAGGCCCATGAGACGCTCGCGATCGCGATGAACCGCCTCGGCGGCCGGTCGAATACCGGCGAGGGAGGCGAGGACCCCGAACGGTTCCAGCCGCTCCCCAACGGCGACAGCCGCCGAAGCGCGATCAAGCAGGTGGCCTCGGGACGGTTTGGTGTCACCAGCGAATACCTGGTGAATTCGGATGAGATTCAGATCAAGATGGCTCAGGGAGCCAAGCCTGGCGAGGGGGGTCAGCTTCCCGGTCACAAGGTCTGGCCCTGGATCGCCAGGGTCCGGTACTCGACGCCAGGCGTCGGTCTGATCAGCCCGCCGCCGCACCACGATATCTACTCGATCGAGGACCTCGCCCAGCTCATCTACGACCTCAAGAACAGCAACTACAGGGCGAGAATCAGCGTCAAGCTGGTCGCCGAGATGGGCGTCGGCACGGTCGCGGCCGGCGTCGCGAAGGCGCACAGCGACGTCGTCCTGATCAGCGGCCACGATGGCGGCACCGGGGCAAGCCCGCTCACCTCGCTGAAGCACGCGGGAGTTCCCTGGGAGCTCGGCCTCGCCGAGACCCAGCAGACTCTCGTCCTGAACAAGCTTCGCGACCGGATCGTGGTTCAAACCGACGGCCAGCTCAAGACGGGCCGCGACGTCGTGATCGCCGCACTCCTCGGCGCCGAGGAGTATGGGTTCGCGACCGCTCCTCTGGTTGTGATGGGCTGCATCATGATGCGGGTCTGCCACCTCGATACCTGCCCGGTCGGCATCGCGACCCAGAACCCGAAGCTTCGCGAGAAATTCCGAGGCCGGGCCGAGCACGTCGTCAACTACTTCCGATTCGTCGCGCAGGAAGTCCGCGAGCTGATGGCTCAACTCGGCTTCCGAACCATCGACGAGATGATCGGTCGGAGCGACCTGCTCGACATGCGAAAGGCCATCGATCACTACAAGGCTCGCGGTCTCGATTTCAGCAAGATCTTCTACCGGCCTGAGGTCGGCCCCGAGGTCGCCGTCCGAAAAGTCGCCGAGCAAGACCACGGCATCGAGCAATCGCTCGACTGGACAACCCTCTTGCCCGCGTGCAAGACCACTCTCGAACGGGGCGAGCCGGTCAGGCTTGACCTCCCGATCCGCAACGTCAACCGGACCGTCGGGACGATCCTGGGTTCCGAGCTCTCCCGCCGGTATGGCGGCGAGGGACTGCCCGATGACACGATCCAGATCAAGTTCAACGGCTCCGCCGGCCAGAGCTTCGGCGCCTTCGTGCCGAGGGGGATCACCCTGACCCTCGAAGGCGACTCGAATGATTACGTCGGCAAGGGGCTCTCAGGCGGCAAGATCATTGTCTACCCGCCGAAGGTCTCGCGGTTCGTCGCCGAGGACAATGTTCTGATCGGTAACGTCGCCCTCTACGGCGCCACCGCTGGCCGGGCGTTCTTCCGTGGCCGGGCCGGCGAACGTTTCTGCGTCCGGAACAGCGGCGCCCAGGCCGTCGTCGAGGGAACGGGCGACCACTGCTGTGAATACATGACCGGCGGTGTCACGATCGTCATCGGACCGACGGGCCGCAACTTCGCCGCCGGGATGAGCGGCGGGATGGCTTTCGTCTTCGACGAGGAACAGGACTTCCCCCAGCGATGCAACCTGGGAATGGTTGCCCTCGAGCCGATGGCCGAACCCGAGGACATCGAGTTGGTCCGCGATCTGTTAATTCAGCACGCCGGTTACACCGGTAGCGAGGTCGCCAGGCGGCTCCTGAGCGACTGGGATTGGGCGGTGAACAGGTTCGTCAAGGTCATGCCGGTCGATTATCGCCGCGTTCTGGAGGCCCAGCGGTCCGCCGCCTCGAACGGCTCGGCGCACCCCCGCGATCGGAGTGAGAAGATGGAGGTGACCCGTGGGTAAGCCGACCGGATTCCTTGAGATCCCTCGCGAGTTGCCGACCCGTCGGCCTGTCTCGCAGCGGATTTCCGACTTCCTCGAAGTCTACAATCCCTTCCCCGAGGAGAAACTCCGCGCTCAGGGGGCACGCTGCATGGACTGCGGTATCCCGTTCTGCCACCAGGGATGCCCGCTCGGTAACCTGATCCCCGACTGGAACGACCAGGTCTACCGCAACCAGTGGCAGGCGGCGATCGACCGTCTCCACGCCACCAATAACTTCCCCGAATTCACCGGCAAGCTTTGCCCGGCGCCCTGCGAGGCGTCGTGCGTTCTGGGGATCAACGACGACCCGGTCACGATCAAGCAAATCGAGGCCAGCATCATCGAACGGGCCTGGGACGAGGGATGGGTCGTCCCCCAGCCGCCGAAGATCCTCACCGGCAAAACGGTGGCCGTGATCGGCTCGGGCCCGGCGGGCCTCGCGTGCGCCCAGCAGCTCGCCCGCGCCGGGCATTCCGTCACGGTCTTCGAGCGCGACGACCGAATCGGCGGCCTCCTGCGGTACGGCATCCCCGACTTCAAAATGGAGAAACGGTTCCTTGACCGCCGACTCCAGCAACTGGAGGCCGAGGGGGTCGTCTTCCGCCCGGGCGTGAACGTCGGAGTCGACATCACCGCCGACCAGATCCTGAAATCGTTCGACGCCGTCGCCCTCTGCGGCGGCGCGACCCTCCCCCGCGACCTGCCGATCGAGGGGCGATCGCTGAAGGGAATCCACTTCGCGATGGACTTCCTCACGAAGCAGAACAGGCGGGTGGCCGGCGACCCGGTCGACGCCTCCTTCATCGATTCGCGAGACCAGGACGTGATCATCATCGGCGGCGGTGATACCGGCGCCGACTGCCTCGGAACGGTCCATCGCCATCGGTGCCGGAGCGTCCATCAGTTCGAGATCGTCCCGCGTCCGCCCGATTCGAGGACCCCGACCAACCCCTGGCCGCAGTGGTCGAACATCTTCCGGGTCTCCTCGGCCCATGAAGAGGGCGGCATCCGCGAATACTCGATTCAAACCCGCAAGTTCCTCGGCGATGAGCACGGCCATGTCCGGGCGCTGGAGACCGTCCGAGTCGAGATGAAGTCGGTCGACGGCCGGCTTCAATTTGTCGAGATTCCCGGCACCGAAAAGGTCTACCCAGCGCGGCTCGTTCTACTGGCGATGGGATTCACGGGCTCCGAGCGCAAGGGGATGCTCGAACAGTTCGGTGTTGAGGTCGACGCGATGGGGAACGTCAAGGCTGACGTCGATCGCCGGACCGGCGTGACGAAGGTCTTCACCGCCGGCGACATGGCCCGAGGCCAGAGCCTGATCGTCTGGGCGATCGCCGAGGGCCGGCACGCCGCGCACTCGATTGACGCCTTCCTGATGGGCCAGTCCGACCTGCCCCGTCCGCTCGACCACGGTAACCAGGCTCGTCCCTTCGCCTGAGACGCGGGAATGCACCACGGAGACACCGAGACACCGAAAAGGAATCGCGATTTCTCCCGGCGGGTATGCGCCCTCTCGCCAACCCGAACGAGGTATCGGATTCTCTTCTGGTCTTCTCTGTGCCTCTGTGTCTCCGTGGTTGAACAACCCGCCGCGAGGGCCCAATTCCTCGCCAACCAGCCGATCAATAACCTGGAGATGGCCCCGGCCGGATCGATGGAGTGGTCGATCCTGAACCGGCTGGCGACGATGCATCGCTACGATCCTCGCGATCTCTTCCGCCTGGCGCGGATGACGGTCCTGGAATCGATCGCGATGTACGAGAACACCCGGGCCGACCTCCCGCTCACTATGATGGGCGCCGAGCGTGAAGGCGAACTTTCCCGCCTCTGGGACGCCGCCGAACTCTTCTACGTCGCCGCGACCCCTTCCGACGCGCCCAGCCTGATCCGGTCGCGTCCGCTTCTGGCCGACGTCGAGGAGGCTTACGCCCGCCTCTCGGCCTCGCTCGCGTTGATTCCGGGCATCTCGCCCCGCGCTTCGCTGCACATGCAGAACCTCGCCCGACTCCTCCCGGTGATGAATGCCCTGATCGACGCGATGGAGGCCGATCAGGGGATCATGCCGGTCGGCGTCTCTCCGCGTCCCGATCCGACGGCGGGTCTCGGCTGGTTCCGCGAGCAATTCCGTGGGCTTGTCGATTCTCTCCGCAAGGTTCGGGCGGATCTGAGACCTGGGCCCGATCAAAAGCCGATCCTCGACGATATCGACGGACTGATCTCCCAGGCGGAGGGCCTCGACGGGATGCTGACCGACGGCTCACCCAGTACCGACCTGGTTGCTTCGCTCGGCCTGATCCGCGCCCGGCTCTGGCCCGTCGAGGCGCGGACGATTCAAATTGCCCAGGGTCCAGCCATCGCCGCGCGATGGCGAGCGGTTCGCGACCAACTGAACGCTATCCTGGATCGACTTGGCCGCCCTCGCGTGATCGCGATCCAGGCCGCCAGGCGACCAGTCGCTGGCGTCGATCGCGCCCTCCTTGCCCGCGCCGATCGGGCCATCGCGGCTGTGGACGAGTTGGCCGCGACCCTCGACGGTGCCGGGGCTCGGTATCGGGAGGAAGTCACTCAGTTGCGCAGGCGCCTGCTGATGTTCCGCGAGCAGGTTGCCGCTCGCGAGCCGGTTGAGGCCCTCAGACGATCGTCCGACGAGATCGCCGACCTCCACCAGCGGATCGCTGGCCGCGTTCGGGCCGAGGCGAGGGTCTTCCGCGGTGATGCCCGACGAGTCGACCCTCGCCATTTCGAGGCGGCCTCGAAGGCCGTCGAACAACTTCTCGTCAGGCGGCCCGATCCGCGACGATCGCCCAGCTCGAAGGGTCGTCGGTAAACAGACCCGCCACACCGAGCTCGATCAGGTGTTGCGCCAGGAGGCCGCCCGCCTGGTGGTTCACGGTATACACCAGGGTGGGCAGCCCGCGTGCTTCAAGAGACCGGATCATCTCAACGCGCAGCGAGGCCGCATCGCATCGCCGACGATAGGCGACCGATTCCGCGCCCAGAACCTCGGTCGACACGTGCACGGTATCAGCACCGACCAGGTCGGCGGCGTAATCGGCGAGCCGGTGCAGGGGGGTGGCAAGCAGGATTCCGAGCCCGAAGCGTCGCTCCTCGCGATCCGAGGCGAACACGTCATCGTGGTCAAATGAGGAGATCAAAACGCGATTTTCGGTCTCGGTCGCTTCGATGAGCTGGAGCGTTTGCTCGACGAGCCCTGGGGGGCGGTCGGGGAACGACTTGATCTCGACGTTCGCGAGCCAGTCGGCCTCTCGGGTGAAGATCAGGGCTTCCTCGAGCGTCGGGATGCGGACCGTTCCCGATCGGAACCGATCGATGGATTCGGGCGCGAGGCGATCGAGCGTCCCGAAGTCGCGCGACGATCGGAATCCGCCGTCCCCGGCGACGAACCAGGAACCGGCGTCGAGCGACCGGACCTCGTCGAGGTCGAAGTCGGAGACGCGGAACCCGTCGCGCCCGCGCGGGTCTCCGGCGAACCGGGTCGCGACGTCGGTGGTCCGCAGCAGTGATTCGTCGTGGAGGACGACGGGGACGCCGTCTCGGGTCAACTGGACGTCGAACTCCCAGGCTGCAGCCCCCGACTTCCATCCGAGCTGGGCGGCTTCGATGGTGTTCTCGGGCGCGTGCGAGGAATCGCCACGATGGGCGATGATGATCGGCCGGCCGGCCGGCGATCGCAACAGCGCGAGCAAGCGGTTATCGGCCCGGTTCGTCGTCGACCCCATGAGCCTGCTCTCCCGAGAGCCACCCGCATCGCCGAGCGTTCGTCCTCGCGATCTCTAGCAGTTTAGTTGCATTTCTCCCGATCCGTCGAGATCAGACGCGCGTCTCCGTCCTTCGATCCCCGCTCGTCCCGTCCGCGACGCCTCGACATTGATCCCCAGCCGTCTCCCGCTACAATTGCCGAAAACGTTCCTTCGGGGGCTAGTCGACAGCTCGCAGGGAGGTTTCTGGTGACCGATCCCAGGCCGAACTCCGGCAACCTCGTACGTGGGTTCACGCTGATCGAGTTGCTGGTGGTCATCGCTATCATCGGGCTGCTGATCGTCCTGATCCTGCCCGCCGTCCAGTCGGCCCAGGAGTCGGCGAGGCGGATTCACTGCGTCAACAATCTGAAGCAGCTCAACCTGGCCGCGCTGAGCTACGAGTCGTCGGTGGGGGTGCTCCCGCCCGGGTCGCTCGCGGCGCCCGCCGATGCGCAGCCCGGGCTGACCTGGGGGCTCAGCACCTTCGTCCGGATCCTGCCGTTCGCCGATGGCGGCCAGGTCTACAACGCGGCGAACTTCTCCCGGCAGGCGATCACGATGGCCAACGGGACCGTGGCCTCGGCCGGGATCGTCACCCTCTGGTGCCCGAGCGACCCGTTCGTCTCCGAGGCCAATTCGGTCGATCAGCATTACGGTACTCAGGCCGGCGATACCATTCGGCAGCGGCATTCGAGCTACGGCGGGTCTCAGGGGATGTGGAGTATCCCGATCCTGCCGGGCACCCCAGCCTGCGCCGCGCAGTTGCTCGACATGAACGGCGTGATCTTCAGCGGCGCCTCGGTCCGGCTCGCCGAGATCACCGACGGGACGGCCTCGACGATCCTCTTCGCCGAGACGGCCTACGGGAGGATCCCCGACGCCGTGCACCGCCCTCTCTCGCGATGGTGGAACTCGGGGTATGTCGCCGATACGATGGTCGCGGCGTACTACCCGCCCAATGGAGACCTGAAGGGCCTCCCGTACCTCGGCAGCACCTACGAGCTCTGGATTCAGACCGTGGGGAGTTTCCATCCCGGCGGCGCCAACGTCGGCTTCTGCGACGGCTCGGTCCGGTTCATCCGGGAGACGATCCAGTCCGTCCCCTTCGACCCTTCGACTGGGGCCGTTCCCGCCTTCC
>DAIDKV010000199.1 GCA_027449865.1 Planctomycetales bacterium
GATGAAGCAGTCGGCCGAACGTCGGGCCGAGCTTTATGCCGAGGGCTTGAAGCGGATCGCACGCTCGGGCGAAAATGATTATCGGCGGTTCCTGCTGACGGAGTGTCTGGAAGCGTACACCGATCTGGACGAGACGCAGAAAGAACGGCTGCAATCGCTGATGCAGACCGAAGCCTATCGTGAGGTCAAGCCTCTCATGCAAACGACTTATGAACGCGGCAAGGCCGATGCGCTTCGCGAGGTCAAGCCTCTCATGCAAACGACTTATGAACGCGGCAAGGCCGATGCGCTTCGCGAGGTCAAGCCTCTCATGCAGACCACATACGAACGCGGCATCGAACAGGGCATCGAACAGGGCATCGAACAGGGCATCGAACAGGGCATCGAACAGGGCATCGAACGCGGCATCGAGCAGGGCATCGAACGCGGCGAGCGGCGAGTAACCTTGCGGTTGATGGAGAAGAAGTTCGGCCCGTTGCCGGCTGAGGTCGAGCGGCGGGTCGAAGCTCTCTCGACGGAGGCCCTGGCCCAGCTCCAGCTCGATCTCCTTGATGTGAACACCATTGAGGAACTCGGCCTGGACGACTGAATTCCCCAGGTCGTTCGGCGAAGGCGACTCCGAGAGAACCCAACCCGCCAGGAGGATACCGCTGATCCAGGCTGTCGCAACTCTGGATGCGACGGCCGGATTCCGTCTGTCCGCCGATTTGGTCGTCGATTTTAAAAATGTGGGTGGGGATCCGGGCCGGGACCGGTTGTTCCCCGCGATTCTGCCGATGCGGGATCCGTCGCAACCGGCTCCCGCCATCGATCCGCGTCAGACTTTCATGACGTGGACGTTCCGGTCGTCTCCAGGACCGAATCGACCTTCGCGGGGGGAGTTGTCTCGGCCACCGGGCTGGGTACGGCGTCCTCGGGGCGCATCGCGAAGAAAACCAGCGTAAGGGCTCCGGCGACCAGCATGTTGTCGGCGAAGTTGAAGATGGCGCAGTCGAACCCGATCGGGTCGATGTGGAAATGCACGAAGTCGCGGACGTGGCCGAATACCAGGCGATCGTAACAGTTTCCCAGGGCTCCGGCCATGATCAGTCCGAGCGCGATGGTCAGGGTTCGGCTGGCGGCGGCACCTAGAAAGAACAGCCAGTAGCAGATGATGAGCGCGGCGACAACCGAGAGCGCGGCGAAGATCAGGCTGCTGAAGGGGAGCCGGGCCCCGAATCCCCAGAGTGCGCCCGTGTTCTGGCTCGTCTGGATCTCAAGGACGCTGGGGATGACCGGGACGATGTGTCCCTCCTCAGGCGGCCCGATCCGGGCGAAAACCGACGACTTCGTCGACAGGTCGAACGAGAGCCCGCCGAGGGCGATCGCCGTGAAGAGGAGCAGCCGTCCCGGGACCAATGCCGCGCGCTGAATCATTCGCCCCCCTCCAGCATCCTTGCGCATCGGATGCAATGCCGGGCGTACGGGATCGCCTGAAGCCTTGGTCGGGCGATTGAGGTGCCGCATTCCGCACACTGACCGTACTTGCCCTGCTCCATCCGCTCCAACGCCTCTTGGATCAGTTCCAGGGTCACCTGCTCGTTCTCGATCAGACCGAGCGTGAACTCCTGATCATAATTCTCGGTTCCCAGGTCGGCCATGTGCAACGGCATCGTGGAGTGACTGCCACCGCCGGCCCCCGACTCTCTGCGCAGGGCCTCGTCGGTCATCCGGTCGAGGTCTCCGCGGAGCCGGGCGCGGAGAGTGATGAGGATGCGGCGATAGTTCGCCAGATCCTGTGTCTTAAGGGCGTTTGCCATCTGACCGAACCTCTCCGATCCGGCTGGCTCCAGTTGAACCGCGGCCGGTGGGCCAGAGAATCCTAGACCCTCATCCCGTCGGGGTCAATCCGAAGACCAACGCTCCCAGGATGAGCCCGGATCGGTGCGGCATCGCCCTGGGGCCATCTGCTCGAACTCGATGAATTCCAGACTACAACGTCCGACGGCTGCTCGGCCAGTCCCAGGCCGCGCTGGCGCCTCGGATTGCGGATGGCCCTGGCGGTCTCGGCGAAGGGCGACCGGAATTCCAACGTCCGCCCGGATGGGTTAGCATGGCGCCACTGGGTCGGCAGGCGACCCGCGATCCCATTCCGCGCGAGGTCTTCACTTTTGGACGCCACGACGACCGGAACGGCCAGGACCATCTTCATCACCGGAGCGACCGGGCTCGTCGGCGGACATGCCGCCGAGGAGGCCGTCCGCCGCGGCCACCGCGTCCGGGCCCTGGTCCGGCCGAGCAGCGAGACCCGATGGCTCGACCAGTGGGGCGTCGAGAAGGTCGTCGGCGATCTCGAGGACGCCGAGGCGCTCCGCCGGGGCGCCGAGGGCGCTGACTGGATCTTCAATTGTGCCGCCAAGGTCGGCGACTGGGGAACCCTGGCCGAGTTCCGCCGCCTGAACGTCGAGGCGCTTCGTCTTCTGCTCGACGCCGCCTCGGACGCCAGGGTCGGCCGATTCGTCCACGTAAGCTCGCTGGGAGTTTACGAAGGGCGAGACCACTTCGGGACCGACGAAACGACCCCGCCGGCCGCCAACTCGCTCGACGCCTATACCCGGTCAAAGACCGAGGCCGAGGCGCTCGTGCTGGAGTACCACCGAACGCGCGGGCTTCCCGCGGCGGTTGTCCGGCCGGGCTTCATCTACGGCGAGCGCGATCGGACCGTTCTGCCCAAGTTGCTCATGAACCTCAGGCGTGGCACCTTCGCGTTTTTCGGCTCGGGGGAGCAACGGCTGAATTGCATCTACGTGAAGAACCTGGTCCATGCGATCTTTCTCGCGGCCGAGGCGCCCGAAGCGGTCGGCGAGGTCTTCAACGTGACCGACGGCGAGCCGGTGACGAAGCGAATGTTCGTCGGCCGGGTCGCCGAACTGGCCGGGCTCCCGGTCCCGACCCGGTCGATTCCGCTTCCAGTCGCCCGGACGCTTGCGACGGTCGTGGAGGGGACGGCAAAACTTCTCGGCTCAAAGAAACCGCCGATCATCAACAAGGCCCGCTTCAAGTTTCTCGGTCTGAATCTGGAATACTCAATCGAGAAGGCCCGCCGCGTGCTGGGATACCAGCCGCCATACTCGTTCGCCGAAGGGATGGAGCGGGCGATGGCCGAGCACCGTCCCGCCGGATCTCCGCAGCCGGTGTCGACCTCGCCGTAAAATGCAGGCACGAGCAAAAATCCCGAAGTCCACCAGGAGCCAGCCACAATGTCCCAGGTCCAGGGAAAGCGCGTCGCCGTTCTCGTCGAGAAGATGTACGAGGACCTTGAACTCTGGTATCCCGTCCTCCGGCTCCGCGAGGCCGGCTGCGACGTGAAGATCGTCGGCCCAAAGGCCGGCGAGACCTACCCTTCGAAGCACGGATACCCGGCGAAGTCGGACGTCGCCGCGACCGAGGTGAAGGCGTCCGACTTCGACGCGGTGATCGTTCCGGGCGGCTACTCGCCCGACCACATGCGTCGGCATCCGGCGATGGTCGACCTGGTCACCCAGGCGGCGCGGACGGGGAAGGTGGTCGCGGCGATCTGCCACGGTCCGTGGATGCTCTGCTCAGCGAAGTGCCTGAAGGGTCGAAAGGTGACCGGCTTCTTCGCGATCCGCGACGATGTCGAGAACGCCGGCGGGGTCTGGCAGGACGCCGCCTGTGTCCGCGACGGCAACCTCGTCACCAGCAGGACGCCTGACGACCTTCCCGCCTTCATGGAGGGTATTTTCGCGGCGATGGCTGAGGGCGGCTCGAAGTAACGCGATCGAGGGGGGATCGGGGGCGAAACGGTGGATTCCGCTCGCCCCCGACGACCGTCTGTCTGGGATCAGATGAACTCGTTGATGAGATTTTCGAGCATCTCCTGCCGGCCGCTCGCGTTCCGGGCGGCGTCACCCTTCGGGAGGATGTACGATTCGAGCTCGCCGAAGCCGGCCTTTCCTTCCTCAACGCGGCGGCCGAGCTCGCAATCCCAGCTCCGATAGCGTTCCTTGACGAACGCGGCGAGCCGGCCATCCGTCAGAATGGCCCGGGCGGTTTTCAGTCCTCGGGCGAAGGCGTCCATCCCGCCGATGTGAGCGTGGAACAGGTCGACCGGCTCGAAACTCTCACGGCGCACCTTGGCGTCGAAATTCACGCCGCCGGTGGTGAACCCGCCCATCTGGAGGATGCAGTACATGCACTGCGTCGTCAGATAGATGCTGGTCGGGAACTGATCGGTGTCCCAGCCGAGCAGATAATCGCCGGTGTTGGCGTCGATCGACCCCAGCGCCCCCGAGCCAATGGCGACTTCCAGTTCGTGCATCATCTCGTGACCGGCGAGCG
The DNA here is from genome assembly GCA_027449865.1 of Planctomycetales bacterium. Classification (GTDB taxonomy): domain Bacteria; phylum Planctomycetota; class Planctomycetia; order Isosphaerales; family Isosphaeraceae; genus JAKAUH01. Next base: position 4,342 of record DAIDKV010000199.1, read on the forward strand.
TGGCGTGGTTGGTCTCGAGGTTGAGCTTGAAGTGAGGGAGCAAGTCGTAGGTTCGGAGGAAGTTGAGGCAAGCGGCGGCATCGGAGTCGTACTGATGCTTGGTCGGTTCCTTGGGCTTGGGTTCGATGTAAAACGTCCCCTGGAAGCCGATCTGCTTCTTGTAATCGACGGCCATCTGGAGGAAGCGGCCAAGGTGATCCAGCTCGCGCTTCATATCGGTGTTCAGGAGGGTGGAATAGCCTTCGCGTCCCCCCCAGAAGGTGTAGCCGGTGCCCCCAAGTTCGTGGGTCACTTCCATTGCCTTCTTGACCTGGGCGGCGGCGAAGGCGAAGACATCAAAATTGGGGCTGGTGGCCGCGCCGTGCATGTACCGGGGGTTAGTGAAGAGATTGGCCGTCCCCCAGAGGAGCTTGATCCCGGTCCGGGCCTGCTCGTCCTTCAGAACCTTCACGACCTCATCGAGATTGGCGTGGCTCTCCTTGAGGTTCCGGCCCTCGGGAGCGACGTCGCGGTCGTGGAAGGCATAATACGGGGCGCCGAGCTTCTCGATGAACTCGAAGGCCGCCTTCGCTCGGCGCTGGGCGTTGGCGACGGTGGAACTGCCGTCGTCCCAGGGGCGGATGGCGGTCCCGGCTCCGAACGGGTCGGAGAGGGTATTACAGAACGTGTGCCAATAGACGACCGAGAATCGCAGATGCTCCTTCATCGTCTTCCCGTCGATCACCTCGTCGGGATTGTAATGCTTGAACTCCAGCGGATTCCGGGACTTGGGACCGCCGTAGACGATTTTCGGGACGTCGGGGAAGAACTCGGACATCGATGCGACCTGACCTCTCTTCGCTTTCCGCATCCGGCGATGGCAATTGATTCAGCCACAAGCCCATTAATCTAAGAAGAGAGGCCGGATGCGGCAAGCCCCCGGCGGCTCAATTGGGGATGCTAAGCCGGCGCACTCGGCGCTCTTGCCGAGGGAGCGAATGGACGGTATCTTCGTAGGAACAACAGCGATGAACGGAACGAAAATCGATTCCGAGCCTCGGGCGGCTAACTCAGCGGTTAGAGTGCCATCCTCACACGGTGGAAGTCGCTGGTTCGAATCCAGCGCCGCCCATTCTGATTCATCGATTTATCTCATCCGATCGGCGGCTTGAAGCAGAGCCGGACCAAATCGCCGCGCATCAGGGGCCTGAACACCTCGGGCAACTCGCCGATCGGTCGGAACGCCTTCACGTAATAGCTCCCGGTCTCGACCACCGGTAGGCCCCAGTTTTCCAGCGCGGTCCGCACCCAGTCCCGACGTCGAGCATCGACCGCCTCCAGTGCAGAGAGGTCGAGCAGCATGAACGCCCGCGCCGCGATCGCGTTGAAGAAGTAGGTGAACCACGACCATTGAGTCTCGAAGCGCGCCCGGTACGGATGGTTGCGGTGGACGAGCAGGACGCCGAGTTGCGAGGCCGTCAGCCCAAATCCTCGGCTGAAGCTGATCGAGAGGACCGCCCGATCGAGCATCGGTCGGAGCGCCTCGGCAACCTCTCGGCGCTCGTCGGGGACGAGGGTCGGGTAGAGGTTCAGGTTCAGCAGGAGTTTTGGGGCCGCTTCCAGGAACGAAAGCATCTCGTCGGTGAGATGCCCGTTCCGAACCGAGGGAATGCAGAGGCAGGCCAGGTCGCCGCGTCCCGAGGCGTCCCAGGCGATGTTCGCCGGGTGCGTCGCACCGACCCGGAACCCGAACCAGTCGCCCGGAAACAGAGAGACCCTCGCCCGGGCAGCGACTGCCTCGACCAGGTGCGTCATCGCGTCGACGTCCGAGCCCGCGGCATACGCAACGAAATCGGATAGGTCCCAGGCCCCGCCGCTCATCCGCTCCAGTAGGTGTTTCAGGTGCGGGACGAAGCGATCGCGGAAAAACGCGAGGCCGTCGGTGTAATGCTCGGCGAGGTCGCGGGCCGATAGCTCGGCGGTCGCACCCCGATAGGCGTCGACGCCCGCCTCGTACCCGACCGGCAGGAGCGGACGGAATCGCTCGACTTCCCCAGGACCAATCGCCGCTAGCAGCGACTCAACCGGAACAGCCGGCTCTGGCGATCCTCCAGTGAGGCGTACGCGCTCCCGTCGGAGAGCAGGTTGATCGATCGACATAGCTGATGCTCCTTCTCCCATGAGGGATCGGGCTCGTGATAGTAACAGACCTGATCCTCGCCGAGCCGTCGGATCGTCGGTCCCCACGGAAGCCGTCCGACAACCTCTCCGCGCCCCTCGAACGGGTCGGCCGCGACCCGGTGGTTGGCAGCCCATGAGTCCTGACGCGACCCGCCGAAGACCGAACCCGAATACGCGACATAGGTATGCTTGAACGTAAATTCTCGGACGCCGAAGCCCGAAAGGACTCGCCGATAGCGATCGGCCGCCTCGGGCGAGTCGATCGAGCCGAGGGCCATCACACAGGTCGCGCGGACCTTCAACCCGCGGGCCGCCCGGAAGAAGGAATCGAGGGTGGGGGCCGTCAGGCCCATCAGCTCCCGGCATCGGGCGTCGTCGTCGTGATGCCGAGAGTAGCAGAGGTAAGAGAGACCCGCCTCGGCCAGGTGATCGGCGAGCCTCGGGGTGAGAAAGGTCCCGTTGGTGAAGCAAGCGATCTCGCGGAAGAATCCACGCGCTCGTTCGATCAGCCGAATGACGTCGTCGGCCCGGAGAAGCGGCTCGCCGCCGCCGGTGATCACCAGCCGGCTCGCCCCTCGGTCGCGGGCGATCGCGTAATAGGCCTCGATATCGGCCTCGGCCCAATCGATCCGGTCGCGGTCCAGCGCGCTGATCGACGACCGAGAAAAGCAGAACGGGCAGGTCAGGTTGCACGCGAGCCGGACCGGGAGGACGCTGCACGTCAGAAACCGGCAGCCGCTCCATCCCGGGTCGACATCGGCGATGGTTTCGATCCCTCGCATCCGAGTATCCTCACCTCAAAAGGAGCGGAGCGCGGCGCGGAGTCGGTCGCGGCGGTCGCGGGGCAGGTGATGCCAGGCCCGGCAGAGGTCCGCCTCGTCGAGCCCATGTCGGGAAAGCCAGTCGCGGACAGCATCGGACCCGGCACGGTCGCCCGACTGGAGACGGTTTCGGATCGGACGGGCGATCGACTCGGCCTCGGCCAGCTCGTGGTTCAGGCGGTCGAGCCCGGATCTCGTCTCGGCGATCGATTCGTCGTAGTCGCGACTGCCCAGCGCCTCGCGGAGATCAGCCAGATTCCGAACGCCTTCAAGGAGGGTATCGGCATCAGAAAAGTCGACGTGCGGCGGGAGAAATCCAACCTCGACTCTGCCGCTCGCGCGCGGAATCGGAGCGACGTAAACGTCGGCCACACCGGAGAACCACGGCCGGAGCTCTCGGGGACGGAGGAAGACCAGCCGGCCGATCGGCTCGAAGTCGCAGTAGGGCTCGCGATATCCGGAGGTCCGCGTATAGAGGATCGGGGCCAGTGGACCAGCGAGCCGCCCGAGCCGTCCGGCGAGGAATCGCGCCATGGCCTCGGGTCCGATGTCGCGATAGAGCCGCGGACAGGGCTCGTCGGGAGCCAGTCGGCGCAGGGTGGCGCCGGTGTGGAATCGGAAACGCGAGAGATCCTCATCGGGTCGGTTCATGGGATCACCACTTCCCCCGACGGCCCCGGGCGCCGTCGGCTGCCTGCTGCTTCTTGCGGAGCCCTTCCATCTTTTCCTGCGCCAAGGCGCGGGCATGCTCGGCCTCGGCGAGAAGGCGTCTGTAGTCAATGGCGTGCAGGCGGGCCTGCGATTCCTTATGGGACTCGCCGATGATTCCGACGCCGAGGTAGGCCGTCAGCTTTCGGGCGAACTCCTCAGCACGGGTGCCGCTCTGCCGGACCAGCGCCACGGTCAGCGGCTCGGCCTCGCGGGCCATCCTCGGCAGTCCGTCGGAGACCCCGGCCGAGACGGGGAACGCCGGGCCGCGTGAGGCGAGGTCAAACCAGTACGACGAGTCGTCAAGCGCACAGGCCGCGAGCGCCAGCCGTCGCCATCCCTCGGCGTCGAGCGGGCCCGTCTGGCGTTCGAAGGTCCGGGGATCCGGCGGCGCCTGGCCGACGTCTCGGCAGGCGTCGGCAAGCCGGGCGTGGACCAGCGCGGTGTCGACCTCAATGGCCTCGAACGTCGGGGCCGACTCGCGGACCCGGTCGATCAGCCGGCCGAGGTCCCACTCGACAGCAGGGGGCGGCTCCGCTCGGGATCGTAGCGCCTCCTGAGGCTTCTTCTTAAAGACGGCCATCTCGATCCTCCGGGAAAAGCGCCAGTGCAAGCTCGGCGGCCAGCCTGGGGAAATCCTCCATCGCCGCGACCGGGACCACCAACGCCCCCATCGCCCGATATCGATCCACTTGCGTGGGGGTCCGGAGCAAAAGGACCAAGTGCGGCGACGCCTCGATCGCCCGCCCGAGGATCCCGGAGTGGGCCGGATCCCTCTCGAAATTCGCGTCGAAGTCGGCATCGGTGATGATCGCCCGGATCGGCTGGTCCGCCGCGCACTCGCGCACCGATGCTTCCAGGATATCGAACGGGAACTTGGTCCCGCCACCGATGTAGTGCATCAGGAACCTTGAAATTTCGGCCTCGGATCGGGTCCACTCCCAGAAGAGCACGGGCTGGTGCGAGTAGATCAGGGCCCGGACCCACCCGCCGGCGCGGGCGGTCCCGGTCGCGAGGATCTGGGCGGCGAGGGTCATCGCGTTAACGACGAAGCAGGGGTTGGGCATCGACCCACTGACGTCGAGATAGATCTCCATCCGGGGCTGCCAGAGCGGCGCCTCGAGCCCTTCTTCCTCGGCGACCCTCACCCGCTTGATCGGCATCGCGCCGCCAAGATCGCGGCCGCGAAGAGCCATGGTCGCCAGCCAGTCGATCTCGCGAACCAGGTCGCCGACCTCCCATTCCTCAAGGGTCGTCGGCACCTGGGGCTCTCCCAGCCGGCGCTGAAGGGGCGGGCGAAGCAGGTGTTTTTCGGCCTCCCGCCGGTAGTAGGCGGCCATGATCTCGGGGACGGTCGAGGCGTCGACCGTCCCGAATCCCGGAAGGCCGGCGATCCGGCCCTCGGGCGTATTGTTCTCCTGGAGTCGTTCGCCCTGGTCCTCCTCGAACCACCTTTCCCGGTGGGCTCGCCGGATCGCGTCGAGTTCGGCCTGCGTCGGCGTGATCGCCTCGGCCCAGTCGGCCGGCGAGGGCTCGCCGCGCCCGCATTTCAGCGGGTGGACGGCGACCGGGTCTTCGTCGTCGGGCGGTGTCAGATAACGCACCATCACCGAGAGAAAGTACAGGAACTGCGCGTAGACATTCGGCCCCATCACGAAAAGACTCTCACCCAGCACCCTCGCCTCGGCGCGATAGGCGGGGAACATTTCCCCGTATTCGGAGAACGGTTGGCCCATCAGTGCGCCGGCTTCCAGCCCCCAGAGCTCCTCGTAGATCGCCAGGTAGAAGAAGAATCCCGGATCGCGCTTCCATCGAGCCTCGCCGTGGAAGGCCGGTTCCGAGGTGAAGGCCCGGTAGACCCGGATCAGCATCGGGCGGAGTCGCTCGCCCAGCCGATGGTTGATCATCAGGTCAGTGAAGAGGTTGATGAGCGAGTATTCCTCGAACGGTATCAGCGAGCGCTCGAGGAGTCGCATCCGCGCGTGAGTCTGCATCGTTCCCGGGTAGCAGACGTGGTGCCCGACCTCGTGCGCCAGCAGCGCCTCGATCGTGTCGACGAGCCCCTTCTCGAGGATCATCGGGGCGTTGATCATCACCTCTCGCGTGTTGAGGTTGATCTGGGCGACGCTCGGCTGACCGGCGTCTAAGCTCGGCTCGCGTAGCAGCAAAAACCGCGACCAGTGTGCCTGCGCGATCGGCCAGCACCGATGCAACTCGCTCTCCAGTCGCTCGCGATCCGAGGGGCTCATGCAGCGGCCTCGACGATCCAGAGTTTCTGCGAATCGAGGGCGCAGGCGACGACATATCCCGAGGGGACGATGGACCATCGATACGGCATGGCCAGGAACGGCATCGGCACGGCCTCCGGACCAATCCGGGCGATGCCGTCGGCCCACTCGACAGCGATCGTTGACGGCTCCTCGGGGATCGGATCGGTCGGGGCGAACGTCCCCAGAACAGCGCTTCGGCCTCCTGGCCGGAGATGGATTCCCAGCCGGACCGGCCGCCGTCGGTCCGCGACGACCAGCACGCTCGGCGTGGCGAGTTGCATCTCGCCGGGGAGGAAATCCTCGTCCGAGGCGCGAAGCGAGAGTGTCGTCACGTGATAGGGCGGCTCCCAGCGCACCGGCGGAGCCGGCTCGAGCAAGGGACGAAGAACCTCGACGAGGAACTCCTCCGGCCGGCCGTCTTCTCGCAACTCGCCGATCCTCGCCATGACATAGGCATTGACCCAGCCTGGCTCGCGAAGCAGCCCCTCCGCGAGGTTCCAGATCCGGGCGAGCATCGGGAGACGCTCGGATTCCAACTGCCTCGGGAGCGCGGCCGGGAGCCAGTCGCAGAGGCACCATTCCAGGAAGTGGCGGGGCAGCGACGAGGGATTGCCGCGAAGATGGCCCTCGCCGACCCCTTGCTGGACCATCACCGCGATCCCGGCGAAGGTGCGCGGGTCGTCGGCGGACAAATTCGCCGCGATCGCGGGGAGGACCGTCCGGACATACGCGTCGAAGATGGCGGCATTCCAGCCGGAAAAGAGGCGAGGACCCTCGTCGCCGAGGCGCTTCAGGAGGTCGCGTGCCGCCTCGTTCATCGCGTGATCACCGGGCGCCGTGGAGATATCGGTTGTTAAGGTTCTTGAGCCGGACGAGATCCTCATAAACCGGGCCGTTGAGCTCGTTGTTCTGAAGCAGGTCGTCCATCGCCGCGCGGACGTCCCGGAGCCGTCCCTCGATCTCCAGCCGACCCAACCGGCCGATCTCCTGGGCCTTATTCTCCAGTTCGATTAGCGGCCGTCGGGCGGCTGCATAGGCGGCATGCTGCTGGACCGCGCGGTCGAAGAGCTGGCGGATCCAGGAGACGCGATCGGTCAGGTAGACCTTGTTCTCGGCCTTCTGGAAGAAGGCGCCCTGGGCGTTGACCCGGAGCCGGTCAAAAAGGGCCCAGGGAAGGATCTGGCGGAGGTCATCGAGCCCGACCTCCGGGCGGCCTCGGAAATAGGCCAGCGCCTTGGCGAAGTGGATCACTGCCTGGAGCGCCCTCGGCGAGGCGCCGTTCTCGGTCTGGCTGCAAAGGTTCTCCTGCTTGTCGAGCGGGCAATCCTCGGTGCAAACGTGTCCGACCCGACGCCCGGCGAGGTGCAGCGTGTCCTTGTTCATGAATTCCAGTCGATCCGAAGCGCGCCGGCAGAAGTCGAGCTGGCCGAGGAAGAAGCCGAGCAGGTCGAGCACGTCGCCCGGCACCGGAACGGCGCGGACCTCGCGGTCGGCCCGGTCGAGTTCCTCGGGTTTGAAGACCAGGTCGGCCGGGACGAACTCCTCGGCCGATCCCGCCGAGGCGATCCGGTCGGCCAGCACGGCAAGGTGCTGCGAGTGGAACGGGGAACATCGAACGACCAGGTCGATCCGGTCCTTGAGCGCCTCGATTACCGGGAAGGTCCCGCCGCCCAGGTCGTCGTTTGCGGTCAGGTACCAGGCCGAGGTTCCGGCGTGAATGACCTGCTCGTACATCTCGGCGTAGCCCTCGGCCATCAGCGTGAGCAGGGCGGATTGCGTCTTGGTCGGGATTCGGTTGTACTCGTCGACGACCTTGACCCGCAGGCCGATCCAGTCGCGCCAGGCGACTCGGATCTCGCGGTTCGATCGGGCCTCGAGCAGGTCGTGGGGCAGGGGGTGTCCAAGCAGGTCCTGAACAGTGAGCTGCGGGTGCCCGTGCTGGATCGCACGCCGGATCGCGTCAAGCGAGTGCCCGGCGAGCAGGCCCATGAGCGTCGCCATCGACGACTTGCCCCGCCCCGGCGCACCGACGAAGACGATCCGCCGCGAGACCACCAGGTTGAGCAGCGGGAGCAGCACGAACGCCGAATACGCGGGCTCGTCGTACAGGTCGATCCGAACCGGACCGCGCTCGATTCGCCGGGGCTTCCCGGCCTCCAGCTCGGCGAACGGGGAGAGCAGGGCCTGCGAACTGATCCACTGATAGGCGCGTCGGAGCCTGGTCGGGAACCCGTCGCCCGACGATCGGCCGATTCTGAAGTGACCGTCCTCGCCGATGGACGCTCGGCCGCCGAGCCACGAATGAACGAGCTGTTCCGCGTCCATCAGCCGGGGACCTCGACGGCACGGATCGCCAGGCAAGTGAGGGAGGTCGTCCAGCCCTCTCGGCGACTGTCTCGAATATAACGCACGACCGTCTCGGCGGCCAGGGCCTCCGCCAGCGGGACAGGGCCCCTCGCCATCGGGCATACGAGCCCCGCGGGCCCCGTTACATAACCGGGCGCGCCCATGCAAGATGCCTCCGCGTGGCTCGCGAAGTCCGAACCCATGCGAGTCGCCTGAACGGTCAAACCCAGCTCACGATCAAAAGAGACCCTGGCGCCGTCGTCGAGGTTCGCGACGCGATTGCTCTTTCCGGGACGAACGCGAAAGGGCCCGCCAGGGAGGATCGCATCCCCGTCAGGCCCTTCGATCGGCTCCGAGAATTCCCCCGATCAGTCGCCGTCGGGCACTCCCGCCAGTGCGGGTTCCATCGACTCGATCCGGACCGAGGGCCGAGTAACCGGCGCCGGATACGAGGGCGACTCAGCCGGCTCGGGACGCGGCCGGCGGCGGAGCATCGCCGCGACCATCGCACCCACCGCGTCGGTCGGCAGGAACGACGAGCATCCCACCAGCATGATCAGGCCGAACGTCCACATCCCCAGGCAGAACCCGATTCCCAGGTGCATCAGGGTTCCGCCCAGCAACACAATCGGCTTCCATCTCGGCCGCCAGATCAGGGCGACGAAGCTGATCTCCCAGAGAATCGTGATGTGCGTCGCCAGGTTGACCATCCAGGGATGCCAGGCCATCCACGTCATGTCGAACGATTGATACTCGTAATTGGCGAAGGCCCGCCACATCGCCTCGCCATTCCACCACGCCTCGCCCTGGAGCTTCGCGACCCCGGCGAACAGGTAGATCACGCACATGTGCACGTTGATCAGCCGGAGCGCCAGATTCGCGCTCGAGGATGGCTCGGGACGATCCCCGATCACCTGCCCTCGTCGGCGAGCCAACCATCGGTCCACCGAGAGCGCGGCCCCGCTCGGGCCGATGGAGAGATACAGCGAGAGCATCGCGTTGATCTGGTCGAGGCCGAACGTCGCCGCCGGGGTTCGATACGCGTAGGAGACCGTGATCAGGAACGAGAGAACCGAGGTGATCCGGCTCCGATACCCCACGGTGTAAAGCACCAGGATCACCATCGAGAGAGCATAGGCCGGCCACATCATCCCCTGAGGGACCAGCCACCAGAACGAATACCGGTAAGCCCCGGTCGAGATCGCACGGACCAGCGACTCGTTCAACCAGCTCGTTTCACCGAAGAAGTCCGGGAGGACCAGTCCCCAGACCGCGTGTGTGTAAACCAGCATCAGACCCGAGAGGATTCGGATCAAACCCAGCAGCGTCGGGTCGGCCGGCCGGAACCAGAACTCGTCCCACCCCTCGGCCGAGGCGCGGGCGCAGTCCTTCACGTAATCGACGATGGCAGCGCCGATGCGGCTCATTCGAACACCCCCAGTTCTTCCTCATCGTAGCTCTCAGGCTCGTCGAGCCGTCCGCCTTCCCGCACCTTCTCCATGGTCGGAAGCTGGTGAATCCGCTCGAAAAGCGTGACCTTCACGGCGTCGTGTTCCTGCGCGATTCGTCGGGCGTACGATTCTTGCCAGAGTTCCTCGAGGCCCTCGGGTGCCTCGCTCATGCGTTCGGTGAGCATGAAATATCGGTGATAGAGCAATCGAGGCTTTGTCTTGCGGTCGGGGATCACGCCCTCGACCACCGAGCCGTCTTTACGCTCGGCGACATATCGAATGAGCGTGCTCTCGACCGGCTCGGGAGCGAAGAAGTGGTATCCGTGATCGAGGTAGAGAGCCCCCAGGTAAGGCATCAGGTAGCCGCAAACGTCGGTTGCCAGCTCCGAGGCCGGTTCCGTGGCCGCGGGAGATGCGACAATCGCGACCAGATGCAGAACCAGCCAGGCGCTGACCACCCTCCGGACCCATCGCCGCTGGAGCCCCCTCGGCCGCCTGGCATCAAGGGGCGCAGCGCGATCATCGACGTCACCGCCGTTCACGTGAAAGTTCCCTTCAGGTTTCGGAAGGACGGGAGGGGAAAAGAGGAGGGGCGGCGTGCGCGGGGGTCCGGGAGAATCCGCATCCCCGCGCATCGATCCGAGAGAAGAACGATCCGGCCCGCCCGCCATGCGACGGGGGGCCGGGCATCGACTCAGTAAGAGCCGCCGCTCGAGCCGCCCGAGGAGCCACCGCTCGAACCGCCCGAAGAACCACCCGACGAGCCGTGGTGCTTCTTCATCTTCATCTTGTGCTGGTGCTTGCCAGCGCTGCTCGATCCGCCGCTCGAGCCACCGCTCGACGCGTAGTAGCCACCGCTCGATCCGCCGGAGGAGCCGTGGTGCTTGTTCATCTTCGTCTTGTGCTGGTGCTTGCCGGCGCTGCTCGAGCCACCGCTCGACCCGCCCGTCGAAGCGTAGTAGCCACCGCTCGATCCGCCGCTCGAGCCACCCGAGGAGCCGTGGTGCTTCTTCATCATTCCACCGCTCGAACCGTGGCCCGCGAAGGCCGAGCCGGTCGCCAGCGTGATCGTCAGCGCGCCCAGAGCAGCACCCTTGAGCATGGAACGCAGAATCGTCGTCATGGAGAATCCTCGTGTTGCGAACCGCAGTTGTTGAAACCTCAGCACGGTGCGGGACCAGAAGCCCCCGTACCTTCCCCATCCGGGCCCACCCCGACCGACGCGATCGCCCCACCCCGGACGCCCTCGCACCGACCGCAATGCACCCCGCTACCTACCCGGGAACGCTTCCCAGCCGGATCAGCCCCGTTGATCAGCCGATCGGACCACCGATCGACACGGTCGCTTCCAACCAGCCCCCGGACCCGTTGTGAAGGTCCCCGTCTCTCGCGATGCTTCGTGTCCGGGGAAGGTAGCCGGCTCAATGATACTGGATAATCTGGGCAATGCAAACAGATTGGGAAGCCTGCGAAATAGAAATCGGAGGAGAGGATGCGCGAAAATGACCCTCGTGGGTCGGAAATGACCGGCGTCGTAGGGTTTGAGGATCGGGGGAGATGTCCTGTGAATGGTTCGTGGGGTGGTCGGGAAGCGGATTCTGGGGCGAAGGGGAGAGCGCGTGAGTGAGGCGTCGATGGCACCTGGACGAAATTCGGGTCGAGAAAGCCGGAAGGTGGAGAGGGCGGATTGGTCTCGGTTGTCGCTCTTATTTGAGTAGGGATGGATCTCGAGTGGACCCAGATGGTCTCTCCACTGGCGAGAATCGGCCGCGTCGATCAGAATGAGGTGTCGATCCCATCCGATCCCGCTCCGCGAGCGAGGGCTCTCCTCGATGCTGGCACGCATTTTCCGGTTCTGTACGCGACCGATCACGCTGGTCGTCGTGATGGCGGCTCTAGGTTCGGGCCTTTCGGCCTGTTATGTGACGGGGGCTGGTCCCTTCGCCGAGCGTCGAACGGCCCGTGATCTGTATCGATTTGTCCGGGTTGAGCGAACGGCACTGGAGCCCTCGTTGAAGGCGCCTGGGCGGGTGGAGAGCTCGAAGCGAACGATCATCAAGTGTGAGCTGGAAAACCTGTCCAGTGGGGCGGTTGGCAGTGGTGGGGGCTCGACCACGGCGATGTCTGCCGCGAGTGCGGGAGCCGGCGGTGCCTCGACGATGATCTCGCTCGTTCCCGAAGGAACCACGGTGAACCAGGGAGACATCATCGCCCGTCTCGATGGCTCGAATTACGAGGAGATGCTCCGGCAGCAAACGATTGTGGTCGAGCAGGCGAAGTCGAGCCACTTGCAGGCTCAACTGGACGTCGAGATCGCCCAGATCGCGCTCCGCGAGTACATGCAGGGGACCGTCAAGCAGACGATTGAGCAGATGGAGGCCGACCTGAGCCTGGCCCGCGCGAATTTGACCCAGGCCAGCGAGCGGCTTGACTGGTCGAGGATGATGAACCGCAAGGGGTATGCCTCGCTGGCTCAGGTCAGGACGGATGAGCAGACGTTCTTGACCGACGAACAGTCGCTTCGTCAGCAGGAACTGGCCTACGACCTTTTTCAGCGGTTCTCTCTCCCAAAAACCGAGAAAACGCTTCAGGCCGATATCACCACCGCACGGACGACTCTCGATAGCGAGCAGGTCAAGCTGAACCGCCAACTTGAGCGGTTCACGCAGCTTCAGCGACAGGTGGAGCGTTGCACGATCCGGGCGCCTCACGATGGCGTCGTTTATTACTACTTCGACCCGAATCCCCGGTTCGGCAGCGAGGGTTCGTCGATCGAGGAGGGGATGACCGTCCGGCAGGAGCAGAAGCTTTTTTACCTCCCCGACCTCGATCAAATGGAGATTCAGGTCGACCTCAATGAATCGATCGTGAGCCGGGTTCATCCCGGGATGACCGGCTCGGTCGAGTTCGAGGCGATTCCTGGGCTTCGTCTTCCCGGCAAGCTCCACTCGATCAGCGAGATCCCCAGCCAGGAGAGCCGCCGAGGGGAGGATGTCCGCCACTTCCTGGGGATTTTCAAGCTCGATCGCTCCGCGCCCGGGGTGAAGCCGGGAATGTCGGCGATGGTCGACCTCAACCTCGTTCGCCGCGACGACGCCCTGGTGATCCCGCACGAGGCCGTCGTCTCCGACCGTGGAAAGTACGAATGCTTTGTTCTGTCCGCCGGCAACCAGATCGAGCGCCGGACCCTCCGGGTGGGGAAGTCCACACCCGAACTGATTGAGGTCACCGAGGGGCTGAAGGAAGGCGACGAGGTTCTGCTCGACCCGCCTGGCCGAGAGGCTGGCCGTCCCCGGTCGCTCGCTGGCTTTGAGAACCGCCGATGGTCCGAGATCGCCCTGAACAAGTCCGAGGCCGCCCCTACTCAACCCGCGAACGCCAATGCCGCCGCCAGCCCCGGTCCCGGTGCCCGACGCCGCGGAGGCCCCGGCGCCAATCGTTCCGGTAACCCCGCATGGAAGTCGCGACAGCGCCCCGCTTCCGAGGAATGATCCCCAGTTCCGTATCTACCTTGCATTGGGGATGGACTTTGTCGAAAGAATGTTTTACAATAGAGGCGATCGGATCGACGGATTGAACCAGCGATCCGACTCGATGGCCTGAATATCCTGCCTGATGCCGAAACCTGAAAGCCGCCGATACGCCCGAGGGATCGGCTCATACCGACGTTGACTGAAGATTGCGATGGGACGGAGGACCGCTCCGATCGCGCCGCCCGAGAAGCCCGGCTGAAGACGTCACCGATGGGGACGGATCGACCGGGACCGGATCGTCCTGTGCCCGCCTCCGGCCGGTTCGCCTGGCCCGCGCGAGGCGCCCGAGTGGAAGGGGCAACCCCGCATGTCACGCTCCCAGCATCCGCGGTCGTTCGTGAGGAAGGCCGCTCGCCTGATGATCCTTTCCCTGAGTCTCGCCGTGATGGGCGGACTTGGCTGGTACGCGAAGAATCGCGCCCAGGCCCGAGTACCGGCGCGAGATCGGTTCCCGATCACGGCCGTCCGTCGAGCCGATCTCCGGCCGACTCTCAAGGCGGGCGGGCAACTGGAAAGTGCGAAACGCACGATCATCGAATGCCGGCTTGAGAACTTCTCGGCGGGCGTGCAGGGCCAGAAGCTCTATGCGGGAGGATCTTCAGTCCTGCTTCAGATCATTCCCGAGGGAACGGTCGTCAAGAAGGGGGATGTCCTCGCCATCCTCGATTCGTCCGACTACCAGGAGTTGCTTCGCGTCCAGCGAATCAACATGCAGCGTGCCGAGGCCGACAAGCTCCAGGCCGATCTCGACCACGAAATCGCCCGGCTGGCTCTGGCCGAGTATCGAGATGGGACGTTGAAGGAGCAGGAAGAAGACTATCGCCGACGGGTCACCCTGGCTCAGGCCGATCTCAATCAGGCCCGCGAGCGCCTCGCCTGGTCGCGTTCGATGAAGGCCAAGGGGTACGTTTCGACGAGCGTCGTCAGCACGGATGAATACACGGCCGCCGAGCTGGAGCTGAAGCTCCAGCAGGAGGAAGGCGCCTTCGAGGTCTTCCGGAAGTACACGGCTTCTCGTACTCTCCGGGCGCTGGAAGGGGACATTATCGCGGCCCGGACCACGCTTGACTACCAGACTCTTCGCGTCGATCGCCACCGCGACCGGCTCAAGATCCTCGAGGAGCAGGTGGCGAACTGTACCATCCGCGCCCCTCACGATGGATACGTGGTCTATGCCCACGATCGTCGTCACGACATCCTGATCGAGGAGGGGATGCCGGTCCGCGAGGGACAGGATCTGATTTATCTCCCCGACCTCAACGACATGGAGGTCGTCGCGATGCTCAACGAGTCGATCGTGCCCGAGGTCCGGCCGGGGATGAAGGTGAACATCCAGGTCGAGGGGCTGCCGGGTCGGGTGCTGCACGGGCGGGTTCGCAAGGTCGGTCAGATCGCGATCTCCAACTGGCGGACCGACGTCAATTACTACGAGGGTTTCGTGAGCATCGAGGGCGTCGAGCCGGGACTCCGGCCGGGGATGTCCTCGCAGGTTGAGATCGACCTGCCGCTCCGAGACGATGTGCTGGCCGTCCCGTCGGAGTCGGTTGTGAACAACGAGGGCCAGGACGTTTGCTATGTCGTCCGAGGCGACGACCTCGAGCGCCGGCCCGTGAAGCTGGGGCGGGTCACGCACAATCTTACCGAGGTCACGGCCGGTCTCCGCGAGGGCGAGCAGATTGTGCTGGACCCTGATCCCGAGGAGTTCCTCGACGAGTCGGAGGCCCCCAGCGCGGTGGTCTCCGCGCCGTCCGACTCGGCCTCGGAGCCTGGCCCGCGCGACGTCGCCACCCGCTGATCGAACACGGTCGCGTGGTCGATGCGAGTCGTCCGTCTCGATCGGAGGAAGCGATTGCGCCAGCCGCTCTCTGAAAGGGACCACGGAACGGCTCAATCCCCGCCCCGAATATGGTCGAAACCGACTCGGGGTCGCGCGGGCGCGCGGACCCTCGCGATGCTCCGCGACCGGATTTCCGAGCCCCGGCGAGTCCACGACCATGAGCGGCAAGCGAAGTTCCGCGAGTCCGTCCCGATCGGGCGGATCCTCGGCGTCCGGTTCGGCGGTGACCAACGCCATTCTTCTGGCGGCGGCCCTGGCCTGGGGATTGAGCCTTCTCGTTCAGCGCGGGCGGCTCACCTGGCCCCCTTACGCGATGCTCTCCAGCCTCGCCACGCTCGCCGGATGCCTGGCGCTGGTCGGTCCGTTCATCCTCTTTCGGACGGGTGAGATCCAGGGAAGCCTCGGCGAGCTGGTCTGGCTGACGGCCGGGCTGATCCTCTGGGCGTTCGACCTCGCCGCGATCGGGCAGGGGCAGTGGCGCACGATACCCTGGGCGACTCCGCTCTCCGACCGGACTCTCGGCCTGGTGGTCCTCGCCGTTCTGCTCGCCGGCTGGCGATGCGGGCTCGCTCAGCGGAACTGGTCGTGGACCAACGTCGTCGGCTGCCTGCTCGGTGGCTTCTGGGTCGGCATGGCCCTTTTCTCCTGGATGATGGCCAGTCCCGGGCGGCCGAGCGTCGCCACACTCTGAACCCGTACCGATGACGGCTGGCTGAGCCGCCCCGCTGAACTCCTCCGGCGAAGTTCTCGAACACGAGGAAAACCGATCGCTGCTAGCAACCGCGGCGACCTTGCCCAACCCCGCTCCTTGACGGCCCGCGCACCGATGGTTAGCCTCGATGGTGGATCGATTCCCGATCCGGTCGGGCCAGTACCCGCGCCGATTCATCCCTTATCCAAGACGACGCCGATTCGCTCCCGAGACGGAGGTTCCGACCCGTGCCGACCGAACCGACCGGCCCCATGATCGCCGAAGCCCCACCGTCGCCGATCGAGAACGAACTGCCCACCTATCGCGCGATCAGCAACCTCGCTGTCTTCAGCCTGATCTGCGGGGCGCTCTCCTCGTTCAGCTTCGCCAGCCTCAACTTCCTGGTCCTCGCTGTCCTCGCGGTGGTTCTGGGCGCCCTCGCCAACCGGGCCATCCAGCGCTCCCCGGATACGCTCACCGGGATCGGTCTCGCCAACACCGGAATCGGAATGGGACTGGTCTTCGGGCTCATCGTCGTCACCTATACCACGATCCAGTATGTGACGATCAATCGATCCGCCAGCCAGTTCGGCGCTCAGTATGCCCAGGTGCTCAAGACGGGCACCCTCGGCGACGCGCTTCTCCTCGGTGAGCCTGGCGATAAGCGGAAGGGGCACACCGGCGCGGAGCGAGAGAAGGAATTCGAGAAGATGAGCCAGAAAGACCGGATGATGATGGAGCAGAAGCTCGGTCCGATGCTCAATCTCCGCAAGGCACTCTCAGCGAAGAGCGCCGCGATCCGGCTCGTCGGAATCGAGAATCAAGGGGTCGATGAGAGCATCCCGGGCGATCACCTCTACTATTTCGCCCTCGTCCACTACGAGATCGACGGCGCGGTTCCTCCGCCGGGCGTTCCGCACACGGAAGGGACTCTTCATGCGGTGGCTCTCTTGAAGGGACATCGCGAGGGCGGCCATTTCGACTGGTGGGTCGACGACACCCGCTTCCCCTACATCCCCAAGTCGTACCAGATGGAGAGCAAGCCGGTCGACGACGGACACGGCCACGCCCATTGATCCGAATTCGAGCCTCGGTCCCCCGATCGATCGATCCCCTCATCGCGAGGATCGATCGGGGGCAAAGGTCGAGTAGCACTGATCGGTCTCCCAGAGCACGACCTCGACGACCGGGAGCCCCGCCTCGCTCGCCTTCTCGAAAATGAGTCGAGCGATGTTTTCGGCGGTCGGGTTGTCGTCCATCACGAAGACACGTTCGCCCTGTTCGAGGAGGACCGGGAGCAGCGGGTCATCGCGGCAGAGTAACATGTTGTGATCGAGGTTCTCGTCAATCCAGCGCTGGACGTGACGCTTGATCTCGCCGAAGTCGACGAGCATCCCCGCCTGGTCGAGCCGGGTCCCTTCGAGGGTGATGATGGCCCGGCCGTTGTGACCGTGGAGATGGCGGCACTTTCCCTCGTAGCGAAGCAGGCGGTGGCCGTAGCAGAACGCGATCTCGCGAGTCACTCGGTACATGGCGCGGGCCCTTCTCGAAAGAGCGAAGAGTGGGGCTGGGTTCGGCCCGGAGACGCTAGGCGGCATAGGGAGTGAAGTCGGGAATGCCCGCCTCGCGGAAGGCGGTCTTCCGCTCCGCGCACTTGTTGCACTCTCCGCAATGCCGGGCCGCGCGCGGGTCGATGCAGGAAAACGTCAGGTGGAGCGGAAGACTTCGGCCGCGTTCCAGAACCTCCGGCTTGTGGAGGGTTGCGAAGGGCCGGATGAGGCGAGGTCCGCCGTCCATGGCCCGGGCGATCAATTCCTGCAATCGCTGAAAGAACTCGGGCGTGCTATCCGGAAACGGGTTGGATCCAAGCGACCCCATAGCCAGGGCCTCGATCCCTCGAATCCGGCACCAGACGGCCGCCTTGATCGTCAGCAGGAGGTTTCGACCCGGTAGATAAACCGCCTCGTCGGGTGTCTCCGCCCCAGGAATGCCGACGCCCGCCGTGCTCCAGTGCTCGCCGTAGACGTCGGCCGTCGGCTCGTCGAGGACAACCATCGGGGCGATCCGGATGTCGGCGACTTCCTCCAGGAACCGCCGCATCGAGACCATCTCTTGCGCCTCCCAGCGGAGTCCCGATCGGATATAAATCGGCTGCACCCGCGCGTAGTCGCGAAGCAGGTCCACGCAGAGAATGGCACTATCCAGACCGCCGCTCACCAGCGCCGCGGCCGTGGAAGATCCGGTCATCAAGGAACGCCCGGGTGAGGAGGGTTGGCGACACGTCCGTTCACGCTCGGCCTCATTCTAGGCCCGCCCCACCCAGTCGGCAACCATCACCAGCCAGCTCTCGATCGACCCACTCGAGCGCTTCTCGCTTGCTCCGGACCAGTCCGTCAAGCTGTGCCTCGCGAACCCGGTCGAGGAGGATCTTGAACTGAGGGCCCGACTTCAGCCCGTGTCGGGCCAGGTCGTGACCGGTGAGAAGTGGTGGAGGATTGATCGGACCGGCCGGCTCTTCGCGCAGGTAATATTCGCAATAATCGACCTGTGAGGTATCGCCGGTGGTCGCCTTCGCGTCGGCTCGATGGAGGTCGAGGAGTTCGTGGATTCCCGGTTCGGCGAGGATCTTTTTCAGCTTCGACTCGCGCATCCGGGTTGCCTCGCCGAGGTACTGGTGAAACCTCACCAGCCAGGCGATGCGATCGCGTTCCTGGTTCGAGAAGCGAAGCCGCCGCGAGATCTTCTCGGAGATCGCCGCGCCGATCTGCTCGTGATTGTGGTAGGTGTATCGACCGTGGTGGAACGACCGCGAGGCCGGCTTGCCGACGTCGTGCAGCAGGGCCGCCATCGCGAGCGGGAACGTCGGCTCCCTCGGCAGCAGCTCGAGGACCAGCCTGGTGTGATCCCAGAGATCCCCCTCCGGCTGCATCGGCTTCCCCTGAAAGAGCCCGCGCATCCGGACAACCTCCGGCAGGATCGCCCCCAGTACGCGCAACTCCATCCCCGTCTGGATCGCACGGGCGCGGGTCGGATGCACGAGCATTCGTCGGATTTCCTGCGCGATCCGCTCGGCCGAGACCGAGTGAACCTGACCGGCCATCTCGCGGATCGCCGACGCGGTGGCCGGCTCGATCGAGAGCCCGAATCGCGAGGCCATCCGAACCGCCCGAAGGATGCGAAGCTTGTCCTCGGCGAACCGCGAGGAGGGGTCTCCGATCGCCCGAAGGATTCGACGCTCCAGATCGTCGCGTCCGCCGACGTAATCGATCAACTGACCGGCGACCGGGTCCCAGAACATCCCGTTGATGGTGAAATCGCGACGAGAGGCGTCGACCTCGGGCGAGCTGAAGACGACCGACTCGGGGCGTCGACCGTCGACATAGGCTCCATCGCTCCGAAACGTCGCGACCTCGACCTCAACCCCAGGTCGGCGGGGCATCAGCACCCGGACGACGCCGAACGAGATCCCGACCGTGACCGCCCGAAACGGAAGGATCTCCATCACGCGATCGGGCGGGGCCGAGGTGGCGACGTCGTAATCGGCGGGGATCTGATCGAGCAACAGGTCCCGAACACATCCGCCGGCCCAGAGCGCGACTTCACCAGCGCCCTGGAGGCGTCGAACCACCTCCTCGGCGAACGCCCGGCGCGCCTCGGCCTCACTCATCGCCTGCATCCTCTGCGTCCGGCTCCGATTCCGATTCCGGTTCCGGTGCGTTTACGAGATCCGGGTCGGTCTCGGGCGGCCGATCGGTCTCGCCGATGAGACGAAGGGCCACCTGCGTCCCGCCGTACCGGCGGAGATCCCAGGCATCGAGGTCGGACACGATCCGGTCGTCGAGAATCCGCCCGGATTCCAGAACAATCGCCGAGCCCACCGGCAGGTTCTGGACGAGCCCGGCGAGCATCCGGTTCACGAGCTTCGCGCGAATCTCGTAATCGCGATAGGGTGGGTCGAGGAAGACGACGACCGGGTCTTCCCCCTCGGGCCGGTAGGTCCGGGCAAACCGAAAGGCATCGGCGAGTCGGACGACGGTCCGATCCTGGTAGCGAAGTGTGGCGATATTCCGATAGATCAGCCCGACGTTCTCGCGATCCCGCTCGACGAAGACGGCCATCCGCGCACCCCGGCTGAGCGCCTCCAGCCCGATCGCTCCCGTCCCGGCGAAGAGATCCACGACGACCCGATCGACAACCAGCTCGCGGATGATGTTGAACATCGACTCGCGGACGAAGTCGCTGGTCGGACGGGTGTCCGTGGCGGCCCGGGGCCCGTCGATCTTATGTCCTCTTCGCTGGCCCGCGATGATCCGCATGACGAGGTCGCTCCGACGCGGCGAGGACGTCCGAACCCCGCTCGTCGGGGGCCGGGCTCGCCCCTTCTGATTCTATCGACGATCCCCGGATCGGGCGATGCCATCCGCGTTCCAATTGCCCGGGGCGTCCCGCCCGAGACCGGTCGGGTAAAGTCCCCAAACCATCGGCGGCCCACGACCAGGTGAGATCGAGCGACGATCGCGGATGGCCGC
>DAIDKV010000200.1 GCA_027449865.1 Planctomycetales bacterium
CGCTCACTCGAAGGCCCCCTTTGTCCTGGAATGATGAGGATGTGTTCGTACCTCTATTATTCCAGAAACCTCGGGGGTCTTCGAGCTTTTCCTCGAGAATCTTGCCCGTGGACTATATATCACGCTTGGTTAAGGGCTAGACGACCCGCCGCCGTCCCCCGATGCGAGCCAATCCCCTCGATGCGCCACGCTCGCCGACGTCCGCCGTACCCTGGCCGATACGTCCTGGCCCTGGCCTGGATGGATCGCCGGGGCCGTACTCAACGCCCTGGCCGCCGATCCCGGAATCGGCAAGACGATCCTCGCCGTGACCCTGGCCTCGATCCTCTGGTTTCGTCGGCCCTGGCCCGATGGGCAGATCAACCCGTTCCCCGAAAAGACAAAGACCCTGTGGATCCCCGGGGATCATCACTTCAATCAATTGCTCGACCTGGCGAGCGCGTTTGGACTGGCCGATGAGGCGATCCAATTCAATGCTACCCCGGACAACCCGACCGGCGGTCTGGATCTGGACGACCCGGCCGAACGGGACGCCCTGAGAGAGCGGATCAGGACCGAGGCCCCGGGACTGGTCATCGTCGATACGGTGGGCATGACGACCGGCCGCAACCTCTGCCGACCCGAGGATGCCCGCGACTACTTCGGGCCGTTGATGGCGACGGCGAACGAGACCGGGACGGCTTTCTTGCTCCTGACCCATCTGAGCAAGGACGCGCAAGCCCTTGGGCGCCGGATCGTCGGGGCCTCTCGGGTCGTCTGGAAACTGACCCATCCCGACCCCGAGGGACAACCAGACCGCCGCCGGCTCTGGGTTGATAAGAGCTATGCCGCCAAACCCCCCGCGTTGGGGATGACCATCGCCGAAGCCGGTTGTTCGTTCGACTCCAATCCGCCGAGTGCCCCCGAGCCCCGTCGGCCCGGGCGACCCTCCGATGAGCGTGACAAGGCCAAGCAGCTCATCCGCGAGGCCCTCACCATCCAGAACGACCAGATCGGCAACGCCTTGTGCGATCGCTGGATAAACGAACTGGAGGGGAGCCCCAAGACGTTCTGGCGGGCCGTGGATGAAATGAAGAACGATGGGGAACTATCCACCGACGGCGGGAAGGGAACTCGCAAGCAGATGGTCCTGCACTTGGCCGGACAAAATCTCCCGTCCCCATAGAAATCGGGTTTTGTCCGGTGGCCGGACAGAATCCCAAAACGGACAAAAACCGGATTCGGGCGATTCTGGGTTTTTGGGGCGAAGGGTCGGACAAAACCCCAGGCCCTACGGGGCAAGGGTTCTGTCCGATCGTTGTCCGATGGGTGGGCCTCTTGATGGGAATCCAAATATCGGTCGATGGCTCCTGGAGCATGACCGCGGGCGGGGGCCGGATCGACTGGAACGGCATCCGGGATCGGGTGGACATGGCCGCCGTTGCGACCGCCCTACTCGGCCCCGCCGCGAAGCGGTCCGGTCGACATTTGCTTTGGCCCTGCCCGTTCCATGACGATCGGAATCCGTCCTTGCAGGTGGACCCGGGCCGCCGGTGCTGGAAATGCTGGCCCTGCGACCTTGGCGGCGACGCCCCGGCGCTGGTGATGAAACTGCGGGGGGTGGGATTCCCCGAGGCTGTCCGGACGGTTGCCGAACTGGCCGGGATCGCCACCCCATCGAGCAAGCCGACCCGCCCGAGGCCCCGGCCCGGCCCGGCGCGGACCTCGATGCCGCCCGCCGGTCCGCTTGGGGTGGCGGCCGCCGAGAAGCCGCCTGGCGAGCCCACCGGACTCTCCCCGGCCAATGCCCTCGCAGTGGTCGATGAGTCCGCCGCGAGGCTATGGACGCCCGGGGGAGCGGCCGCGCTGGCTTACCTGGAAGGCCGCGGGCTGGCGCCCGAGACGATCAAGGCCGCTCGCCTCGGATGGGCCGACAGAATCCGGATGCCGAAGCGGGACGGTAGCGGGACATGGCCCCTGGCCGGGGTCGTCATCCCCTGGCACGAATCCGGCCGGCTGACCCGGATCAAGATCCGGCGCCTCGGCCTCTTCCGGGGCTCGAAGTACATCGAGGCGTTCGCGGCCGACTGGCGGGTCTATCCCGGCCCCGAGGCCATCCGGCCCGGGAAACCGCTGATCATCGCCGAAGGGGAGTTCGACCGGATGTTGCTGGCCCAGGAGCTGGGGGACCTGGCGAGCGTCGTGACCCTCGGGAGCGCGTCGAGCCGGCCCGAGGGATCGGCCCTGCTAACGATGCTCCGATGCCCGGCGTGGTTCATTGCCCTCGATGCCGACGGGAGCGGGGACAAGGCCGCCGACAAGTGGCCCGCTCGAGCTGTCCGCGTCCGGCCCCCGGCCCCGGTCAACGATTGGACCGAGGCGTTTCAATCCGGCGTCAATCTCCGCCGATGGTGGACGGACCGCCTCGGGGGGACCGAGGCCCCCGAGCGATCGACCTGGAATGAGCTGTCGGCCCAACGCTGGGGACCGGGACTCACGACCGAGGGGGGCGGGTTCGAGAGTGACCGGATCGTCTGGCCCGCCGTATGGCCCGGCCCGGCCGATGATGACGACCGCGAGGAGCGGGCCGCGATCATGGAATTCGACGGCGGGCTGACCCGCGAGGCCGCCGAGCGATCGGCGGGATTGAAACCCTCCCGAGGGGCCGAGTCCTAAACCGACCGGGACGAGCCGAACGAGCGTCCGGAATGCGAGGTGATCCCGCGTCTCTGGCTGGATCGCCGGGGACTCGAAATCGGAAAATCCCCAGGTAATTTGCGATTGTGGTTGACTTTCAGGCAACGTTGTGCGTACAATATGTATGTCGGGTCGAGGGATTGGCCTTCGGCCGACAAAGCAAATGGCCGGTCGAGTGCTGGAACACCCGACCGGCCGGTGGCAAGCCTGTTAAGGAGGCTCACCGATGTCGATGATTAGCACCCGCACCCGCCGCGTCAAGCCGACCCGCCGGACCGCCCGCCCCGATCGCCCCTTCGCGTCCGGTCTGACCTATTTCGTCCCCGCCCCGGTCCTCGCCCCCGGCTTCTTCGAGCCGTCGCCCGAGGATCGGGCATGGGCCGCGATCCATCTCAACGCCGATGACCTCGGCATGGCCGAGATCCCCGAGATGACCGATGAGGAGGCCGATTACCTCGCGGGCGAGGCGGCCGCGCTGGCGTCGATGGAGGCCCTGACGCCCCGGCCGGTCGGGATCTGCAAGGCGTGCGGCGAACTCGTGGATTCGCTGTCGTGGGGCCTGTGTGATGACTGCTTCGAGCGGGCGGCCGAAGAAGCGACGACCGCGGGCGAGAACGAGCGGGCGGGGCTGGGTTATCGCGTCTTCTGAGGACCGACCCGAGGGGCAAGGAGGCCCCATCTTCCCGACCCGAGGCGAGCATGATCGGAGAGCAGTTGCGAGTGGCGATTCAAGAGGCGATCTGGAAGCAGGGATTCCAGCAAGCCGAGCTGGCCCGGCGGGTCGGCTTGAGCCCCGCGCAGGTTTCGCGGTTTTTGAAGGGGGAGCGGGGGCTTTCCCTGGAGTCGATCGATAGGCTGATGGAGGCCCTCGGGCTGGAAGTCGTCATCCGGCCCGGCAAAGGAAGGGGTGAGTGACATGGCGTCGTTACGGAAGCGCGGGAAGGTCTGGTATTACCGCTTCGTCGATGCCGACGGGGTCAAGCGGACAGTCAAGGGCTGCTCCGATCGGCGGGCGACCGAGGATATGGCCCGCGATGCCGAGACGCAGGCCGCCAGGATCCGGGCGGGACTGGTGGACGCCAAGGATCTGGCCCGCCGCGAGCATCAGGCCCGGCCGCTTTCGGAACACCTGGACGCCTGGCGGGACGCGATGCTCCATGAGGGGAACACGCAGAAGCATGCCGACCAGACCGCCGATCGGGTCCGCCGGCTCATCGCCGTGATGAACGGAGCCAGGCCCGACGACATCGACGGGAAGACGATGACCCGGAAGGAACAGGCCGCCGCCCGGGAGACGATCGCCCGACTGGTGGCCAAGGCCCGGCTGGCGGACCTCGGGACCGAGCGGGTTCAAGCCGCCCTGGCGACGTTCCGGGACGCGAAGCGATCGGCCCAGACCTGCAATCACTATCGGGCCGGCATCCGGGCTTTCGCCCGATGGGCCTGGACAACGGGTCG
The DNA here is from genome assembly GCA_027449865.1 of Planctomycetales bacterium. Taxonomy (GTDB): domain Bacteria; phylum Planctomycetota; class Planctomycetia; order Isosphaerales; family Isosphaeraceae; genus JAKAUH01. The sequence continues at coordinate 4,135 of DAIDKV010000200.1, forward strand.
GCTCCGGGAGAATCCGTTGATCGGGCTGGCCGGATACAACGCGAAGGAAGACCGTCGCCACGACCGCCGGACCCTATCCCTCGATGAGTTGACCCTCCTCATCGAGGTTGCCGAGCGAGGCCCGGACTTCCGGGGAATGACCGGCCCGGCCCGGGCGCTCTGCTACCGGCTGGCCGCATCGACCGGACTCCGCTATTCGGAGATCGCCAGCATCCGGCCCGCGTCGTTCGACTGGAAGGCCCCCAGCGTCACGGTCGAGGCCGCCTATACAAAGAACGGCGACCCGGCGACCCTGCCCATCCCGAGCGGCCTGGCGGGCGATCTGAGGCCCTACGCCGCGACGATCGCCCCGGGAACGCCCGTCTTCCCCCTGCCCGAGAAAGGGGCCGCGATGCTGCGGGCTGACCTGAAGGCCGCCGAAATCCCCTACGAGGATGCATCCGGCCTGTTCTTCGACTTCCATGCCCTTCGATGCCAGACCGCGACGCTGGCGGATGCCGCCGGGGTCTCGCCCCGCGTCGTCCAGAAACTCATGAGGCATTCGAGCCTGGAACTGACCGGCCGCTACACCAAGCCCCGGGCCGTCGATATCGAGGCCGCCGCCTCCATGCTCCCAAGTCTCAAGCCGTCCGGGGACCGCCCCGAGGCCCTGGAGAAAACCGGGACGGACGGTCCGATTGGCCACCGGCAAATGTCCGATCCGGCCGGTCCGGAGCGTCAGGACCCCGAGGAATCCGGGTCGGAAGGCCCATCCATAAGCAAAGACTTTGGCCCCCATTTGGCCACCGGAGGGACCGGAAACGGGCGGGAACTGCCGGACGCTGGCGTGATGAGCCGATCGAATGTTCCCGCGTTGACCAACGAAAAACCCCCTGTTTACAGGGGGTTAGACGCGTCTGGTCGGCTTCAGTCGTCTGCTGCCGGAAATACACCCGAGAGGATTCGAACCTCTAACCTTCGGTTCCGTAGACCGATGCTCTATCCAATTGAGCTACGGGTGCAGGTCGTGTGACCGAACGGGGACTATCTTAACGTCCCAGGGGTTCGGGGGCAAGCGGGGCGTTTGGAGACTGCTCGGAGGAAGCCATGGCCATCGTCCGGCCCTCCTCGGCCGATCGGTAGGCCGCCCAGATCACATCCATCGTCGAGAGATTGTCTCGTCCACTCGTCTCGTGCTCGGCGCCGGTACGCAGACCCTCGATGAAGTGACGCTGCGTCGCCGCGTAACCGTCGACGTACACTGCTCCGGCCTCGGGCAGCGGAACCTCAATCCGTTCACGTCGGCCATCGAAGCGCGTGTGCTCCAGCGAGCCGTCGGTTCGCAGGCGGATGGTCCCCTCCGTCCCTTCCACCACCGTCGGGTTGAGGGCCCATTCCGGGCGCGAGCCCTCCGGAACGGCGCACCAGGTCAGGTCGAGCCAGCCAAGGGCACCGTTCGCGAATGTCAGAGCCAGCATCGCGACGTCCTCTCCCATCGTTTCCAGGCCGAAACGGGCCGTCGTCGCGGCCACGGTCCGGACCTCCCCAAACAGCGATCGCGCCGTGTCGACCAGGTGACAGCCGACGTCCATCAGGATCAGTCGCGGCATCCTCGCCAGATAGGGCTGATTCACCAGGCCGTCGGGTCGGAGAGCCCTTGTGTCGTGATGCATGATCCGGAGCCGGATTGGGCGTCCGACGCGTCCCTCGGCGATCTCCGAGCGGAGGACCCGATACCACGGACGGAAACGCCAGTTCTCGTGGATCATGAGACGGATCCCGGCTCGGTCGCAGGCCGCGATCATCGCCAGGAAGTCGGCCCGGTCGGAGGCCGCCGGTTTCTGGCAGAGCACATGCAGGCCCCGTTCCGCCGCCTGCCCCACCAACTCGAGATGGGAATCCGGGTGCGTGCAAATTTCCACGAAGTTCAGCGATGTCTCCCGGTCGAAAAGCGAGGCGGCCTCCGCGTACCGCCGCGCCCCCGGAAGCCATCGGGCCGCCGCTTCCAGCCTCTCAGGGTCGCGGTCGCAGAGGGCCACGATCCGGACCCCAGGCACTCGCGACCAGCCCTCCAGGTGGTGCGGAGAGACAAATCCACAGCCGATCAGAGCCCCCTCAATGGTCATCTGTCTGGAAGTCCCTGGTGCTGGAGTCCCTGGTCCTGGAGGGTCGCTCCGCGAGGCCGGACCCTGGGCCTCGCTCTCTACTTATACTGTCCCGTACGTGCCGAGAGACTCAAGCACCCAGCACCCAGGACGGAGGATTCAACGACCGAGGACTCAAGGACCAGGGTAAGGACTGGTTGCGTCGGCGGTAGGGCCTGCGCATAATGAACCCATTCAGCCAGCCCTGGTCCCCGGGGACTTCTGGGCTGCGCGCCTCGCCGTCGGGCCGGGGATGAACCGCGTGGATCAGCCGGCCCCGCGATCGTGTCACCAGAGATTGGATCGCGCGGGGCCCGACGCGATGCGCGAGCGGACCTCAGGCCGAGGTGCTGTTGTCGACAGGGGATTGATTCAGCGGAGGATCGCACCGGTATGTCCACGCCCGTCATGATCGAGGCCGATGGGCTCTCCAAGCAGTTCGGGCCGTTCCTGGCCGTTCGGGACGTCTCGTTCTCCATCCCGAAAGGGCAGGTCGTCGCTTTCCTCGGGCCCAACGGCGCCGGGAAGACTACGACCATGCGGCTGCTCACCGGCTTCGTCGCTCCGACTCGCGGCTCGGCCCGGATCGCCGGGATCGATGTGCAGGCCGACCGGATCGCCGCCGCGGAGAACCTGGGGTATCTTCCCGAGAACGGCCCGCTCTACCCGGACATGACCCCCACGGCGCTCCTCCGGTTTTTCGGCCAGGCTCGTGGGCTCTCCGGCAGCCGGCTGAAGTCGCGGATCGACGCGGTTGTTTCGCAATGCTCGCTCGACTCGGTGGCGCACAAGCCGATCGCGAAGCTCTCCAAGGGCTATCGTCAGCGCGTCTCGATGGCTCAGGCGCTGTTGCACGATCCCGACGTCTTGATCATGGACGAACCCACGAGCGGTCTCGATCCCAACCAGATTCGCGGGGTACGCCAGTTGATTCGCGACCTCGGCCGCTCGAAGACCGTGCTGGTCTCGACCCACATCCTCCAGGAGGTCGAGCCGGTTGCCGATCGGGTGCTCTTTATCCACGACGGCAAGATTGTCTTCGATGGGAAGCCGGTCGAGCTTGCCGAGAAGAGCGGCAACCTCGAGCAGGCCTTTTACAGCCTCACCGCCCAGCCGGTCTGATCGGGTGAACCACCCGGGCGCCACGGGTGAAGGCCCGAGGACGCTAGCCCGGAATCGCCCGCGCGGCCCGAATCCCACGATTCGGCGCGGCAGCCCGCGAGACATAAGAACGCATCGGATAGCATTGCATCGCCAGGACAGGACACGAGAGGACGACTGAGGTGACCACGCTCGAATCCCCAACGGCCGGCGAGCAGCGGGCGGCACGAACGGGCCGCACCGGCGGACCCCGGCCGCTTCGGCTCCACGTGATCGGCGCCGTCTTCAAACGGAACGTGCTGAGCTACTTCAGCAATCCGGCCGGCTACGTCTTCATCACGCTGTTCGTGCTGATCAGTTCGTGCGTCGCGTTCTGGCAGGACGCCTTCTTCACGAGCAACCTCGCGAACCTTGACCAGCTCAATCGGTTCATGCCGTACTTGCTGCTGTTCTTCGTTCCCGCCGTGACGATGAGCCTCTGGGCCGACGAGCGACGGCAGGGGACCGACGAGTTGCTGCTCACCCTGCCGGCCGGCGACCTCGACGTCGTTCTCGGCAAGTATCTGGCGGCCGTCGGGATTTACACCGTCGCGCTGGCGTTCTCGCTCTCGCACGTTTTTATTCTCATGTCGCTCGGCGGGGCCGACTACGGCGTGATCGCCGCCAATTACCTCGGCTACTGGCTGATGGGTGCCATGCTGATCGCGATCGGGATGGTCGCCTCGCTGGTCTCGTCGAACGTGACCGTGGCGTTCATCCTGGGGGCGCTTTTCTGCGCGATCCCCGTGTTTCTGGAGTGGGTCGGCTCGCCGTCGATCGAGTTTTTGCTGAGAAACTCGGGGCTGCTGGCTCTCTGGCAGAAGCTGGGAGGCGCCGCGGGGCCCGACGCGATGTCGACGTCCGGGCGCGTGATCGAGCAGTGGTCGCTCCCCGGCCGGTTCGAGGACTTCGGCTCGGGCGTGGTCCCGATCTCCGGGTTCCTGTACTTCGTCGGGATCGCTGGGGCGATGCTTTATTTGAATGTTGTACTGCTGGGGCGTCGGCACTGGTCGAGCGCCGGGTCGAGCGGGCTCCGCTGGCTGCATTCGGCCGTCCGTTTTGTCTCGGTGATCCTCGCGATCCTCAGCCTGACGGCGCTGGTAGACCTCTCGGGCGTTCGGGTTGACGCCAGCCGTGAGGGGCTGCACTCGCTCTCGCCTGAGTCGCTGGGACTGATCCGGCAGGTTCCCGCCGACCGGCCGGTGATGATTCATTGCTATTACAGTCCGCAGGTCCCGCGTGACTACGTCGAAACGAAGGCGACGCTTTTGAGCCTGCTCCGCGAGTATGAGGCGAAGAACCCGGGCAAGATCCAGCTCAACCTGGTGCCGACCGAGATGTACTCGGAGCAGGCGCGCGACGCCGAGAAGCGGTTCGGGATCGAGCCGAGGAAGGTGCTCGCGACGGAGCAGGGGAAGCAGTCGGCCGTTGACGTATTCCTGGGCGTGGCGTTCGTCTCGGGACTTGAAGAGGTGGTGATCCCGTTCTTCGAGAAGGGACTGCCGGTCGAGTACGAGGTCACGCGGTCGATCCGGGTGGTCTCCAAGAGCAGCCGGCCCAAGCTTGGCATCCTGGCGACCGACGCGAAGCTAATGGGCGGCTTCGACATGCGAAGCTTCAACCAGTCGGCCGAGTGGCCGATCGTCACCGAGCTGAAGAAGCAGTACGACGTCTCGTCGGTCTCGGCCGACGTCGCCATTGCCGACGACATCAATGTTTTGCTGGTGGCGCAGCCCTCGTCGCTCACGCAGAAGCAGATCGATAACCTGACCGCGTACGTGAAGAAGGGTGGGGCGACGCTGATGTTCCTCGACCCGGCCCCGGTCGACAACATCGAGATCTCGCCCGAGCTCCCGCGCCGGTCGCCGGGCGGGCCATTCGGTGGCGGGCCACAGCCTGAGCCAAAGGGGAACCTCCGGCCGCTGCTGGAGCTCTGCGGGATCGAGTGGCCGACGTCGGAGATCATCTGGAACGATTTCAACCCCCACCCCCGATTCGCCAGCCTCTCGCGCGAGGTTGTCTTCGTCGGCAAGGGAGAGTATGCCGGCGAGTTCAACAAGGAAGAGGCCGCCAGCTCGGGGCTTCAGGAAGTCGTCGCCATCTTCCCGGGTCTGCTCCGGAGCGGGGCGGGCACCGGGCCCGGAAAGAAGTTCGTCCCGCTGGTCAAGACCGGCCCGAGAGGCGGAACGCTCCAGTGGGGCGACGTCTTCCAGCAGAGCTTCATGGGCGTAGGCGGCATCAATCCCCGCCGCCGGTACTTCCCCACCGGCGAGGAATACACCCTCGCCGCACGGATCACCGGCGACCTCCCCGCGCCGGCCGCGACGAAGAAGGAAGAGGGCAAGAAAGACGACGCGAAGAAGGACGACGGAGCGAAGCCGGCCAGGCTCAACGTGATCGCGATCGCCGACCTCGACATGATCGGCGAGCAGTTCTTCCGGATCCGGGCCGAGAAGTACGAGGAACTGGACCTCGACAATATCACCTTCGTGCTGAACTGTGTCGACGTGCTGTCCGGCGACGAGTCGTTCATCCCCCTTCGGAAAAAGCGGCCTCAGCTCTATCGCCTGGAAAAGATCCAGCGCGAGACCAGCGAGTATTACAAGGACCTGGAGGACGAGACCAAGGTCGCCGAGGACCAGGCCCGCAAGAAACTGGACGAGGCCCAGAAGGCCTTCGACAAGCAGGTCGACCAGGTCCGCAACAACCCCGAGCTGGACGAACGCTCGAAGGAAGCCCAGCTCCAGAATTTGCAGGCCGTCGCTCAGCGCCGGCTCGACGTTCAGAAGGCGATCATCGAGGACGCGAAGGAAGCGAGGATTCGAGACAGCCGGGCGCGGCTCGAACAAAACACCCGGGCGATCCAGAACGTCGTCCGGTTCGAGGCCGCGGCGCTGCCTCCGCTCCCACCGTTGATTCTCGGCCTCGCCATCTTCTTCATCCGCCGCTCCGGCGAGAACCGCGGGGCCAGCCCGAAGCGGATGGCCGGCTAACGCTCGCTTGTTGATCCTGGCCGGGCGAGGTGGTCGGCTCTTCGCCCTCGCCTCGGCCCTGGCCACTTGGCTCGAATCCTCACGAAGGCACGCTCAGGGCCGGGAGACACGCCCGGGCTGTTTGTGCCCACCACCCCACCAGGTCCGAAGACGATGAACGATCTAATCAAGACGCTCCTTTTCGCGGCCGTGGCGCTCGTGCTGACCGGCGCGGCGCTGGTGAGCACCCGCGACCGGGCCTACCGCGATGAACGGTTCAACGACCAGGGCCAGGAGTTCTTCGCGGACTTCGACCCCGAGCAATGCACCGACCTGGAGGTCGTCAACTTCGACCCCTCGACGGCCACGGCCCACCGGTTCCAGGTGATGTGGAAGGACAAGAAGTGGGTCATTCCCTCGCACTACGACTACCCGGCCGATGCCCGTGACCGGCTCTCAAAGACCGCGGCGGCCGTCATGGGCCTCCGCAAGGACACGATCCGGAGCGACAGCGCCGAGGAACAGCAGGCGATGGGGGTGATCGACCCGCTCGACGCCAAGGCCGCGAGCCTCGAAGGCCGGGGCCAGCGGGTCACGCTTCGCGACACCTCCGGTAAGACCCTCGCCGACTTCATCATCGGCAAGGAGATCAAGGGGACCGGCCACGGCGCCGACTCGGCGGGGGCGCAGCATTTCGTCCGCGTTCCCGGCCAGAAGCGGACCTACGGCGTGGTCGTCAAGGCCGACCTCTCGACCAAGTTTGCCGACTGGATCGAGACCAACCTGCTGAAGGTCGACGCCGGCAAGATCCGGAAGGTTCTCTTCGACAACTACAAGATGCAGGAGGTTCGGTCCTCCAGCGGTGAATCGGTCCTGGCGCCGATCGGCGATCAGCGGGTCACGATCACCCGCAAGGAGTCGTTCGGACCGTGGAACGTCGCGATCGAGAAGCGCGACCCCGAGACCGGTAAGTGGAACCCCTCGCCACTGCCGACCAACCAGGAAGCCAACGAGGAGAAGCTCCGCGAGCTGACCGAGGCCCTCGGCGACCTCAAGATTGTCGGTGTTCGACCCAAGCCGCCGGGCCTCACCGACCCCAACGACCCGAAGTTGCAACTGACCGTCCCAATCGCGACCTCGCTGATGAGCCGGGGCTTCTACCTCTCGCGGAACCACGGGCTGTTCTCCGACCAGGGCGACGTGGTCGTCTCGACCGATGACGGAGTGGTCTACACGCTCCGGTACGGCGGCCCGGTCTTCGCGACCGGCGACGAGCTCTCCGCCGGCACGCCCGACGCCGACGAAAAGAAGGACAAGGACGCCTCGAAGAAATCCGCCGAGAAGAAGCCCGCCGGCGCCCAGGAAAACCGCTACCTGATGCTGACCGTTTCGTTCGACCCGACAATGATCCCCGAACCGGCGAAGGTCGAGAAGCCGCTGAGCCGGGCGGGCGAGGTCCACGACCTGCCGGGCGACGTCTTCGCTCCCAAGCCCGACGACCCGAACTACCTCGCCGAACAGAAGGCGGCCGAGGAGCGAGAAAAGCGGGAGAAGGACGAGCACGATCGGAAGATCGCGGATGGTCAAAAGAAGGTGAAGGACCTCGCAGCCCGGTTTGGCCCCTGGTATTACGTAACGCCAGGCGAGAGCTTCACCAAGATCAACCTCGACGCGGCGAACGTTCTCAAGCCGAAGGGCCCGCCAGGTGGCGGCGGCGGTGGCGGTAACCTCCCGCCGATGGGCGGCTTCCCGGGAGGTTTGCCGGGGGGGGCAGCGGGATTCCCCGGGCATCCCTGATCAGTCCCGGAGCCGGAAGAACCACGAAAACACGAATCGCACGAAAGAAAGAACAGATCAGGGCCCGAAGGATGAACTATCTCTCCGGTAAGAGGGTCCATCCGACATCGAGGCGGCGTCTCGATGGAGGTCAGCCCCTTTCGTGACCTTCGTGTTTTTCGTGGTTCCGGCCTTTTTGAATTTCCAGGAGCGGCGAATGGCGGTGCAGACGGATTCGGGGCGGCGACGACATCTCCTTTCGGCCCTGGTGCAGAACCGGCCCGGCGTGCTGGCGCACGTCTCGGGGATGTTCGCGTCGCGGGGCTTCAACATCGACAGCCTCGCGGTCGGCGAGACCGAGGACCCCAATCTCTCACGGATCACCGTCGTCGTGATGGGCGACGACCGGCACCTCGAGCAGGTTCGCAAGCAGCTCGAGAAGATCGTCACCGTCGTGAAGGTCCACGATATCTCGAGCGAGGACTACGTCGAGCGCGACCTGATGCTGATCAAGGTCCAGGCTCCGGCGGCGGTCCGGGCCGAGGTCCAGGCGCTGGTCGACATCTTCCGGGGCCGGATCGTGGACGTCAGCCCCGAGATTCTCATGATCGAGATCTCGGGCAAGGAGCAGAAGATCGAGGCGTTCATCGAGCAGGTTCGGCCCTACGGTATCCACGAGCTGGCGAGGACCGGCCGGATCGCCCTGGTCCGCGGCGATCGTCCAATGGAAGCCGATCACGAGGTGACGACGCCCGAGGCCGGCGCCGCGGCCGAGGCCGCCGAGGTTCGCGGCCATTCCGAGCTCTGATCCGATCCCGGATCAGGGGCGGATGCGTTAAGATGTGGGATGTGAGTTGAGATCGTTTGTTCGTCGGCGGGTGGGCCTCGGTTGGGCTCGACCGAGACGACTGGCCGGGCCGAGCTACTGGGAGAGGACGACGTCGATGCCTGCGAAGATGTTCTACGATCAGGACGCCGATCTATCGCTGCTCAAGGGGAAGACGATCGCGGTGATCGGCTATGGGAGCCAGGGCCACGCCCAGGCGCAGAACCTGCGCGACTCGGGCTGCACCGTCGTGATCGGCCAGCGGCCGGGCTCGGCGAATTATGACGCGGCGGTCCGCGACGGCTTCAAGCCCGTCTCCGCCGCCGAGGCCGCCGAGGCTGGCGACCTGATCAATATCCTCCTGCCGGACGAGGTTCAGGGCGACGTTTATGCCCGCGACATCCGGCCGCACCTCAAGCCGGGCAACCTGCTCCTTTGCTCGCACGGCTTCAATATCCACTTCGGCCAGGTCGTCCCGCCCGAGGGCGTCGACTGCGCCCTGGTCGCCCCCAAGGGGCCCGGCCACCTGGTCCGCAGCGAGTTCGTCAAGGGCGGCGGCGTCCCCTGCCTGATCGCGACGACCGAGACTTGCACCCCGGCCGGCAAGGCGCTCGCCCTGGCCTACGCCAAGGGGATCGGCGGCACTCGCGCCGGCGTTTTGCAGACCACCTTCGCCGAGGAGACCGAGACCGACCTCTTCGGCGAGCAGGTCGTCCTCTGCGGCGGCGTCAGCGCCCTGGTAAAGATGGGCTTCGAGACGCTCGTCGAGGCCGGATACCAGCCCGAGAGTGCTTACTTCGAGTGCCTTCACGAGCTGAAGCTGATCGTCGACCTGATGTATCAGGGCGGCCTGAACTACATGCGGTACAGCATCTCGAACACCGCCGAGTTCGGCGACTACACCCGAGGCCCCCGGATCGTCAACGAGGAGACTCGCGAGGAGATGCGTAAGATCCTCCGCGAGATCCAGACCGGCCAGTTCGCCCGCGAGTGGATCCTCGAGAACCGAGCCAACCGCCCCGTCTTCAACGCGACGAAGCGGCTCGAGCGCGAGCATCCGGTGGAGAAGGTCGGCAAGCAGCTCCGCGCCCTGATGCCCTGGATCAACGCCAAGGAAGCCTGAGTCGCCAGGTCATGTGGAGCAGGGTGGGCTCGCTCACCGATCCGAGCTCACCCCGCTGGAGAGGAGCGACGATGGCCGTCCGACCCCTTCGATGGATCGCGATCCTGGCCCTCGCCGGCCTGCTCGGTCACGCCCAGGCGCGGGCTCAAGAAGCGCCTGGCAAGGCCGACGTCGGGCCCCGTCCCGGGATCGGGCGGTCGAGTGTCGTCCGGCTGGTCACCCAGGCAAACCCGATGCTCTGGCCGCTGGTCGCCTGTTCGATCGTCGCGATGGGGTACGTCATCGAGCGCGGGATGGCCCTGAGGCGCGAGCGGATCATCCCAGGTGAGTTCGCCGATCGGTTTCTCGAACGGCTCTCCACCGGCAAGCTCGACCGCGAGCGGGCGCTCGAGCTTTGCCGGGCCCACGATTCGCCGGCCGCCCGGGTGTTTGCCATCGTCGTCGGAGCCTGGGGTCAGCCAGGGGTCGTGATCCGGCAGATCGTCGGCCACGACGCGGCGGTCGAGGTCGTCGAGATGAAGCGGAACCTGCGGGTTCTCAGCGCGATGGCGAGCCTCGGGCCGCTGCTTGGCCTGCTGGGTACGGTCGTCGGGATCATCCAGTCGTTCGACGCGCTGGGCGGTCGGGTCGGGCCGTCTCGGGGCGAGGCCCTGGCGCACGGGATCAGCCTGGCGCTGGTCGCCACCGCGTTCGGGCTGGCCATCGCGATCGTCTCGATGGTCTTCTACTACGTCTTCCTCAACCGGGTCGATCTCCTGGTCGGCGAGCTGGACCGCCGCGCCCGGCAGGTGATCGAGCTGGTCGCCGCCGAGGCGAACCGCGGCGGTGCGTCTGAACGTCGGCACTTTCCGATGACGCCCAGTGGCACTCAGCGGCATGATTTGTGAGACCTCGGATCGATCCGACGGGGCAGGGGAGGGCGTCTGATGCTGTCGAGCCGCGTGCAGGCTGACGAGTCTCCCGCGATCAACATGACTCCGATGGTCGATGTGATTTTATGCTTGCTCGTTTTCTTCATGGCCGCGACGCGGCTTTATGACTGGGACGAAAACGAATTTGCCGTGAACGTCCCCGAGGTTTCCGACGCTGCTCCGATCACCGTCGCGCCAGAAGATTTGATTCTGACGATCCGAGGTCCGGGCTCGGTCGTGGTGGGTGAGACGTCGTATCATCTGGATGGCCTGGCCACGATGCTGGGCGAGGCTCGCGCCCGGTATGCGAATCAGGGCGTGATCATTCGGGGCGATGCTTCTCTCGCCTATCAAGATCTTGCGGATGTGCTGGCCGCCTGCGACCAGGCGGGCATTCGGAATGTTCGTCTTCCGGTGCGGACCCGCGATCGAGGAACAGGACTGCCCTAATCCCACGGAGAGCCGGATGTCTGGCCTTTCGACGATCTTGCAGAAGCTGCTCGACGCCCTCTTGCACCTCAGCCCCGACTCGATCAATGCCTTTGTCGAGGCGGTTGGGTCCGGGACGTCGTACGTTGTCCTTGCCCTGATTCTCTTCGCCGAGACGGGGCTGGTGGTGACGCCGTTCTTGCCGGGCGATTCGCTGCTATTCGCCGTTGGGGCGGTGACGGCGCATCCGAAGTCGCCGATCGACCTGGGGACGACGATGGTTCTGCTGATCGCCGCGGCGATCCTTGGCGACGCGGTGAACTACGCCGTGGGCGCCGCGATCGGGCCCCGGGTGTTTCGGAGCGAGAGCTCGCGACTGCTCAACAAGCGGCACCTGATGCAGGCGCACGAGTTTTACGAGAAGTACGGCGGGCTGACGATCATTCTTGCCCGGTTCATGCCGATCGTCCGGACGTTTGCCCCGTTCGTCGCGGGGATTGGCAAGATGAGCTATCCGCGGTTCGCGGCCTACAACGTGATCGGCGGGGCGGCGTGGGTCTCGGCGTTTCTGGGCGCGGGGTGGTGGTTCGGCGGCCTGCCGACGGTGCAAAAGAACTTTCACCTGGTGATCGGGGCGATCATCGTGATCTCGGTTCTGCCGCCGATCATCGAGGCGCTTCGGGTCCGGATGAAGAAGCCGGCGCCTGTGGTCGAGGTCGGCACGCCGACCGATCCGCCCGCCTGAGCTCCGGTCGCCCGCGCCGGCCCGGCCCGGCCGATCTGGGAGAAAATCGTCGGGCTCCTGTCCAGAATCCGGTCGGCTGCGCAGGTCTCTTCCTGGGGGAGACTCCGATGGCGATCGATCCGGCCAATTCGGGTGACTGGATCGAGCGGATCCGGGCGGGCGACCGCACGGCGCTCGTGGAGCTTTTCGATCGCCATCGGGGCCGGCTCCGTCGGATGGTGGAGATTCGACTCGACGCTCGCTTGCAGTCTCGCGTCGACGCGTCGGACGTCGTGCAGGATGCTTACGTCGACGTCGATGCGAAGCTGGACGAGTATCTTCGTGACCCGAAGTTGCCGCCGTTCTTGTGGCTTCGGCTGGTCGTCGGCGAGCGGCTGATCCGGCTGCATCGCCAGCACCTCGGCGCCCAGATGCGGGATGCGGGGCGCGAGGTTTCGTTGTACCGGGGCGCGCTGCCAGCGGCCAGTTCGGCGGCTCTGGCGGCCCGGTTGCTGGGACGGCACACGTCGCCCACTCAGGCAGTCCTTCGCGCCGAGCGGATCCTCCGGGTCCAGGAGGCGCTCAATGCGCTCGATCCGATTGATCGCGAGGTTCTCTCGCTCCGACATTTCGAGGAACTGACCGCCGCCGAGTCGGCCCGGGTGCTGGGGATCGAGGAATCGGCCGCGGCGAAGCGGTATTTTCGTGCCCTGAAACGCCTCAAGGAGGTCCTCGCCGCCATGCCCGGCGGACAGGAGGGTTTCTAGAATGGCCTCCGGCAGCTCGGAACGATTCGTCCTGCTCGACCGGCTCGGCCAGGAGTTCGCCGAGCGATTTCGAAAGGGCGAGCGGCCCTCGCTCCAGGAATACATTGACCGCCATCCCGACCTCGCCGACGACATCCGCGAATTCTTCCCGGCGATGGTCGAGGTCGAGCAGGTCAAGGGCGATCGCGACGAGATGACCGGCCCGGTCGCCGCGGGCCCGCTCCCGCCGCTCGGCCGGCTGGGCGACTACCGGATCATCCGGGAGATCGGCCGCGGGGGGATGGGCGTTGTCTACGAGGCCGAGCAGGTCTCGCTCGGTCGACACGTGGCGCTGAAGGTTCTGCCGAGCCAGCTCCTGGCCGATCCCCGGACCCGAGAGCGGTTCGAGCGCGAGGCCCGATCGGCGGCCCGGCTGCACCACACGAATATCGTCCCGGTGTTCGGCTTCAGCGAGCACGAGGGGCTACCCTACTACGTGATGCAGTTCATCCGGGGCTCGGGCCTGGACGAGGTGCTCGACGAACTGAAGCGGCTTCAGGCCGCCAGCAAGGTGGCCAGCGGCAGCTCGCGGTCACGCCCTCGGCCGACGCCGGCCGCAGGCAAGGGCGAGGAGGAATCGTCGGAGCCGCGCGCTCCGACCGCCGCCGAGGTCGCCCGGTCGCTCTGGACCGGCCGGTTCGTCGCGGTGGAAGAGGGCGAATCGACGCAGGGTGTCGGCACCTCCGACGGGCCGATCGACCCTGCGCCTGCCGCGAGCCCGGCGCCGTCGGGTCCATCCCCGGTCGGAGGGATGCTTTCCGACTCGTTCGCGGGCGGATCGTCGGCGGTCCTGAGCGGGACCGATGTCGGGTCTCGCGGAGGGAAGGCCCGGCGCACCTACTGGCAGAGCGTGGCCCGGGTCGGGGTGCAGGTGGCCGACGCGCTTCAGCACGCGCACTCGCAGGGGGTCGTCCACCGCGACATCAAGCCGTCGAACCTCCTGCTCGACACCGGCGGCGTGGTCTGGGTGGCCGACTTCGGCCTGGCGAAGGCCGCCGATCAGAAGGACCTGACGCACACCGGGGACATCCTCGGAACCCTCCGGTACATGCCGCCAGAGGCCTTCGAGGGGAAGGCCGACCACCGCGGCGACATCTACTCGCTGGGCCTGACCCTCTATGAATTGCTGGTGCTCCGGCCCGCCTACGAGGAGAAGGACCGCAACCGCCTCATCAAGCGCGTGACGAGCGAGGAGCCCGAGCGGCTCGACCGTATCCGGCCCGAGATCCCCCGCGACCTGGTAACGATCGTGCAGAAAGCGATCGAGCGCGATCCGTCTCATCGGTACGAGTCGGCTGGCGAGCTGATGGAGGATCTTCAGCGGTTCATCGATGACGAGCCGATCCGGGCCCGTCGGCAGACCTCGATTGAACGGCTGGGACGCTGGGCGCGCCGGCATCGGGCGATCGCCGTCCTGAGCGGCGGCCTGGCGGCGGCGCTGGTCCTGCTGGCCTTCGTCTCGCTGATCGCGGCGAGGCGGATGGCGGCCGAGCGAGATGCCGCGACGTTCGCGAGTCGACGCGAGGCTGTCGAGCGAGCCAGGGCCGATCGGGCCCGGCAGGAGGCCCAGGCGAGCGAGGCCCGCGCCCGATCGGCGCTGGAGCAGGCCGAGGCGAGCTACGCGAGAGCCCGGGGTCCTGTCCGCGACTACCTGACGGCCGTCAGCGACGACCCGAAGCTGAAGGCGCCCCGCCTCTCGCCATTGCGGGCCCGCCTCCTGCAATCCGCCTTGAAGTTCTACCAGGAGTTCTTGAAGGAGAAGGCCGACGACCCGGCGCTCCGCCGCGAGCTGGCCGAGGTGTACTACAAGGTCGGTCTGGTCTTTCGCACGCTTGGCCAGGAGTCGTCGGCCGTCCATTCGTTCGCCCAGGCGCGTCGGCGCTACGAGGCGATGGCGGCCGAGTCGCCCGACGACCCCGAGATCCAGAATGGCCTCGCACTGGCGTGCTATGAGTTGTGGGAAAATGACCGGGCAATCGCGATCTGGGAGCGGCTGATCCGTCCTGATGATCCAAAGTACCATGCCTTTTTAGGGATGGCCTACAACAATGTGGAGGTGGCCGCCTGGAGAAGGAACGACCGGGCGAAGCAACTGGAATACCTGCGCAAGGCCCTGGCGGTCCGCGAGCTGCTGGTCCGGCTCCGCCCCGCCGATGCGGATGCCCACCTCGGGCTGGCGATCAGCCTCAACGACATTAGCATTGCGACGTACTTTGCAAAAATGGGGGTCGATCGGGAGAAACTGGCCCTCACACGCCGGGCCCTGACCGAGGCCGAGGCGGCGTACCGGCTCCAGCCGGAGGACGCGGATTATGCCGAGGCCCTCATCATAATATCTAGAAATCTTGCCCAAATGGCCGAGACGATCGGGGGGCTCGACGAGGAACTGACGGCCCGCCGGCGTGTCGTCGCGGTGCTCGACCGCCGGGCGCGGGACAACCCCGGGATCCCTGGCCTGGAGACGCAGATGCTCCAGGGACATCACGAGCTCCTGAGGGCCCTGCGCCGCGCCGGCCAGCTTGAGGAGGCGTCTCGGGCCGCCGATCGGGCGTCAGACCGTATCGCCGAGGCGACCGAGGAGACGGCTGAATTCTTCAAGTGGGCCAAGGAAATCCATCTCACGGCGCTGGGCATCGCGATGGACGGTGCGCGGGACGACGCGGCTCACCGGCTGACGGTCGAGCGGGAGGCCGCGGCGGCGATCGATGCCCTTCGGCGGCAGGCCCTGGCGGGCCTGCGCGGCGCGGATGGACTGCGCAAAGATGACCGAGCGCGGTCTCTGTGGGGGCGGCCCGAGTTGAAAGGGCTGCTGGTCCGTCTCGACATGCTAGGCACTGCCTCGTCCGAAGCGGAGGCAGCCGTCACGACGCCCGAACGGAAGGTGGCGGCCCGGCGGACCATCCTCGAGACACTGGAGACGCTCGCGAAGCCCTTGCCGCCGGCCCGGTTCATCCGCCGCAACCTGGCCCAGGCCCGGCAGGATCTCGGCCAGGCCCTGCTCGACGCCGGCCGGGTCGAGGAGGCGAGAGCCGCGTTCGACGTGGCCCTGGCCGAGCAGCAACGGCTCGTCGAGGAGGCGCCCGGCGACGAGGCAGCGCAGATCGGACTGGCCGCCAGCCGGGCGGCGGTTGGCAACATGCTCGCCACCGCCGGCCGGCTCGCCGAGGCCGTCGCGGCCTGGGACGAGGCGATCGCCGCCCTGGAGGCCCGATGGAAGGAGGATCCCGACCGACTCGCCTTGCGCGTCGCCCTGGCCGAGCAGCGGTCACGGATTGCTGATGCGGCCGCCGGAGCCGGGCTCCTCGACGTGGCCCTCCGCCACGATCGCCGAGCGTTCGAGGTGGAGGAGCCCACCGCTACGTCCGCCTGGCAACGCCATGCCGCGCTGCTGCTGGAGGCCGGGGCGATGCAGGAATCCCGTGCGATCGCCGAGCGGGTGGCCGCGCGGGCCGCGCCGGGCGGGGCCGAAGGAGCGGCGGGACTCGAAGGCATCCTCGTCCTCGATCCCGACCCCTCGCCGCGCGTCCGCGAGGCCCTGACGCGCGTGGCTGATCGGGTACGGGCCGGCGACTCGATGTGGACGGGCTGGCATCGGGCGCTGGCGCGGGTTCGCCTCGGCGAGGCCGCGAAGGGGATCGAACTGGTCGCCAGCGAACCGGCGGATTCCCGATGGGTCGTGCTGGCGCTGGCCCATCACCAGCTCGGACATCGCGACGAGGCGATCCGATGCCTCCGCGAGGCCGAGACCGCCGCCGATCGCGAGGCGCTCGCGGCCCTCGACGATACCGACCCGAGGCCGAACGCCGCGTGGCGTGAGGCCATCCAGCGGAAGGTCCTGCTCCGCGAGGTCCACCAGGTGATCGAGGGCCGGCCGAGGCCCGATTCGCCGTCCGAGCGGATCGCCCACGCCCTGGTCCTCTCTGGGCTGGGCCGGTCTGAGGAGGCGGTGGCCGAGCTGGGCGCCGCCGGCGTTCTCCGTCCCGACGACGTTGAGGTTCTACTGGCGCGGGCGCGGGCCTTCGGTCGGCTCGGGCTCCGCGACCGGATGAAAGCCGACCTCGACCGGGCGGATCGGGCGTCCTCGTCCGACGCGCTGGCCTCGATCTGGGTCGGTCGGAGGTTGGCCGAACTGGGCGAACGCCAGCGGGCCGATGGCGCGATGGCCCGGGCCTCTGGACTGTCTCGGGGTGGCCTCAACGTCTTTTTGGAGGCAGGCTGGTGGGTCGCCGGTCCCTATTCGATCCGGCCGGAACGTCCCTCGCCTCCGGAGGCCGACGCCGACCCATCCCGGCCGCCGAGCCCGGTCGGTGCGCGGGTGACACCGCGGTGGCGGACTCACGTCCCGGCGGCGGGGACGGGTCGGGTCGAGCTGGGCGGCGGCTCGGGCGGCGGCTCGTTCCGCGCCCTGGCGCTCGTCCATACCTCGGCCGAACGGACGACCGTGCTTTCGCTCCGGGCGAGCCACGACGCCCGGGTCTGGGTCGACGGCCGGCTGGCCTTCGCCGGGTTTGCCGCCTGGAAGCTCGATCCCTCGGCGGCGGCGCCGATCCCGGTCGCGCTGAAGGCCGGACGCCATACCGTGATGGTCGAGGCGTGGGACGACAAGGTCCCCGGCTGGTTCGAGTGCCGATTCCTTGAGGAGGGATCCGGGGATGCGGACGCCTTCGCTCGCCTGGCGGAGCGGTCGCCCAATCAGCCTCGGTCCTGGATCGACCTCGGTCGGCGTCTGGGCGAGCAAGGGCGGGGGGACGAGTCGACGCGGGCGTTCGAACGGGCCGCCGAGCTGGCTCCGGATTCGCCCCAGGTGTGGACCGAGCGCGGGCGGGCACGGGCCGACCTGGGCCGTTGGGACGAGGCCGCGGCCGATCTCGCGAAGGCCCTGGAACTGCTCCCGCCGCGCAAGGAACCGTTCCCCGCCTATCCGTGGCATGAGGGGCGGGGTGAGGCCGATGAGCTGGTCGCCGGCTCGGCGGAGCTGTTCGAGCGGGTGTCGCGGCTGCGGCCGAAGGATTCGGCCGTCTCGGCCCGGCGGGCGGAGCATCTGGCCAGGATTGGCCGATGGCCCGAGGCCCGCGTCGCCCTCCGGCGCCACATCGCCCGGTTCCCTGACGACTGGTGGGCCCCGGGTCTGCTGGCCAAGTTGTTGCTCCTCGACGGCGAGGTTGAGGAGTACCGCTCGGTCTGCCGGACGGCGCTCGATCGGTTCGCCGGGCCAGGTCAGGTCTCCCGAGGAATCCACATTGTTCGGGCCGCCCTGCTGGCCGCGGCCGGGTTTCACGAGCATCCGCTCGCCGCGGAGGTGCTCACCGAGGCGGACAAGCCGGGTCCTCAGGATTTCTGGCTCCAGGTGACTGCGGCCCTGATCGACTACCGTCGGGGAATCTTCCCAAGGAGTTTGCTGCGGCTGGAGTCGCGGGTCGTCCGCAGTCCGGACGACCCGATCACCCGTGCGATGGCCGAGGCGATTCGGGCCCTGGCAGCCCAGCGCACCGACGATACGGCAGGTGCCCGCCTGGCCCTGGGCCACGCCTACGAGGCGCTCGAGTTCCACCGGCAACATCCCGACGACGAGCACCTTGCCGGTGACTGGTACAACTGGGCGCAGGTCGAGATTCTCGTTCGCGAGGCCGGGGGTCTGATTCCCACTCCGTCGGCACCCCCGGCCGTCCCCGGTTCGCTGGTCCGCGAGCAGGCCGCGCGGAGCGAGCGCAGGGCCCGCGCCGATCGGGCCGCGACCCGGGCGGCGCTCGCTTTTATCCGACTGAAGATCGGGCAGAAGAAGGAGGCCGCAGCCGAGCTGGAAGAGATCTTCGCCGAGCAGGCGGCGATCCTCGCCGAGGAGCCGGAAAACCCGGAGTATCAAACTTCGCTGGCGGCGACCGTGGAACCGCTCTACGGGCTCTGGATCGCAGAGGAGAAGCTCGACGAGATTGGCCGGATGATGGATCGGGCGAAGCCCTTGCTTGACGGCCCGAGGCAGGCGATCCTCTCCATCTGCTTCGCGGGCGACCTCCGCGGCCGGGGCCACGCGGAGGAAGCTGAGCGGACGCTCCGCGAGGCGGCCGGCATCCTGGAGAAGTCGACCGCGGCCGAAACCCAGGTGCCGGCCGCCGACTGGTTGGGCCTGGCCCTGGCCCGCTGGTATCTGAACGATCGGGACGGAGCGGAGCCGGCCATCCGCAAGGCCGCCGGGGTCCTGGCGAAGGCGGCGCCCCCGGCCCGCGAGGAAGCCCGCGAGATAGTGCGTCGGGTCGTGCGGGCCGTCGGGATCGGCCGACCCGCGGCGGAGGAGTTGCTGATCGCCCTCGCCGGCGAGCCCCCGGCGGCGCTGAACGAGGCCATCCGCCTGGACCCGAAAGGTGCGGCCGGCTATTTCCAGCGTGCCCACTGGTATGGTGAGCGCGCCCTGTGCGCCAGGGCCGTGATCGACTTCACCGAGGGTTGTCGGCTGGACCCGAATCCCGAGCCCCTGTACAAACTGGCGATCCTGCTGGTCCAGACGAAGGAAACGGACCGATACCAGCAGGTCTGCCAGACCTTGCTCCGCCTGTACGACGCTCGGAGGGGTAACATCGAAAATGAGCATCTGGTCAAGGTCTGCATGCTTGATCCCGATTCGGGAGTGACCCCTGGCGAGCTTGCCCGGGCGAGCGAGGCGCTGGCCGCGGGCGATCCGTACCGGCCGTGGGCCGAATACTTCCACTGCACCCGAGGGCTGCACGCGCTCCGGTCGGGGCGCTATGACGAGGCGTTGAAGGCGTGCCGGGAGTGTCGGCAGCTCTGCGCGCGACGGACCGACGCCTTCCCGAGAGGGGCCCTGATCCCAACGTCGCTGGCCATCGAGGCGATGGCCTCGTTCCGCAATGGGGACACCGCCGCCGCCCGCCAGGCCCTGGCCGAGACGGGACGGCTCCTCGACGAGCACTTCCCCTTCGAGGAACAGTGGCACGAGTGGTTGTTCGCGGATCTCCTGCATCGCGAGGCCGTCGCGCTGATCGAGGCGCCGAAGGCCGCGGGCCGTGTCGAGACCCGGGCGGATGCCCGGCCCTGAACGGATTCGGCAGTGCAGGGGGATATGAGAAGGCGAGAGGCTGTCAGGCCTTCCAGATGGAATTCCTGTAGGAGCCGGCTCCAGCCGGCGACCGGCCGCAGGCTATCGGTGTTGGGTGGATCGCCGGCTGGAGGCAGGGTCCTGTCAGGGATCAGGGACGTTCGACGAGAGGATCGGCCCGTGTAGGAGCCGGCTCCAGCCGGCGATCCGGCCGCAGGCGATCGTGGTGAGAAGATCGCCGGCTGGAGCCGGCTCCTACAACGGAAGGTGTCGGGCGAAGGCTGTCGTGGTGCGCGGATCGCCGGCTGGAGCCGGCTCCTACAAGGGATCGACCTGGCCGCAGGCGATCGTGGTGCGAAGATCGCCGGCTGGAGCATCGCGAGGCCGTCGCGCTGATCGAGGCGCCGAAGGCCGCGGGCCGTGTCGAGACCCGGGCGGATGCCCGGCCCTGAACGGAT
>DAIDKV010000201.1 GCA_027449865.1 Planctomycetales bacterium
TGTCTGATTCACGTGTCCGCTGATGTTGTCCGATCGGTTCCCTTGTCGGAGCCGGCTCTAACCGGCGATCTTCGCGTGACCTTTGGCTTCGTCCGGGACGATGACCCTTGTAGGAGCCGGCTCCAGCCGGCGATCTTCGCGAGACCTTTGGCTACGTCCGGGTCGCCAGCGGGAGCTGGCTCCTACATGGGCGATTGGCCCGGTCCTTCGCGATCGGCCGATCGTTCGAGCTGGCTCCGGCCGGAGACCAGGTCACGACCCGGTGCTCCCTCCGACAATAGATCGGCGACCCCAGCCATCACAAACCGGACAGGATCATCGGGCTCGTGAATGAGCCTCCACGTCCCCCGCGCGGGGATGATGATAGGTGTCCGAGAATCCGTCAAGGCGGTCGCTCGGGAGCCGGCTATCCCGGTATCACAGGCGCTTCGTGGTCCCGAAATTCGTGACGGGGAACGTCGGGCGAAAGTCCAACGTCCATGCCTGGGAAAAGGTCTGGCCGAAGTCTTTCCACCCGGCGCGATCGGATCGTATCCTTGAAGGTCGATGATCGACTGGACCTCTTCCCGAGCGGATCGAAACCGCCGACCGCCTATACGGAACCTCGCATGAGAATCGAACGACTGCTCTCCGCCCTGGCCCTCGCGATCTTCGCGATCATCCTGGTCGCCGCCGCGCCGCAGCATCCGGCCACGCCCGATGGCGACTCGAAGCCCTATAACCCGAAGGTCGCGCCGGCCTCCGACGAGGCCGCCCGCGCCGCCCGGTCGTTCCGGCTCACCGAGGGCGTGAAGGTCGAGCTGTTCGCCGCCGAGCCGATGCTCGCCAACCCGGTCGCGTTCGGCCTGGATGAAAAGGGAGTCGTTTACGTCGCCGAGACCTTCCGCCACGGCGCCGGCGTCACGGATACGCGCAGTCACATGAACTGGCTCGACGACGATCTCGCGAGTCGGACGGTCGCCGATCGCGTGGCGATGTATCAGAAGTACCTTGGCGCGGCGTTCGCCGGGTACTCGGTCGAGCACGAGCGGGTGCGTCGGGTCGTCGACCGCGACGGCGACGGCCGGGCCGACGCCGCGACCACCTTTGCCGACGGCTTCAACGACCCCGCCGCCGGCATCGGCGCGGGGATTCTGGCGCGCAAGGGCGAGGTCTGGTACTCCTGTATTCCCTGGCTCTGGAAGCTTCGCGATCACAACGGCGACGGCCGCGCCGACGAGAAGATGCTGCTCCATCAGGGCTATGGCGTGCACGTCGGGTTCCTCGGCCACGACCTTCACGGCCTGAAATTCGGACCGGATGGTCGGCTTTACTTCAGCATCGGCGACCGGGGGTTGAACGTCACCACGCTCGACCATCGACGGGTGGTCAACATTGAGAGCGGCTCGGTCCTGCGTTGTCTTCCAGACGGGACCGAGCTGGAAATCTTCGCGACCGGCCTGCGCAACCCGCAAGAACTGGCCTTCGATGAGTTCGGCAACCTCTTCACCGGCGACAACAACAGCGATAGCGGCGACCGGGCGCGGTGGGTCTACCTGATCGAGGGGGGCGACAGCGGCTGGCGGATCGGCTACCAGTTCATTGCCGGACCGATCAGCCGGGGGCCCTGGAACGAGGAAAAGCTCTGGTATCCGGCGTTCGACGGCCAGGCGGCGTACCTCGTTCCGCCGATCGCGAACGTCTCCGACGGCCCCTCGGGTCTGACCTACGAGCCCGGCGTGACGATGCTCCCCGACGCGTACCGCCGCCACTTCTTCCTCGTCGATTTCCGCGGCGGGAGCGGTCAAAGCGGCATCCGGAGCTTCGCGGTCAAGCCGAAGGGGGCGTCGTTCGAGCTGGTGGATTCGAAGCAATTCCTCTGGCGCACGCTCGCCACCGACGCCGACTTCGGCCCCGATGGCGCTCTTTATTTCAGTGACTGGGTCGAGGGCTGGGAGAAGCCGAACAAGGGGCGAATTTATCGAGCGTTCGACCCCTCGAAGGCGAACGACGCGAAGGTCCGCGAGGTGCGCACGATCCTCGCCGAGGGAATGGAGCGTCGACCGGTCGTCGAGCTGGCGGAGCTGCTGGCTCACGCCGACATGCGCGTCCGGCAGGCGTCGCAGTTCGAGCTGGTGGATCGGGCCTCGGTCCACGTCCGAAAAAAGCTCGCGCATACCCAGGATTCAGGCGTGGAGAACACATCCGACGACGGCAAGACGGCCCTGTCGGCCCTCACGAAGACGGCGGCCTCGTCCGGCCCCGTACTCGCCCGGCTGCACGCGATCTGGGGGCTTGGACAGGTCGGACGGGTCCGGCAGGAGGGGCGACAGTTTGAGGCTGGCCTGCTGCTTGTCCCGATGCTCGACGACCCGGAAATGGAGGTCCGGGCGCAGGCCGCCAGGGTGCTGGGCGACCTGCACGACCCACGGGCGTTCGACAGCCTGATCGGCCGGCTGAAGGACGAGAGTCCTCGGGTCCGGTCGATGGCGGCGATCGCGATCGGAAAGCTGGGGCGGGCCGATGCGGTCGCGCCGCTGCTCGCGATGCTGGTGGAGAACGCCGACCACGATCCGACCCTCCGCCACGCCGGGGTGATGGGGCTGGTCGGATCGGCATCGAAGGACGCCTCGACGCTTCGTGGCCTGGCCGGCTCGGCCTCGCCCTCAGCGCGGATGGGCGTGCTGCTCGCGATGCGGCGGCTCGGCGACCCGCGAATCGCCGGGTTCCTCAAGGACGCCGATCCGAGGATTGTGCTGGAGGCGGCCCGCGCGATCCACGACGCTCCGATCGACGCTGCGCTCCCCGCGCTGGCCGACCTGCCGATCTCGGGCTCAAGCCCCTTGCCTCTGATCCGACGGGTGCTCGACGCCCACCAGAGGCAAGGTGAACCCCGCGATGCAAAGGCGCTGGCCGAGGTCGCCGGACGTCCCGACGTGCCGGCGTCGGCCCGTCGCCTGGCGCTGGAGATGCTGGCGCACTGGGCGAGCCCTCCTGGCCGTGACGCGGTGCTGGGCCTCTGGCGACCGATCGCGAAGCGGCCGGCCGAACCCGCCGCCGAGGCGCTCCGGCCGAGGCTCGCCGCGATTCTCGCCGAGGCTCCTGACGACGTCCGAACGGCCGCGATTCAGGCCGCCGCGAGCCTGGGCGCGAAGGAGGCTGGCGAGAGCCTGGCGAAGCTCGTCGGCGAGGCCAATCGCAACGACACCACCCGCGCCGCCGCGCTCAAGGCTCTTGAGGATCTGAAGGATCCGAGACGAGCCGACGCCGCTCGAAAGGCCGCGGCGATGCCCGGCGAACGCACCCGGGCCGAGGCGCTCCGGGTCCTGGCCGAGGTCGACCCGGCCGCCGCCATCCCGATGATCACCGAACGAATCGAGCGCGGGTCGACGTCCGACCGCCAGGGCGCGATCGCCGCCCTGGGCTCGCTTCGCGGCGACGCGGCGCGAACGGCGACTTTGAACCTGCTCGACCGGCTCTCCGCCGGCTCCATCGCGCCGGAGCTTCAGCTCGACGTGATCGAGGCCGCCGCTCGCCGGCCCGAGACCGAGGTCCGCGACCGGCTTCGCGCGTACGAGGAATCGAAGCCAAAGGACGACCCAGTGGCCGCCTACCGAGAAGCCTTGGCCGGCGGGAACGCCCGACGCGGTCGCGAGATCTTCGTCGGCAAGACGGCCGTCGAGTGCAACCGGTGTCACCGAGCCCGAACCTGGCGCGGAGAGATCCCCGGCGGCGAGGTTGGCCCCGATCTCACCGGCCTCGGCGCCCGTCATGATCGCGCCTACATCCTCGAATCGATCGTGAACCCCAACAAGCAGATCGCGGAGGGGTTTGAATCGGTCGTGGTGGCGACGGCCGACGGCCAGGTACTCACGGGCGTTCTTCGCGGCGAGGATGCGAAGTCGGTCCACATCATGACCGCCGAGGGGAAGCGGCTGGACATCGCCAAGGATCAGATCGAGGACCGCAAGCGCGGGCCCTCGGCAATGCCGACCGACCTGGCGCCGAAGCTGACAAAAGCTGAGCTGCGCGACCTGATCGAGTTCCTCGCCTCGCTCAAAAACCCGAGGCAGCCGTGAGCGGCCGTTGTGTGGAAACCGCCCTCCAGGGACTATAATGGGAGAACCTGGTACAAGGTAGACTCCAGGTCTCGCGACTGGCCAGAGGCGTACCTATAGAGATAATATACGAGCCTTGAAATGTGGTTGCATCCATCGGAATTACAATGCTAACAAGACTTAAGGTGTCGGGCTTCAAGAACCTGGTCGATGTCGACGTTCGATTCGGCCCGTTTACCTGCATCGCTGGCGCGAACGGAGTCGGGAAATCAAACCTTTTCGACGCGATAGGCTTCCTGAGCGCACTGGCAGAGTTGCCCCTGATGGAGGCTGCAAAATCGATCCGAGGGGGGCGCACGGCAGATGCGGCTAACCTCTTTCACCGTGTCGGCGATCGCTATGACGAAAGGATGACTTTCACGGCGGAAATGATCATCCCGAGGGTCGGAGCCGATGATCTCGGCCAGAAGGCGGAAGCGACCAGTACCTTCCTGCAATACTCCCTGGAATTGATTCTGCGAAAAACCCAGGGCAACGTCTCCTCGGGCGGCCTGGAACTCTGCAAGGAAGAACTGGCTCACATAAATATCACGGATGCTTCTCGGCACTTGCAGTTTCGGCCGTCGAAGGAATGGCTCCAATCTGCCTTGAAAGGCCGACGGACCGTGCCATTCATCTCGACAAGAGTGGACGGTTCCTCGACATCGATTCAATTGCACCAGGATCGAGGAGGGAGTGGGGGCGGTCGCCCCGCCCCGTTTCTCGCATCGTCGCTTCCGCGCACCGTTTTGTCCTCGGTGAACGCCGCAGAAACCCGCACGGCCGTACTGGCGCGGCAGGAAATGCGGTCCTGGCGTCGCTTGCAGCTCGAACCCGCCGCACTGAGAGAACCCGACGATTTCACGACCCCTCCCCGGCTCGGCAGTGATGGTTCGCATCTCGCCGCGACCCTCTTCCATCTCGCCAATGGCGGCGCAGATCCCTGGGGCGGTCCGGCGAGGCGAATTCCTGGGCCCGATCCATCCGCTCTCTACGCTCGTGTTGCCAATCGACTCGCGGATCTGATCGATGACGTGCGTGAAGTAGGGGTCGAGGAAGATGTTCAGCGCGAGCTCAGGACGCTCTTCGCAAGTGGTAAGGATGGTACCAGGCATCCGGCCAGGGCATTATCCGACGGAACTCTCCGATTCCTCGCCCTTGCGGTTATCGAGCTCGATCCCATCGTGCAGGGCGTTCTCTGCCTGGAGGAGCCCGAAAACGGGATCCATCCGGAACGCATCCCCGCGATGCTCACTCTTCTCAAGGAAATCGCCACGGATGTGGATGAGCCCATCGGCTCCGACAACCCCCTGAGGCAGGTCATTATTAATACGCATTCGCCCTCGGTTGTCCGCGAGGTCGACGATCAAGATCTCCTCTTTGCACAACTTCGCGAGACTGGGCGGGACGGCCAGCGGTTCCAGAGCGTTCACTTCGCTGCCCTCGACGAGACGTGGCGAACGCAGGGAGACGAGCCAACCGAAGAACTCCGTAAGGGAGACATCCTCGTCTATTTGAGTGGACCTCGTCCAGCGATCGACTCGGATCCAGTGGCCGAGGAACGGCCCACTCGGAACGGTCGCCAGTCGCCCGCGAAGACACGACAGCGACGCCGTGTCGCCGACCGAAGTGACCTGCAAGGACTTTTGCATTTCGGTGATCAGGAGACATGAAGCAACTTCATTTTACCCTCGTCACGGACGGTCCGTCAGATAGCGCAATGCTCATTCCTATACTGGAATGCCTCCTCCGTCTGCATTGCAGCGACTTCGCAATCAATATTTCCCATGCGGACCTTCTGAAATTCCGCGAAGTCCCAAAAGGACTCACCAGTAAAATCCGATATGCCCTGACAGCCTACCCCTGTGACACCCTCTTCATACACCGAGACGCGGAGAACGATCCCCCCGATTCACGTTATCAGGAGATACAGAATGCGGTCATGGCTACCGTGAAATCCGGGATGGAGGTTCCTTGCATCGGCATTGTACCCGTTCGGATGACGGAAGCCTGGCTACTCATCGATATCATGGCCATCCGACGAGCCTCAGGTAATCCGAACGGAAATGTCGAACTCAGTCTTCCATCGCTGTCTCGCCTCGAAGATGTACCGGACCCCAAGCGTTTGCTACACGATTTATTGACAACTGCCAGCGAGCTGTCCGGTCGAAGACGAAAATCCTTCGATCCAAAGAGCCATATCCGGCGAATCGCCCAGCTCATCGAGGATTTTTCACCACTTCGAAAGCTTTCGGCGTTCCGTCGTCTGGAGAGCGATGTCCAGCAACTTGTCGCCGAGAAGGGGTGGGGCTCCCAGACCATCGCATCGAGGTAGGCTTCGCCCACCGAGGGGAACAATGGTGTCCGCGGAACTACCAGAAGCGACGCGGGCCGATCGGCTGGCGATGATCCGACGTGGAGTGACCTCGGATCGTCGCCGAGCTTGGGGTCGGCCTTATCCCTGGCGGGCCGGCGCGGGGGCCGGCGATGGGACCATCCCGTGGAGCACATCCGGGCGCGCCGCCAGTACCTCCAACGCCGCGGTTCGGTCGACGATCCCCGTCTGGAACGACTCGATCCGTCGACGCTCGGGGCCCTGTAATCGCGTCAGCGAGCGCGCCAGGTCGTTCTCAAAGGTCGGCTCCGCCAGAACCTTCGCCGCAGCGTAGCGCGCCGCCGGAGCGGCCGTCGCCTCGTCACCTCGCGCCGCCGCCGACATCGCCAGATATTCCCAGGCCCTCGGATCGTCCCAGAGATACGCCGCGGCCGCCGCGGCCTCCTCCGCCTGCGCGTAGCTACCCGCCCAGTAATGTTGATAGGCCGCGTCGAAAAGCGCCGGCCCGTCGGACGCCGTCCGCCCCCGGACCAGATCGTACCGAGAGACCACCGGCCCCGCCGACCCAGACCACGAGGCGGAAGCCGGTGACGACCACCCCGTCGACTGCTCTGAAGCCATCGCGCCGCGTCCGCCGCGGGATGAGACCGATGCGAACGGCCCACACGGCCAGGCCATCGCCGACGTCGTGGTCGTGGTCCCGGCTCCCGTCCCGGTCGGCTGGATGATCGGGGGCGCCGGCGGGATCGGGATCGGTCGCGATTCCACCGCCTCGACCACCGTCACCACCACCGACCCTCTCGTGGAAAGGCCGTCGGAATCGACAACCGTCATCGAAAGTGAGACGCTGCCGGCGCGACCCGGTGGCGGGGCGATCGTCAGCGCCCGGCGCGAGCCTTCTCCCTCCAACCGAACACTCCCCTCCGGCAAGAGGGCACGGTCCGGAACCGAGATCGTGAACTCCAGCGCGGCCGGTGGCGTCCGGTCGTCGGCCACCGTGAACCAGGTCGTCACCGCTCCACCCGCCGGAACCGTGATGACTCCCGGACCCGTCAAGATCGGCGGCCGTTCCATCGGCGCCGCGGCTGGGGCTGGGGCCTGCGCTGGGCCAGCCTGCGCCCCCGCGCAAGGCGCCAGCATCGCGGCCGATACCACCCAGGTCATCGCGATCGAGAGTCTCGGGCGATCGAGCATCGTGGGACCTCGCTTCCCGTGGGATCGATCAGGCCGAGGACCGGATCCCCAGACCCGATCACCCGCCGACCTCTTCGTGTCACCGGGCAATCCGCGTGCCCATTTTGTTCGCTCGCTTCCCTATTTCACGCAATACCCCTAAATTCCGGACGCCTGACATCCGAGACCGCCCATCGTGTCATTCCCTCTTTACCGGGGGAGTTGACGCTCGGGATCGTCAAGCCTACACTCCAAGGATGGATGAACAGACTCCTTTTCATTTGGACCGACCAGGAAGCCGATAAAGCGGTCGAGTTCGAAATTTTTCATTTTCCTCGCCGACCCCGGTGTGGGAGATGGAGTGTTGGGTCACAAGGTGGGCCTGTTCACGTCCTTCTTTCAAAAGCGTGGTGAGGACGAGCTAGGCTTGAAGGTCAAGCCTGTCTCCATATTTCGAGAACCACGAGAACCGAGGTCGAGACGCGATGGTGAGTCTGACCGATCGGCCGACGTGATCTGGAGCCGATCGGACCCTGCGAGGTGAGACGAGAAGGCGGAAGTCGGTCAGGTTTTTCCTGCGGAGGCTCGACAACCTTTTCGTACAGGCTTTGAGTGCCGGAGCCATCATCTGTTTCGTTTCGCGAAGAGCCTGAGATGGAAATTCGGAGAGATTTGTCCGAGTGGCTTCGCTGTCGTTCGATCGATCTCCCAACACGGTCGAGGGAGGAATCTCTCGATTGGATAGGAATTTCTTAGGGTCTCACTTACGGAAGGAGTACGTGCCATGATCGCAAGGCGGAGCGGCCTGAGCCGCGGGTTTACGCTGATCGAGTTGCTGGTGGTGATCGCGATCATCGCCGTGCTGATCGCGCTGTTGCTGCCGGCCGTGCAGGCGGCTCGCGAGGCCGCTCGACGCGCCCAGTGCACCAACAATCTCAAGCAAATGGGCCTGGCCGCCCACAATTACAACTCGGCCAACGGCGCGTTCCCCATCGGCTGGATGGGCCCCGCCCTGCCGAACACCTACCTCGGCCTGCCGGCCTGCTACAGGAGCAACCCAATTGGTCACACCGCCTTTGTTTACATGCTTCCCTACATGGAAGGCGGAGCGGCCTACAATGCCTGGAACATCATACGCGTTTACAATAGTTACGCCAACAACACGGGCTCATTCACAAAGCTGAACAGCTATGTTTGCCCGTCCGACACGCCGAACGTGCCCGATCCTTCGGGGGATTTCCCCGTGGCCCAGGCCTCTTATGCCGCCTCGGAAGGGCTCCAGGAGCAGCTTCTCTACAACTGGGCGACCGTGGCGACCGTTCCCGACCCGAAGGGCCAGTATGCCAACAGTTGCAACCTGGGGCCTGGCGACGGGATGTTCGGCCCCTATTATGCCCAGAGGGAGGCGAGCGTCACCGACGGCCTGAGCAACACCCTGCTCTTCGGCGAGAACTCGCGATTCATCAACGAGCCGGGCGGCTCGAATTTCTACTTCAATTATGTGGCCGGCTTCTGGAGCGGCCCTCCCTGGACCGGCGGTAGTACCTACTGGACGAACGACTATAGGATCACAGGCGTTGTCCCCAGCATCGCGCTGCCCAACTCACCGCCCGACCTCACCGGGAACATGATCAACAATTGCGTCTTCAATTCGCCGGCCAGCTTCCCGCCCGACCTCGCCAACCTTTCGTCGAACCCGAACTCACCGCTCTTCGCCTGCACCAAATGGGGGCAGATTTCGTTCCGGAGCCTCCACCCGGGCGGTGTGAATTTCGCCTTCGCCGATGGCTCGGTTCACTTCATCAAGAGCACCATCAACCTGATCACCTACCGTGCCCTGGCGACCCGGGCCGGCAACGAGGTCATCTCGTCGGACCAGTATTGATGATCCGAGGGACGCCTGCCCGTCTTCAAGGTCGGGCCACACACCATCACACGAGACGCCCGCTCCCCGCCGCGCCGGAGCGGGCCTTCGTCTTTTCCCACCCGAGACCCTGACCATGCCACTCGCCAAACGACTCCTCGCCCCGGTGGTCGTCGCGGCCCTCGCCGCTGGCTGCGGTTCGCCCCCGCCACCCCCGGCCGTCGCCAGTACGGAAGCCCCAAAAGCCAGTGCGCCGCCGCCCGCTACCAGCGGAAAGGCCGCCAGTGCCCGGGTGCAACGAAAACCCAAGGAGCGCCTCCAGCCCGGACCGCGAATCCCAAGCACCCGGAAGGATCTCTAGTTTTTTTCGCCTCGTCGGACGATCCCGATTTTCTGGCATCACCCGGTCAGAACCCCTCGGTCCGACACGCCCACCCCCTCGGTTCTCTCCCACCGAGATCACCACGCGATCCGGCCGTCACTCGACCGGCGGGATCGCGGCCCAATTGCTGCCAGGGGGTTGACGCCGCCGTGAGCTCATCATACACTCTTTACAGTTCAAGGTCGGCGCATATCTCTCTCCCTGGGCGCCGGTTCGTCCTGCTATGTTCTTGTCCTGGCGATATCTTAATTCTTTAAGATGGAGTCTGGACGGCCCGGCGCGGCTAGTGGGGGAGCTGACCTCGTCGGAACCGCCTCCCCGCAATCGTTGTTGAGATTCCAGGAGGAGTGCAGGTCCGTTGATCCAGAATTGTGGAGCCTCACGTCACGGGCGAGCGATTCTGACGTAGCGAATCCAGGCACAGGTAAAATGTAACCCAGGCCCGAGCTCACCACCAGGTCGGGTCGAACGGCCGACGCGAGTCTTCTGGTCTTCGCCCGAGGTGCGTGTCTGCCGGTGGACCATCTCGTGGTGCAGACCTTTTGTTGTTCAACATCTGAGGATGGACACGAGGTCTAAGTCACGGCCCCCGTGGCAGTGACTCGCTCGCTACCTGGGCGAATTTCCCTCCGTCATCTGAATTTACGAACAGATCTACACGAGATCATGTCTCTGCGGTCGGGTCGCATCCGTGCGCGCTCGATCGCCCGGGACATCCGTTCGTACGCCTCTCCCGATTTCGTCATTGAGTTTTCTCTTTTTCGAAGGAGGCATTCATGTCCGTTACGCCGCGCGGCGACCGCCGCGGATTTACCCTGATCGAACTGCTGGTTGTCATCGCGATCATCGCCGTTTTGATTGCACTCCTCTTGCCGGCCGTGCAGGCGGCTCGCGAGGCTGCCCGACGCGCTCAGTGCACCAACAATCTCAAGCAGATTGCGCTGGCGACCTTCAACTACGAATCGGCCCAGGGCTCGTTCCCAATGGGGAACCGGGCCTTCGCCGATCGGAGCCAGCCGAATGCCTGCTCGGATTACTACGGTTATTCGGCATTTACTTACATCCTCCCTTTCATGGAGCAGGGGGCCAGCTTTGGCTCTTACAACTTCAGCGTGAAGGGGGACAATTACCCGACCTACGCAGCCTACTCCCCCAACGCGACGGCGGGGCTGCAACTGATCAAGGCCTACGTTTGCCCCTCTGACCTGCCCTTTAATTCCCTGAACCCGTTGTCCTTCTACACGCCCAAGAATCAGGGCTCCTATGGAGAGAATCGCGGCCGGCAGGAAAATATTTACTTCAACTGGGCGGTCAGCGCCTTCCCGGACCCGAACCAGCCGTACTACCAGAACTGCAACTACGGTGGCGGAGACGGCATGTTCATGCCCGAGAGCGTCGTCACGGTCGCCGGCGTGACCGACGGAACGAGCAACACGCTCTTCTACGGCGAGATGTGCCGGTTCCTCAATGAGCCAGCCAGCTCGGGGTTCTACTTCTCGAACATCGTGGGCGCCTGGGGCGACAGCGGCTTCTTCAGCGGTGGCGTTCGGATCACGGGTGGGGCCTTCGTGATCCCCAACCCAAACACCCCCGCCGACACCACCGGCCAGTACTTCAACGCCTGCTTCGCCAATACCGTCGTGCCGCCCGACTGGATCAACTACGGGACCCCGCCGGGCGGTCCTTGCTACAAGCTCGGTCAGTGGGGCTTCCACGGACTCCACCCGGGCGGCGTGAATTTTGCCTTCGCCGACGGCTCCGTCCACTTCATCAAGAACTCCATCAACCCGATCACCTATCGGGCGCTCGGTACGCGAAATCTCAACGAGGTCGTTAGCTCGGACAGCTACTAATCTCCCTGGTTTTCCGTTTTCCGTGGATCGACGGCCCGTGCCGTCTCGCCAACTCAGCGTACCGGAAAACGGAAAACCAAATATTGAGGCATCTGGAATGAAAAAGACAAATCAGAAGCGTTGGCACCGGATCCTTGGCCTGGTTCTGGCCGGGATGATGAGCTCGACCCTGATCGGCTGCAACGAGGTTCCGGCCCCGGCGACCGGCGAGCAGCCCGCGGTCCAGACGGCGCCGCCGCCGCCGGGCCGGTCCGAGAAGGCCAAGGGCAAGATGGGCATGCCTCACCTTTGAGATTGCACCGAATCGAACGAGATCGTCTCGGCCCGACCTCGCGGGCTTGCTCCCCGCGAGGTTCAGGGCCGTCTTTTCCGCGCCGGGTGATCGATGGGGATGTCAGGCGGTGCCGGCCCTCGGTAAATTGAAGGAGACCTCGAACGCCGTTCTCCAGGTCGAAGAACGGTTCGGGGGGATCGCCGGGTCGGGACCTCGACATGATCCGATTACCTGCTGGGTGGTCCCGCCGGTTTGGCCGGCTGGTGGGCCTGGCGCTGCTTGGTACAGGGATGGTTGTCGGCCTGATTCTTGGGCCTTCGTGGTTCTCGATTTATGCACCGTTCTGGGCCCCTCGCGACGTCATCATCGACGCGCTCCGGGCGGCCCATTTTCTCTACGTCAGCCTGATCTTCGGTCTTCCATCGGGGATTCTCGCGGCGGGACTTCTCGGTTTGGCGGCCCATCGGCGAGGGTGGCTGAGGGCCCGTTCGGTGGCGGCGAGGGCGATGGCCGTGATGGTCGCGACCGTCCTTGCGATGGCCGCGGCCGAGGCCGTCGCCGCCGTCCGGCTCGCGGCGATGCTGGCCGCCTCGCCGGCACCGTGGCTCCCCGAGCACTTCGACGACCCGCCCAACCGCGACTCGAAGTCGCCGGACGATGGTACGTCCGCGTTCCGTTCCGATTTCCCCGACGCGGTTGACGACGCCGGGCGAACGGTCGATGTCGTCATCCTGGGCGAGTCGAGCGCGTGCGGCGACCCGTACGACCAGTGGTTTTCGGTCGGCTCGATCCTCACCTGGAAGCTCGGCGAGGCGATCCCTTCGCGTCGGTTCGTGCTTCACAACCTGGCCATCCCCGGGGTTCGGCTCGAACAGATTCAAAAGGGCCTCGAAACGCTCGACCGCCGGCCCGACCTGGCGATCCTCTACGCAGGCCACAACGAAATCTCGATGCGGCACATCTGGAACGGTACTCCGCCGTATTACCTGGACGCCAGCCAGCCGCCGAGGCCCCCGACCTCGATCGATACGCTTGGCAAGCTCTCGTCGGTCTGCCGATTGATCGACGCGACGATCGACCGCCGCCTCCCCTCGCTCGCGCCGGTGCGGACACCCGAGCGCCGATTGGTCGACGTCCCGACCTACAACGCGCGCGAGCTGAGCGACTGGCTCGCCGAGTTCCGGGCTCGGATCGAGGCCATCACCTCGTACTTCGAGCGGCTCGGCGCCCGGGTTGTCCTGGTGATCCCGCCGGGGAACGACGCCGATTTCGAACCGAGCCGGTCGTTCCTGCCGCCTTCCACACCGCTCTCCGAACGCGAGGCGTTCACCAGCAGGTTCGCCGAGGCGAGAGACCTCGAGCGCTCCGACCCATCCGCCGCCGAGGCCTCCTATCGCCGGCTGCTCGACGAACAGCCCCGTTTCGCCGAAACCCATTATCGCCTGGCCCGACTCCTCGAACAGTCCCACCGCCCCGACGAGGCCACCCGCCATTACGTCGCCGCACGCGACCTCGACGGCCTCCCCGTGCGCTGCATCAGCACGTTTCAGGCGGCCTATCGAGAGACCGCCGCCCGCCACCCGAACGCGATCCTCATCGACGGGCCCGCCGTCCTCCGCCTTCGAAGCGGTCGGCCAGCCGCCGGCGACAATTACTTCACCGACGCGATGCATCCCTCATTGATTGGCTACGCGAGCCTTGCCGACGAGATCCTCCGCGCGTTGCGCGCCCGGCGCATTTTTGGGTGGCGGGGCCAGGCGGAGGCTCAGGTGCCCGAGGTCACCCCCTCGGAATGTGCCCGGCACTTTGGGATGGACGTTCCGAAGTGGCTGCACGTGGGCGAATACGCGGCCTGGTTCTACCTGCACGCCGGGGCTGTCCGGTTCGACCCGGAATCGCGGATGGCCCACCAGGCCCGCTACGAGAGGGCGATCGATCGCATCAAGGCTGGCGTCAATCCCGATGCGATTGGCGTGCCGGGAATTGGCACCCGGATCGTCTTGACCGGTCCTTCCCCGGATACCGTTGCCCGTCGATGGTCCTGGATCGGGCCGAGCCAGGCGAGAGGAACCGCGACCGCGACCGATCCGGGCCTGAGTCCGGCCGATTGACTCGGGTTGGCTGGCCCCGTTACGATCGGCATCAGGACGACCCCGAGACGCCGGCCCAGGTCCGGCCCTTTTCACCAGTGACCAATTACTCATTAGTCATTACAAAATGCACATTCTCCTGACG
The DNA here is from genome assembly GCA_027449865.1 of Planctomycetales bacterium. Lineage (GTDB taxonomy): Bacteria > Planctomycetota > Planctomycetia > Isosphaerales > Isosphaeraceae > JAKAUH01. Next base: position 14,193 of record DAIDKV010000201.1, read on the forward strand.
AATGATGACGGCGTCTTTGCTCCTGGTCTGCGAGCTCTCCGCAAGGAGTTGCTCCGGCTGGGGGATGTGACGGTGGTGGCCCCGGCGATGGAGCAGAGCGGGGTCGGGCACTCCATCACGCTCCTTGAGCCGCTGGTCGTCACGCAGGTCGAGGACGTTGACGGGACGAGGCTCGGCTGGAAGGTTGAAGGAAGCCCGGCCGATAGTGTCAAGCTGGGGATCTGCGAGCTGATGTCCCGGCCGCCCGACCTGATTGTCTCCGGGATCAACTCGGGGTCGAACGCCGGGATCAACGTGCTGTACTCGGGGACGGTCGCCGCGGCGATTGAGGGCGCCTTCTTCAAGATCACCAGCATCGCCGTTTCGCTCGAACTCTCCGAGCACTTCGACTTCCCCCACGCCGCCCGCCACGCCAGCCGCGTGATTGAAAAGATCCTGGCGAACAAACCGGCGAACGGGTCGCTCTTCAATGTCAATTTACCCGCTCACTCGCGCGGCGAGCCGCGAGGGATCCGGGTCGTTCCGATGGGCCTCGGCCGGTACGGCGAGGGCTTCGAACGCCGGCAGGACCCCCGCGGCCGAACCTACTACTGGATGACCTACAACCCACCTTACCACTTCGAAGGCGCCGAGACCGACGTGACCAGCCTGAGCGAGGGCTACATCACCGTCACCCCGCTCCACTTCGACCTCACCCGGTACGACGCCATCCCCGATGTCCGCCGATGGAAGTGGGACGACGGACCTTCGTCTCAGTAATTCGACCCGCCCCGACCCGAATCGAACGGAGGGACTCATGCCGACGTCACCGACCTGGCCCCGTCGTCTGTCGACGCCGGCCGTCTGGATCGGCTCGATCGCCGCCTTGATTGCCGCTGGATGCGAGGAGGAGCGCCACGACGCCTTCGCTCCGAAGACGACGAAGGCCGCCCTGGCACCCGCGAAAAAGGCCGACGAACCGGTCTTCATTGTGGGGAAGCGCACCCAGGAGATCAAGAACGCGGGGCCCGCGATCCAGTCTGGCCAGGCCCAGCAGGTGCAGCCCCGAATCACCGCGAAGGATCCGATCACCCTCCAGGGCAACGCCTACGTTTCGATCATCGGCCAGACTTCCATCCTCTCGATCAAGCAGGCGATGGACCTCTACCACGCCACCAACGAACGATATCCCAGAGATTATAATGAGTTCATGACCGAGATTATCAAGGCGAACAACATTGCCCTGCCCCGGCTGCCGCACTACCAGGAATACGGCTACGACGCGGAGAGGCATCAGTTGATCATTCTGGAATATCCCGATCGAAAGTGAATCGGGAAGAGAGGCCTCGGTCGGCGGAGAGTCTCCGCGGTGAACAGACCGAGGAATCGTCCCGAAAGCGAGCTGAGGGACGATCGAGACCTTCAAGCAAAGGAGGAAGACACCATGAAGAAGCTCCTGAGACGGATCTCCCTGGCGATGACCGCCCTGCCGATGTTTCTGGCCGGGGGGGTTCGGGCCGACGACCCGGTTTACACCCGGGAGCCGCTCGACCAGATCAAGTCGAGCGTCAAGGACAGGAAGGCGATCCTGGTCGATGTTCGCGAACGAAAGGAATGGGATCGCGGGCATATCGACGGCGCTGTCCTCATTCCGTTGAGCAAACTTGCCAAATGGGAGGAAAATGGGATCAGCGAGGCCGACCGGAAGGAACTCGTGAAAACTCTACCCAAAGGATCGGTCGTTTACTGCCACTGCGCCTTCGGGGGGCGGGCGCTGACCGGTGCCGGGGTGCTTCACAATCTCGGCTACGACGCCCGACCGCTCAAGCAAGGCTACTCCAACCTGATCGGGGCCGGCTTCCCGAAGGCCCAGGAGTCAACCCCCGGATCGTGACCCAACCGGGCGAGCCGGTCGACGTCGACCGGCCGCTCTTTCTCCGATCCTCCCCAAACCCGCTCCGAATCGCACCCACATCCACGCCTCTTCGCCTTTCCTTGCCTCTACTCGCCAAATTCATCAAGCATTTACTTTACAATCGATCGCACAACCTCTATGGTTTCTCTTGCCATCAGGTTCGTGGCGTTCGACAGATGGATCCGATCGAAGCGGATCTCTTTCCTTGAGGCAGCGATGCGCGCTTTGGCCTCCCGAATAGCACTGTATCTCATCATCGGTCGGGTCGCCCTGGCCCCGCTGGCGCTCCCCCACCAGTACGACCATCACGCGACAGCCCGGGGGCACCTGATCCTTCGGGTCTGCTCCTGGTCCGTCGCGCCGGGCCGGACCATGGTGGTCGTGCGAGCCGCGCCCCTCGACGCCTCGTCGAACGGATCGGAGGCCATTCCAGGCGTTGGTCGCCCCTCTCGGCTCGTGGGCCGTCTTTCGCCGTGGTCGAACACCTCGATCCCTCGTTTAACGGTCTTCCACCAAGGGAATCACCTTCGCTGCTGAAGGTGGGGATGGTTCCGCCGCGGCGGCCCATCCACCAAATCGGCGGACGATGCGGTTTCGCGCATCGGTCGCCGCTGTCCTTTTCCGGCGTGCCTGGCGGCACGAGGCCGGTCCGATCGGACTCGCGATCCCTCGCAAGTTCCGAGAGAGGCCGTCGCCTTTGCCGATGATGGCAAATTGATTCGATCGAGGTAGGTGGCATGGCCGCCCTCGCGAGGCGAGGGGATCTCGGTCGTGCGCGCCTTGATCGAATTGATCGAGAGTGCTCACGTTTTCAGATGTGGTAAATGTTTTTGACTTTTCTTCGGAGTTTCTCCATGCGCCGACGCGGATTTACCCTGATTGAATTGCTTGTGGTGATCGCGATCATCGCTGTGCTGATCGCTCTGCTGCTTCCCGCCGTGCAGGCGGCTCGTGAGGCGGCCCGACGAATTCAGTGCACCAACAATCTGAAGCAGCTTGGCCTGGGCATGCACAATTACCAGAGCGCCAACGATGCCTTCCCGCCGAAAATGATGGCGATCGGATTCGCGAATCAGCCCAATAATCCGAACTGGATCTACACGACCAGCCTGGGGCCGACCCCGCGGATCATGCCGTACCTCGAAGGGAATGCCCTCTACAATTCGACCAACTTTCTGTGGGGATACACCGCGCCTCAAAACCGCACGATTAGCTATACGCAGATTGCCTCGCTGCTCTGCCCGAGCGAGGTGAACAATAACCCCGTGACCACGGTCGACGGTGTTTTCGCGGTGTCGAGCTACGGCTGGAACAACGGCGACTGGTACGTCTGGGGCGGTTACAACACAGCGCTGACTCTTGGTGCCTTCGCGCCCAACGCGAGCCGACGGATCGCGCAGTTCACGGATGGTCTGAGCAACACGCTGCTGGCCTCGGAGGTGAAGGTTCAGACTCCGACGTTCCGGCACTGCCTGCCGGCGGGGAGCGGCCAGACGCCCTCGGGCTTCAGCCCGTTCATGACTCCCACGTTGCCGCAGTCGCTCGCGCTCATCCAGCAGCTCATTTCCGGGGGCGGCTGCACGACGGGCGTAACAGGCCACACCCGGTGGCCGGACGGCAAGGTGCCCGATGGAGGATTCACCACGGTCCTGCCGCCGAATTATCCGCTTCAGGTCACCCCGGTTCCGGCGGCCTTCGGCAGCTACGCCCAGACAGGTTACGACGTCATCACGATCGACGAAAACGACGGCGGCCCGACCTACGCCGCGGTGACCGCGCGGAGTTACCATCCTGGCGGCGTGAACGCCCTGTTCGCCGACGGCAGCGTCCACTTCCTCAAGAGCACGGTCAGCCAGCCGACCTGGCGGGCGCTCGGGACGATCGCCGGTGGCGAGGTCATCTCCAGCGATTCGTACTGAGGATGAGCGTCATGGCCGTCAGAAATCGCAAGGGGTCCACCCGGTCCACGATCGCCGGGTCTCTGACCCTGGCCACCGGTCTGACGTTTCTCGGCTGCGGGCAAGGAGGCCCGCCGCCGGAGACCGTCGAATACAGCAAGGCGACCCTCGAGTCCTCCGAGACCGTCGCCGCCTGTCTGCCGTCGGGCGTCACGCTCGACACGAAGACCACCGACAAGGACGGCGGCTCCGAGACCGTCGAGGAAACCCTGGCTCGACTCAAGGCCACGCCGAAGCGCGGGAAACTCTATGACCTCGGCGGTCGCGAAATCGTCTTCCACAAGCCGACCGCGACCGGCCGCGCCATCCTCAACGATCCGGTCTACAAGAAACTCAGCGCCAAACGCACCATCGTCCTGCTGGCGCCCTGACCGTTTTTGAGGGAAGCGGCGCCAGATCTTCCAGATCTCGATTCCAGCTTCCGGATTCCGTTCGTGGTCTTGATGATGTTCCGGATTCCTCCGGGAGTCTCACGACGAAAGCGCCCCGCGGAGGCGAGCCATTCCCTCGGCCGCGCCGCCAGGGGCGCCGTAGACCGACGAGCCGGCGACAATCACCGTGGCGCCGGCCTCGACCACCTGCCGGATGGTCTCCGGCTCGATTCCGCCGTCGACTTCCAGTTCGCAATCGGGGCGAACCTGGTCGATCATCCGCCGGGCGCGTCGGAGTTTCGGCAGCGTTCCGGCGAGGAATTTCTGTCCGCCGAAGCCGGGATTCACGGTCATCACCAGCAGCAGCTCGATTTCGGGGAGGATCTCCTCGATCGTCGACACGGGGGTTGCCGGGTTGATCGCCACCCCGGCCTTTTTCCCCAGCGCGTGGATCGCCTGGACCGTCCGGTTCAGGTGGATGCCTCCCTCCTGGTGAACGATCAGCGAATCGGCGCCGGCCTCGGCGAATGCTTCGAGGTAGCGGTCGGGCTCCTCGATCATCAGGTGGACCTCCAGCGGGACGGGGCAGACCGGCCGGAGCTTCCGGACGATCACCGGGCCGAAGGTCAGGTTGGGGACGAAGTGGCCGTCCATCACGTCGACATGGATCCGATTGGCCCCGGCGGCCACCGCCGCCGAGACCTCCTCGGCCAGCCGGGAGACGTCCGCCGCCAGGATCGACGGCGCCAGCTTGATCGTCTCGGGTCGCATGCTCATGAGGACTCCACCGGGTCGTTGGCTTCGGATCGATTCGCTCGGACCGATCCTATCATCCGACGATTGCCGCCAGCAACGTCCGGTCGTCGCCCGGGGGATGGCCGCCGGTGAAGGCGTCGATGGCGGCGACGACGGCCGCGACGATCCCCGGGGCGTCGAGGTCGCATCGGCCGAGGACGTCGTCGAGCCGTCGGGTTCCGAACTGCTCGCCGCTCGGGTCCATGGCCTCGGTAATGCCGTCGGTGTAGAACGCCAGCGCGTCGTCGGGGCGGAGCGAGAGGGTCGTCTCGTCGTACTCGGTCGCCTCAAAAAGGCCCAGCGGTGGGCCGCCCACCTCGTCGAGCGCCGAGACCGAGTCGTCGCCGCAGCGCACCAGCCTCGGCGGGTTGTGACCGGCGACCGCGTAGCAAAGCGTTCGCGCCATCGGGTCGAAGATCGCGTAAAAGGCCGTTACGAACCCCTCGTTACCCGCCGAATAGCGACGGCAAAGCTCGCGGTTGACGTGCCCCAGCAGAAGACCCGGCGGCTCGGGATGTCCCGGTACTCCGTGCGCCAGACTGTGCGTGATCGCCATCATGACCGCGGCGGGAGTTCCGTGACCGCTCACGTCCGCGATCAGGATGCCCCATCGGCCGTCCGGGAGCGGGAAGAAGTCGTAATAATCGCCGCCCGCCCATCGCGAGGTCTGGTAGTAAGCCCCCAGCTCCAGCCGAGGGATCGTCGGCAGCGATTGCGGCAAAAGCGAGCGCTGGATATCAGCCACCACCTTCAATTCCCGCTCGACGATCTCGTAGGCGCGCTTCAGTTCGTCGCTCAAAACGAGGTTCTGCGTGAGCCGGCCGAAGAGCCCGCTGAGCCAGTACCGCTCCGGAAACAACTCCGGGTCGAACGCCGACGGCTCCTGTTCCATCAGGAAGACCATGTTCGTCGCCGTTCCACGGTCGTAGTGCGGGATCGCCATCAGCGAGCGGAAGCCTTCGAGGTATTCGAACGCTGGGTCGTCCTCGTCGAGCATCGGTGCGAGGTCATCGATCAGTTGCGGACGTCCCTCGTCGAGCAGCCGACCGAGCAGTCCGTACTCGTAGATCGGCAGCCGATCGGGCTGGAGCCAGGGGTTGATCTCCTCGGTCCAGGTGCTCGACCGGGTGATCTTGTACCGCGGCGGCTCCAGACCGCGCCGGCTCACCGAGACCCATCGTCCCGCCGGCATCAGCCGGCGAATCCGCGTCCCGTACGCCCGGACCATGGCCTGCGGGTCGTCTTGCCGGCTTATTTCGCGCATGGTCGCGTCGATGTAGGCCAGACGTTCCCGCCAATCCCCGCGCAGGAGGCCGATTTCGCCCTGACCTCCGACGCCCCCGGCTTCCGTTTCGATCGCGGTGTTGCTCATTATGGTCTGGCTCGTTGCCCGGTGGTGATCTTCGTCCGGCGCCGGCCCGATACGGTCCGGATCCCGCGGTCGACGACTCGCCTTTTATTCTATCCCTGCGATCGAGCCTCCGCGCCCTCAGGTCGGCTGCGGTCCCAGGGCCGATTTCTTCTCGGACCGACCGCGAAACGGGGACGGACTCTCTCGGGCGAACCCATGGGGGTCGCGTGAAGGGAGACCGGCAACGGTCGAGGACGGCTGGAGCCGGCCGCCGTTGACCCGACCCGGGTGAAAATGACGATAGATCAGAAACAAGGCCGCGACACGCGCCGACGTCGCGCGTTATGATCGACAGGTGACCTCGTCTCGAAGCGGACCACCCCAGATTCGGCGGCCCCCGGCCCTTGTCGACCAGGTCCGTCGACCGAGTGCGATCCCGGCTCGATGGCGAATCGCCCGTGCCGGGATCAGGAGGTGAGATATGAGCCCAACCGTTCGCCTCGTGCCCTTCTCCCCGGCCGTGGCCCTCACGGCCCTCCTGACCGTCGTCGTCCCGACGACCGCGTCGGCGCAATCCACCCCAGGATCATCCGCCTGGTCGGGCTACCGACCCGGAATGGTCTGGGCCCGCCCAGCCGTCCCGGCCGTCGCTGAACCGGCTCGACTGGCTTCCACGGAAGCCCGCGCTCCCTGGTCGGGCTATCGACCGGGGATGGTCTGGGCCCGGCCCGCCGTCCCGCCGGATCAACTGGCTGCCGCGCGAGAGCGAGCGGCCATGGCCTCGCCTGGCTGGGCCACCTATGCCCCATCCTCGGCCTGGCGCGATTACAGCAGTCGCGGGGGGGCCGTTGTCTGGACGAGCTATCGTCGGATGAGAGCCCGGCCACCGATCATGCCGCTGGCCCACGTCCTCGGCCCCAGCCCCTATTCCGACGATCGACCGCATCCTTATTACGAATACGGCACCGGCCGCCCGGTCCCACTCGCCAAGCCCTGGCTCCCTGGCGCCTCCTGAGTCTCCCAAGAAACCACGAAAAAACACGGAGGCCACGAAAAAGCGATCGACAGATCCCCCTCTCCCAGAGGGATCCACTTCTCTTTTTCCTGTCCTCCGTGTTTTTCGTGGTTTCTCTTGTTATTTGGCAGGCATTTCGACCGATCGCTGAATCTTCCCACGTGCGTCGAAGAGGCCGACAGCCGGCGTCGCGTCCGGCCGGACCGCGACCGCGGCGCGGAGGGTTCCCGCCTCGTCGTAGACGTTCACGCCCGAACTGCCGTCGTGGCCGACATCCAGAGAAGCGCGGACCTGACCGCGAGGGCCAAAGAGCCCGACGCCGGGCGTCCCATCAGGCCGGACCGCGACCGAGGCGAGTAGCGCCCCCGCTTCATCGTGCAGGTTCACCCCGCCCCGCCCATCGCCGTCAAGATCCAGCGAAACCCGAACCTGGCCGCTACGATCGTAGAGCCCAAGGCCCGGCGTCCCATCCGCCCGGATCGTCAGCGCAGCCCGGGTCGCGCCGGTGTCGTCGCGGAGCAGGAACTCCCGCGCCTCGATCGTCGCCAGCCGATTCGCCGCCGCTCCGCACAGGACGATCGCCGCGGCACAGCCCGAGAACCCGATCCCCCACCGCCGCCAGGCCCGATGTCGAACCTCCAGCCGATGGTGCGACCGCTCCAGTTCTTCCAGCCGTTGCTGCAACTCTCTGAGCTCTGTTTCGCGATTCACCGTCGTTCCCCTCGTTCCGGGCGTCATCGAACCCAGACCCATGGCTCTTAATCCCTATGGCAAGCCCCGCGCCAGAACCCTCCGCTCCCAAAAATTATTGTTGTAAGTCATTTGCCAAAAATATTTTACGTATTTCCTTCCTCCCTTCGACCTGGTCCGGAAATCGCGCCACCGTGTCGATTTCGTATGCACAATGCACGATCCTCGGGCAAGATGCCCGTGCGGCCCTCATGGTGGAAGGAGCAGGCGGTGGCCGGGGGATGGGTTGTGTGGAAAATTCTGAAAAACATTGTCCGAAGGATCTTGACAATTGGAGTCGATAGATTGGGAACTGCCGGGCCACGGGGCGTGCCGCCGGCGATTTTCGGTGATTCAGGATGACCAGCGGCCTTGGGGTGTCGGCGTGCAAGCGTCGGGCAACCTCTCCCTCCCGGGGCCTCGGGCGCGTTGTTAGTCGATGAGGACGCAAAACGATGGTTACCAGGTATTTCCGGGGAGAGACATCCGGCGGGCGATCGGGGATCGGGTGGATTCCCTTGCTTCTGGCTGGAGCGTTGTGTGTGGACTCCGCCCGAGGCGACGAGCCGACGGAGGCCCGGCCGGTGATCCCGCCACCACGTCCGATCGATCCGGCCGTTATCGATCCCGTCGAGATGCGGCCGGTGATCCCGCCCCCGCGCTCGTTTACCTCACCGCGCTCGTTTACCGTGGATGCGGGGTTGGCTCGCGTCCAGATCCCCTCGGCCCCGACGCCGACACCCGGCAACGCCGGCCAGCCCAATGATGTGACGGCGCCCGAGGAATCGGTCCCGATCCCCGACCTCGCTCTACCGGCCGCCGAGCGCGGACTCGGCGGCGGCGAGCCCACCGAGGCCGAGGCCGAAATCGAGGCCGCCGCCGCCCAGCCGACCACCACCAGCCTCCTGATGCGCGCCCTCAAGTGGACCGATACCCCGGTCCGCGTCTACGGCTGGATCCAGAACAGCTACACCGGGAACGCCAACGGCTACGGCAACGGGTTCAACTTCGGCGTCAATCCGAACTTCAAGGCCAACCAGTGGATGGGAAACCAGTACTATCTCGTCATCGAGAACCCGCTGGAGCAGAACGATTCGGTCAACTTCGGCTTCCGTATCGACAACATGTTCGGCAACGACTGGCAGTTTAACTACATGCACGGCCTGTTCAACGGGGCCTTCCCGCCCGGACAGTTCGCCGGCTATGACCTCTCGCAGCTCTACGGCGAGGTTCACCTGCCGATTTTGACCCCCGGCGGACTCGATATCAAGGGCGGCCTCTGGTATACCCTCGCCGGTTATGAACAGGTCCCGGCGATCGCCAGGCCACTGCTCTCGGTCCCCTACATGTTCAACTACGGTCAGCCGTTCCGTCATGTCGGCGTGGTGACCACGTTGCACCTGACCCCCAGGCTCAACCTCTACAACGGAGCGATCAACGGCTGGGACCGCTGGCTCAGCGAAAGCTACATCATGGGCTACATCGGCGGCTTCGCCTGGACCTCACGCGATAGCAAAACCCAGGTCGCGTTCACCTGCGTCTGGGGCCCGAATCAGTATCCCCACTTCCTCGCACCCAACGAGTCGATCTACCCGACCGGCTACATCAACATTCCCAGCCTTAACGGACGACGTGACCCAGGCTATGCCTCCAATGACCGGACGCTTTTCACCACGGTGATCACCCATACCTGGTCGGATCGACTCACCCAGGTCATGGAAACCGACCAGGGATGGGAGCTCAACGTTCCCGGCCTCCCCTCCGGCGGCAAGAACGGCGCCACCGAGACCGCGACCTGGTTCAGCTACGGCAACTGGTTCCTCTACAAATTCGGCCGGGACCCCGCCGCCTCGAAGGTCACCGGCGTCTGGCGGAGTGAGGTCTTCTGGGACCCCCAGGGAGCCCGAACCGGAAGCGCGAACACCTACAACGAAATCACCCTCGGCCTGATCTACAAACCCAAGGACTACATCTGGGTCCGACCCGAGGCCCGATACGACTGGGTCCCCCACGGCGACCCCTACAGCAACGGCACCCGAGGCAGCCAGTTTACCCTGGGCCTCGACGTCATCTTCCTCTTCTAACCGACGCCTCACACAGCCTCGTTCGAGTCTCTGGCACACCTTTCGCCTTAAGCACTCCCCCATTCTGACTCTCCCGTTCCTGCTCAGACCAGATGTCGGCGATGTAACCGGGGAAATAACAAGACCTTACGCTTGTTGTTTCCCCGGCCGATGACCGTAGGGAGTGGTTCCCGGGGCGACGTCTGGGTCGGGAATGTGCCTAGGAAAAGGTCGAGGCTGCTCATGAAGCGTGCAACACCGGTTCCCTTCATTTTGCTGGTAGTCCTGGCGGCGATCTCGGTGGTCCCCATGAAATTTGGGGGCGGGAATTCACCGGCCGGGGACCCGATCAATTCGGGCGATGTCGCCTGGATGCTGACGGCCTCGGCGCTGGTGCTGCTAATGACCCCGGGGCTCTCGTTCTTCTACGGAGGGATGGTGAGCCTCAAGAACGTGGTTTCGACGATGCTTCAAAGCGTCGTGGCGCTGGGGGTGATGAGCCTGGTCTGGCTGGCGGTGGGCTTTAGCCTGGCGTTCGGTGACAGCATCGGCGGCGTGATGGGCGATCCCCGGACGTTCCTGATGTTCGACGGCGTCGGCGAGGCGTCGAACAAGGCGCTCTGCGCCACGGTTCCGCTGGTGATCTTCGCGATGTTCCAGCTCAAGTTCGCGATCATCACGCCGGCGCTCATCACCGGGTCGTTTGCCGAGCGAGTACGATTCTCGTCGTATCTGCTCTTCATCGTCCTGTTCAGCCTCTTCATCTACGCACCGCTGGCCCACTGGACGTGGCACCCGGATGGATTCCTCCGGAAGTGGGGCGTGCTCGACTTCGCTGGTGGGACGGTCGTTCACATGTCGGCCGGCTGGGCGGCGCTGGCCGGGGCGTTGATTCTTGGGCGGCGGAAGTCGCACATCTCGAACGAGACGACCTCTCCGGCGAACATCCCGTTCGTGATCCTGGGGACGGGGATGCTTTGGTTCGGCTGGTTTGGGTTCAACGCCGGCTCGGCGCTCGCGGCCAACGGAACGGCGACGATGGCCTTCGCAACGACGAACACGGCCTCGGCCGCGGCGATGCTCGGCTGGATGTTTTTCGACTGGGCGCGGGGCCGCAAGCCCTCGGCGCTGGGGGCCTGCATCGGCGCGGTGGTCGGCCTGGTCGCGATCACGCCGGCGGCCGGTTACGTCTCGATCCGCGAGAGCATCTTCATCGGGGTGGTGGCGAGCGTCGTCTGCAACATGGCGGCCCACTGGAAGAGCAAGTCGACGCTGGATGACACGCTCGACGTCTTCCCCTGCCACGGCGTCGGCGGGATGATCGGTATGCTGATGACCGGGATCTTCGCCAAGGACGTGGGCCTGACCAGCGGCAAGACCGAGACGTTCCTGGCGCACCTCGCCGCCCTGGCGATTGTCTCGGCGTTCAGCTTCTTCGGCGCCTTGATCCTTTTCAAGATCACCGACGTGATCATTCCGCTCCGGGTGACGGAGGAGCAGGAGCTGCAAGGTCTCGACCAGAGCCAGCACGGCGAGCACGCGATTGCCGCCGAACTGCTGCTGGCCCCGGCGACCAACGGCAACGGCGTTCATGCTCCGCACGAGAAGGAGCTGGTGCTGGCCTGAGTTTGGATCGAGAGAGAATGGCCGGGCGCGGCGACCGTTGCCGCGCCCGGCGTCATTTCGGTGGTTGAGGACCGAGGATCAGAGTCCCTCGACCTTCCACCCCTTCCGATAGGTTCGGCCGACGAAGTGGTTGGCCTCCTCGACATTGGCGATGGCGAGTTTTTTGGCGTCCCATTCGAGGGTCGTCTTCGGGAACCGGGTGGCGAGGCAGCCGAGAAGGACCGACTCGGTGAGCGGCCCCGCGTAGTCGAACGGTGCCGATGTCTTGCCGTTGCCGCGGACGGCCTCGACGAACTGGATGTAGTGGTTGTCGCCGTCCTGCTTCTTGATGGCGTCGGGTTCGAACTTCCCGGCGGGGAGGAGCACGGGCGACTGGAAGTAGGGAGCGTAGAGCACGCCCTTTGACCCGATGTAGATCGAGCCCTGATCCTGGAAGTCTTTCTTCTCGCCGAGTAGGGCCTTGACCTCGGCGGGAGGGCGGCGGTCGCCGTCGTACCAGTGGAGGGTGATGGGCCCGTCGGTGAACTCGGTGGCGGGGAAGACGTAATCGACCTGCGAGTCGAGGCCCCAGTTGTGGGCGTTGGGCGCGCCGCCGTTGGACCGGACGGTTGTTGGCGAGGTGAGCGCCAGCGACATGAAAACGGGATCGAGGATATGGCATCCCATGTCGCCGAAGGTCCCGGTCCCGAAATCGAGCCGCTTGCGCCACTCGCCCGGATGATAATATCCGGAGATGAAGGGCCGATCGGCGGCGACACCCAGCCAGAGGTTCCAGTCGAACCCGGCGGGAACTGGGTCTTTTCGATCGGGCCGGGGTTTGGTGTCGCCCCAGTGTTTCCCGCTCCAGCTATGCACCTCCTTCACCTTGCCGATCGCCCCCGCGCGGATGGTCGCGGCGATCGTCCGATGAATGGCCGATGAGTGGAGTTGAGTCCCCATCTGGGTGACGACCTTCTTGCCGCGTGCCGCCTCGGCGACGAGGCGAGCCTCTCGGATCGTCTGGGTCATCGGCTTCTGGGTATAGACGCTCAGCCCCCGATGGAGTGCGCTCATGGTGATCGGGGCGTGCATGTGATCGGGCGTTGAGACGTTCACCGAATCCAGGTGCTTCTCCCTGTCGAGCAGCTCACGCCAGTCCTGGTAGACCCGAACGCCGGGGAATCGCTTCTTGATCGCGGCGGTGTTGCGGAGGTCGACATCGGCCACGGCGACGAGCTTGACGTACTTGCTCGCGGTGATCGAGCCGATATCAGCGCCGGCCATGCCCGAGGCGCCGAAGCTGGCGTGATAGACGGTTTCGCTCGGGGCGGCGGCGTGAGCGCGGAATGCCAGCGGAGCGGCGATTCCGGCGGCCATCGTCCGGATGGCGGATCGGCGGGTCAGTTGGTTCATGGCAGGTGGGGTCCTCGAGTCGGCGGGTCGTCAGGTGAAGGACCACCCTTCGTTGCCGTGGATGGTCTGCCCCGTAATGTAACCGCTGGAAGCGACCGTTGCGATCACCTGGGCCATCCTGGATTTGTCGCCTCGCGAAGCCAAGGCGCCACTTTCCGGACATCGTGGCGTCAAGGTCTCGCCATGAGGGTGGTTGCTTGAGACCCTTTCCGTTTCGCATCTTCGTCCTTTCACGGTTTCGTGATTTCCGAGAGAAGTTTGGAAATCGGGAACCAACCGGTCGCCCGGGCGCATTATGATCGTTCATCCCCGAGGCCGAGCGGAGGGTCTTCCCATGGCGATCGAGCGCAAGGCCGGCGCCGGCCGGCATCTGCGCGTCCTGTTCGAGTCGGGCGTCGCGGCCGGCCTCTCGGATCGCGAACTAATCGAGCGGTTCGCGGGGCAGTCGGGCGAGGCTTCCGAACTGGCGTTCGCGGCGCTGGTGGAGCGGCATGGGCCGATGGTCCTGCAAGTCTGCCGGGCGACGATTGGCGACGAGCACGAGGCGCACGACGCTTTCCAGGCGACGTTTCTGGTTCTGGTCCACAAGGCACGATCGCTCTGGGTGCGCGACTCGATCGGGCCCTGGCTGCATGCGGTCGCCGTTCGGATCGCGGCCGGCGCGCGGGCGTCGTCAGCGTCTCGGCGTTCGCGAGAGCGCCGGGGTGCCGTGGTCGATTCTCCAGTGATTTTGCCCACACCTCTCGAAGTGGACGAGCTGCGGGCCGCGCTGCACGAGGAGATCGAACGGCTGCCGGAGGGCTATCGCAAGGCGGTCGTGCTCTGCGACCTGGAGGGCCTGACGCACTCTGAGGCGGCGCGTCGGCTGGGGTGGCCGGTCGGGACGGTCAAGAGCCGGCAGGGGCGGGGACGCGACCGGCTCCGATCCCGGCTGATCCGCCGGGGCCTGGCGCCGGCCTCCGGCGCGATCGCCTCGATGATCGGGTCGAGCGGCGTCCAGGCGGCGGTGCCGACGGTGATGGTCGATGCGACGGCACGGATTGCCTCGATGGTGGCCGCCGGACAGGCTTCGGCGGTGGCGGCCTCGGCGGCGGCGATGGCCGCGGCGATGATCGTGGCGCGGCTCCGGCTTGCCGTGGGTCTGGCGATGGCCCTCGGAACGAGCTTCGCAACAGCCGGCCTGGCGATCCGATCGGGGGCCGAGGCGCGGAGGGTCGTGCCCATGGTTCAGAAGGATGAGCCTCCGCCTCGTCCTGCGCTCGATCTTTTGAAGCGGGACGACATCCCGCCCGAGAAGCGGCTGGCCGACCTCCCGCCGCCCACGGTCGCCGTGCTGGGCGAGGTCCGCGGACGGAATGCCGGCGAGGTCCGCGGCCTCGCGATCTCGCCTGACGGCAAGACTCTCGCCTCGATCGCCAGCGATGACCACATGGTCCGTCTCTGGGACGCCTCGACGTTGCTGAAGACCGGCGCCCTGGCCGGACATCGCGGGTTCGGCCGATGCCTTGTGATCGCGCCGGATGGCCAATGGCTGGTCTCGGGCGGCGAGTACGGCGACTTCTTCCTCTGGGACCTGAACGTCTCGCCGCCGAAGGGCCCGATCCTGCTGCCGACCCGCCGGAAGGACCTCCGCTTCTTCAACCGGATCGACGCGGCGACGATCTCTCCCGACGGCAAGACGCTCGCGGTCGCGGGCGACGCCGGTGGCTTTGAGCTGTTCGATATGACGACCAGCCCACCCACCTCGCGCCGGGTGCTCGGAGGGATCCCGCAGCAGGCCCGGTCGCTGGCGTTCGCGCCCGACAGCAAGACCCTCGCGATGGCCGGGCTCGACGACGGGACCGTTCGCCTCTTCGAGATCGACGGGAAGTCGCCGCGCGAGAAGGCCGCTCTGAAGCCGCCCGATATCACGGTCGTCGAGGTGAACGGCAAGAAGACCACCCGCGTGACGCCGGTGGTCTCCGTTGGGTTCGCCGCGGACGGCTCGATACTGGGGCTCGATCACCACGGCGACGTCTGGAGGGCCAGGCTCTCCGGGCCGAAGCCGCAGTTTGGGGCGATCGTTGCGTTTCCGATCGAGAACCGAAGCCCATCGCTCCGAGGGCTGCCCTATGGTGCGGCGCTGGCGCTCTCGAACGACCGGAAGACCCTGGCTGCGGCCCAGCCTGATGGCGGCGTGCATCTCTGGGACGGCGAGGGAGGCAACTTCACCGAGTGGGCCGCGATCCCGCCCGATGCGGCCGGCGAACCGATCGGCGCGCTGGTGTTCGCGCCCAACGGCAAGACGCTCTACATCGGCGGCGGCGATCATTTGATCCGAGCCTGGGACCTCTCGAATCCGGTCGTGCGCGAGAAATCCCCTCCGCAAGGGCCGACCGGCGGGATCAGCGGCCTGGCGTTCTCGCCGGACGGGACCAGACTGGCGGTCGCCGACCTCGAAGCCATCCGGATCTGGGACCTGACCGACACTCCGGGCCTCTCGCGAAGGCCCTCGCCGACGATCCGGATCGATCGGGGTTCCCGGTACAAACTGCCGATCGTCTTCCGGCCCGACGGGCGATCGCTCTTCGCCGGCGGCGAGCGGATCGTGATCGGCCGACACGAGACCCGGCACTTCCACATCTGGCCGCCGATCGGCGGCGCGGGACTCTGGTCCCTGGCACTCTCCGGCGATGGCCGAACGCTGGTCAGCGGTGGGAACGACAACAAGGTCCGGCTCTGGGACGCGAGCGAGGCCGAGCCGATCGAGCGCCTTGCCCTCGACGGCGACAGATCCTGGCGGCCGCCCGTGGTGGCGATCTCGCCCGACGGCCAGACGATGGCCTTCGCCGGGTCGGATCAATCTGTGCAGATCTGGTCGGCGGCCCCGCCCGAACCTCACTCGATCGCCTCGATCGCCGGGAACGGCTGGCCGATCTCGTCGCTGGCGTTCTCGCCCAATGGCAAGATTCTCGCCGCCGGCACCAACAGCGGGACGCGGGTCTGGGACATCACTGACGCGGTCCCCCGCTTGCTCTCGGCGGGGAAGCCGATCGAGCGGTCGTACGGCTTTTCGATGGCTTTCACGCCCGACGGCAAGCGGATTGTCGCGGCCGACCAGATCGCCGATTGGAGCGGCAAGAAGGCTTCGTGGCCGGCGGTTTGCGTTTACGACGTCGCCACCGGCGCCCGACTCCACGGCTGGGAGATGACCGTCCCGTCGTGGGCGATCGCGATGGCTCCCGACGGCCGGCATGTCGCGGTGGCGCGCCGCGACGGCCTCACGCTGATCCTCCGGCTCCCCGACGATCGCTGAGTATGGCGCTCGATGGCGCTCAGTGGCAAGATTACGGACCGACCGCGGCTGCCTGGTGCTCAGAATCGGCCTCGCCCCGTAGCGAATCCAGCTCGTGCAAGAGCCGATCGCGCGTCGGGCGATGCTCGGGGACGTTGGCCAGGTCTCGGAGGTTTTTCGGGTCGTCGATCAGGTCATACAGCTCGGGCGGTTTCTGAACCGACTCGATGAGCAAATGATCGTCTGCCACGATCGAATCCATCCGAATTTGGCCATCCATCTGGACTTCCTCGCCGGCGAAGCGCTGTTCCTGCATCTGGGCGAGGATCGGGTCAGGATTGCCTGGGTCGCTTGATCTCCAGAACCGCGCGAAACTCCGGCCGGGGAACGGCCCCGATGCGCCGGGGAGCAGGACGTCGGCCAGCGTCGCCGGCAGGTCGCGAAGCGAGACCGGCGCGCCGATCCTCTGTCCGCGGATCGAGGTGGATTGATCGGCTCTGAGTGGTGGGATCAGGATCAGCGGGACGTGTGTGACCTGGCTGTAAAGACTCGCTCCGTGGCCATAGATTCCGTGCTCGCCAAACTCCTCGCCGTGATCGGCGGCGATCACGACCCAGGTGTCGTCGAGCGTGCCCGAGTTCTTCAGGCCGTCGAGGAACCGGCCGAGTTCGGCATCGAGGCCGCGGAGGCAGTCGTCGTAGAGGTTGACCAGGTCTCGGGTGACCTCGTCGAGCCGACGCTGGCGGTCGGCGCGGTCGGCGGGTGAGGCGGCGTCCCGGGCGTGGAGTGCCTTCCAGCCGGCCTCGGGGACCGACTCCTTCCGCGGCGGTCGCTTGCCGTCGAAGAAGGCCCGACCCGAGGCGGGCAAGGGGACGTACGGGCTGTGGGCGTCCATGAAGTTCAGGAACAGGAAGAACGGGCGGCGGGAGTCGCTTGCGTTGCGATCGTGGACACGACCGATCCAGTCGCGGGCGTCGGCGATGATGGTGGGGGCGAGCCGTCGATGCGGCTCGGGCATCTCCTCGGGCGCCGGCAGGCCGAGGGACCGGGCGATCCGCGCGACCCGGCGGGCCATCGCGGCGTTTGCGATGGCGGCGCGAGCGCTGATCTCCTGGTTGCCGACGAGTTCGACGTAGTGGTCGAAGCCTCGGCCGAGGCCGTAGGTCGCGTTGCACATCCCCGTGTTGGCCGCGAGCCCGGCCGTGGCGTAGCCGGCGGCGGCGAGGTGTTCGGCGATCGTCGGCGAGTCGCCCGAATACGGACGGTCGATCCGCCCGCCGTGCTGGTACGGCCAGAGCCCGGTGAACATCGTCAGATGCGAGGGTAAAGTCCAGGGCGCCGCCGCTCGGGCGCGGTCGAACACGATCCCCCGGCGCGCCCATTGGTCGAGGTTCGGCGTGGTCTTTCGATCGTAGCCGTAGAGGCTCATATGATCGGCCCGGACGGTGTCCATCACGATCCAGATCAGGTTGGGCGCTCGCCTGGTGATCTGCGATGCGGGCGAGGCCCAGGCGCGCTCGTCGGCATGGGTGACACGATCCCACCGCCAGGCCGAGAACGAGGCGAGGACAACCGAGGCGATCACCCCGGCCCGGATCGCGATGAGACGCCAGCCGGGGGTCGGCCGGACGAGCGCGCCTCGGAGTCGAGAGCCGGCTCCGATCGCCAGCACCAGTGCCGCGACGGGGTGCAGCCGTCGGATGGCGAGCATCGGCCCGAGGAACAGAAGCGTTCCCAGGACCATCCCCGACCACGTCCAGACCCATCGGCCCGCCGAGGCCCCGCGCCGTCGTCGCCAGGCCGACCACGCCAGCGCCGGTGCGATCAGGGTGAAGGCGGCGGCGAGCGTCGCGCCGGCCTCGGCGGCCGGGATCATCCAGGACGCATGCCGGCTGATCCGCATCGTCCAGAGGCCGACCCGGTGCAGTCCGTGGATCTGGAAGAATAGCATCAAGACTTCCAAAAATCCCGAAGCGACGCCCGCGGCGATCGCGGCCCCGGCGAGTCCCGACAGCGAGGGCGCGGGGATCGAGGGCGCAGCCGAGAGGAGCCGGGCCGCCCGCGCGGATCGTCGGAACGCGTCTCGAAACGCCGTGGATGGGCGATAGATGCCGGTTGCTGCGCGATGGCCCGACCGGGTCGAGTCGTGGTCGGCGAGCCGGGTCGGCGCGCGGTCCTGAACGGGAGACATGAAAGGCGTACCCCTTCGGCCGCGCCGCGTCGGCACGGCCGGGTCGAGACGGATCCCGGGCGGGATCGTGGATGGGAACGGCGGCGAGGGCCGCCCGACGAGGTGGGGGGCGGGACGATCCGGCGTCCGTCGCAATCTGGCCGCGACGAGTCCCGCGGGAGGAATCAGCAGGTCAGCCGGCAGAGGACCGCAAGCGCGGGCGGTCGGGTCTGGGGGGCGAGGCGCACATTGCTCTGGGGCGACTGAGGAATTCGGCCGATCGGCCGATATCCCTCGGGCGTGAGGAAAAGTTGGATGGAGCGAGCCAACTCACGCCGTCGGCCGATCGCGGACGAGCCCTCGGGCACGCCCGCCATGGTGGAGACCGTAAGCGACTCGTTCCGATCTGGATCGCCCAGTCGGTCGGTCCCGGGGAGCTGGGCCGCGCCGGGATCGGCTGATCCCGAGGTGGTCAGCAGATCATCGAGCCGGTCGAGCGTCCAGGGCGAGGCCAGCGAGCGCGCGTCGGGAGTCAGGCCCTGGATCGCCGAGACGATCACCAGTGCCCACATTCCGGCCGCTCGGCCCCGACGCTCCCTCGTCATGAACACCCCCATCCTGGGACGACCCTGGCCGGCAAGGCCGGCGTGATGGTCTTTCTTTCGTCTTCGACACGGATTCTGTCAAGTCCGAAGGCGATCCACGGTGAACTCGGTAAAAAGATGTGTGCGCCGATTTCTGATGGTCGCGGAGCTGGTCCCATCCGGTGTCGATTCTACAAACGGGCGGACATCTCATTTACTGGGCGAGGTAGAGGTCGCGCCACTCGGGTTGAGTCGAGAGGAATTCGCGATCGACAACGACCCAGGGGCCTTCGGCCTCGCCGTCGGTGACTTCGAGCCGCCAGACAGCCGATCCGGCGGTGTCCCAGCCGATGCAACGGGCTGTCCCAATGGGGAGGCCCTCGGGATCGTCAAGGACGCGGATTGGCTCGTCGACATCGCGATACAGAAGGATACCGTCTTCCGGGCCAGCATCGGTGAAGTACGGTCCCATGGTGTCCCCCCCTCATATTTTGATGGTCGGGACTCGGGCGCAGGACGCTCCTCCTTCGCGTCCGCCGCACGGGTCGGCGTCGAGGTCTCAAAACGGCTTGATAAGACAGGTTATCAACCCTCAACTCACAGCAAATGGTGTGCCGGATGCCAGAGGCCGCCGCGGGACGATCGAATTCTCTTTTGAAGAACCCATGGAATTCACGGACCGGCACGCAACGACAGACCGAGGCGAAGGATCGATCGCGAATATCAACAGGTTGAGAGAGCCTGTAGTTTGTAGAATGTTCTTGATTCAAGATTTTTATTTGTTAGTGGTATCCGGCCGAAGAAACGGGACTGAGATCGAGTGCAGGAATTCGAGCGAACCCGGACAAATGCCGGTGCCATGCGAGAGTCGGCGCCGTTTGAATTTGAGGCTGCATGGGCGGGGGCTACTTGCTTCGGAGTTCTAAGATCGGGTCGAACTTGCCGGAGGGAGCCTTCAGGTAGGTGACGGCCCGGCCGATCAGGTCGAGGGTTGGTACGTCGTAGACCTCCTGTTGCCGGCCGGCCAGAAGCGAGTGGAGGACGCGGCAGGCGGCCGGGAGCTGCCCGGCCTCGAAGAGCGAGAGGGCCGTTTCGTAGGTGTCGCGGTCGGCCTTCCAGCCCGGGTCCTCGCCGTGGATTTCGTAGAGTTCCACGGCGTCGGCAATGCCGACGACCCGGGTCTGGCAGACGCGCCTGGTGGCGATCGTCCCATCGAGCTGAGCGAACGTGGCGCCGGTGATAAGGGCAGGCACCCCGAGTTGTTTCGTGGCCCCCTCGACACGGCTGGCGAGGTTCACGACGTGGCCGAGCGGGCCGTACTTGAACTTCGCCCGGCTCCCGGTGTTCCCGACGATTACCGGCCCGGTGTTGATGCCGAAGCCTACCTTCAGCGGGCCACCGACGACCTCGCTCCATTGCGAGGAGAGGGCGGGGACCTCTTCCAGCATGGCCAGGACCGCACGGCAGGCCATCACGGCGTGGCGTTCCTGGTCGGCGGGTGCGTTCCACATCGCCATCAGGCCGTCGCCCAGGTAGTCGACGACGACCCCTTCGTGGTGCCGGATGCATTCGGTCAGCCGGTCCATCACGGCGCCGACCAGGCGGCAGATCCGGGGCGGGTCGTCCTTGAGCCGTTCGGAGATCATCGAGAAGCCGCGGATGTCGCAGAACAGGATCGTGGCTTCCCTCTCCCGGCCGTTGAGGAGGTCGGGGTGGCGTTCCAGCTCGCGCGCCAGGTCGGGCGTGAAGAACTGCTCGAACTGGACACGGGCGGCGATGGCGGCCTGCTCCTGGCGGACTCGCTCCAATCCGGCGGCGATCCCGCTGGCCAGCAGTTCCACCAGCATCGCCTGGAGCTCGGTGATGGCTCCGTCGCGACCCGACGACGCGTCGCCGAGAGATCGGTCGCCATACAGGGCCCCGATGACCTCGGCCTGGCGATTCATTATGGGCGCGGCGACCACGGCGGAGATGGCGTCAAGGCTGGCCGGTGCCGCGGCGCTCGTTGGCTTGTCCCAGAGGGTCTTGGCCCGCCGGCGGACCTGGTCCAGGACCTGGCGGCTGACCGGGACCCTGGCCGAACGGCCGACGCGAGCCGGGGTGGCATACGCCTCCTGGAGCCACTCGCCGTCGCGAAGCAACCAGACGCTCGCCGAGTCGAGGTCGACAAGGTCGGCGGCGGCCTGCGCGGCTTTGGAGAAGAAGTCGAAGGAAGAGGCGGCTGCCTGGAGGACTTCCATCGCCACACGGAGCGACCGGATCATCCCGGCGGTGTCGTGGGCGGCGATGGCCTGTCCGAGGCCCCCCGCGCGGGTCGCCAGCGCCTCGAAGGCGCCTGGAGGTCGGGTCGCCTCGGGCAACTCCTGGAGGGCGTCCTCCGGTAGGCTCTCGGGCAGGTCCACATAAATGACCTTGCCAGAGAGGTAAATGTGGGCGGGGAGCAGCAGATCTCGCGTCTCGCCTGGACGGACCTCCTCGCCGTTGACCAGGCGAATCGGGATTGTCTTGCTTGGGTTGCGGAGCCGAATCCGTCCCTGCTCCAGCGGCTCCAGCGTGAGCTGGCAGCGGGAGACCGTATCCTCGGTGAGCCGGGCCACGATCAGGCGCCATCGGCCGGCCTCGAACTTCTGGCTGAAAGGGCCGGGATCGTCCCGGTCCTGCCGCCCGAGCTCGACCCTTCCGGAATAGTCGTGGACGAAGGCCTGTTTCTGGTGCTCGTCGATCACTCGGAGCCGGAACGTTGGAGTCATATCGCCTGCCTCGACATCTTCGGCGGAGAGGGCACGGTCTCCGTGCCTGGCTCGATCCGCGTACCATTCTAAATCGATCGCGACGAGAAATGCACGACGGGCCTCACCCGGTTTGTGAATCTCCGATCGCTCCCTGGCCAGCCTCAATCCCTCGGGCTCGCCCGGCGGAGACTCCACGGGCCGATGGATGAGCTGGCCCCACGGCGAGCGAGACGCGATGGGAGGTGCCGGCTTGCCACGGGAGAGACGATTGTGTGAGTCTATGTGGACACGGTCGCCAGGGCCCGGAATGGGTGCCGCCTGCTACCGAACATCGCGCCGAGACGAAGGAGTCCAACAAGACGATGTCCGATCCCGCCGCCGAGGAGCTATTCCGAGCGCTCTCCATTCAATGCGGGTTCGCCACTGCCGCCGACTGGGTGGCCGTTCGGGGCGGGCCGCCTGATGGGCCGCCGCGGCCAATCGAGGAGCGGCTGGCGGAACGTTGTTCGATCGAGCCGGCCGACCTCGCATCCTTGCGAGCCCTGGTGCGGCGCTCGATCGAATGGCGGGGAGGCGCGGGGCGGTCGATGTCGCCAGCTCCCCCGGTTGACCCGTACGCGACACGCCTTCCCGGACCACCGGAAGGGGGAGCAACGGCGTCGCACTGCGAGCCTGTCCCGGATCCGTCCGGGGTCTCGTCGGGATCCGATACCTCCGAGGCCGACCCATATGCGACCCGGATACCGGGGGCGGAGGAAGCGGCAGAAGAGGTTCGGGCGTTTGCCGCCTGGGCGTCCTCGGGCCGGTTCCGGAAGGTTCGCGATCATGCAAAAGGGGGCCTTGGGATCGTTTACGTTGCGGTTGACGGCGAGCTGGATCGCCAGGTTGCCCTCAAGGAGATTCAGGACCGCCACGCCGACAGCGACGACAGCCGAGCCCGCTTCCTGTTGGAGGCCAAGATTACAGGGGGCCTGGAACATCCCGGCATCGTCCCGGTCTACGGGCTGGGACATCACGCCGACGGCCGCCCCTACTATGCGATGCGGTTTATTCAGGGCGACAGCCTCAGGGAGGCGATCGCTGCATTCCACTCCGATCCGTCGCACCGGTCGGACCCGGGTCGGCGCACCCTGGCCCTCCAGAAGTTGCTGAGGCGTTTCGTTGACGTCTGCAACGCGATCGCCTATGCCCATAGCCAGGGCGTTCTCCACCGCGACCTCAAGCCCGAAAACGTGATGGTCGGGCCGTACGGCGAGACGCTCGTCCTCGACTGGGGCCTGGCAAAGTCGGTCGGCCGCCCTGTCGCGGCCGGGGAGTCGGGCGAGCCGCGACTTCCCCTTTCGGGCCTGGCCTCGGGGAGCTCGAACGAGACCCTGCCCGGATCGATCATCGGGACGCCAGCCTACATGAGTCCGGAGCAGGCCGCCGGGAATCTCGACCGGCTCGGACCGGCCAGTGATGTCTACAGCCTCGGGGCAACGCTCTACGTCCTGCTGACGGGCTCCAACGCGGTCCAGGCGGATAATCTGAGCTCGCTCCTGGAGAAAGTCCGTCGGGGCGACTTCCCCCCGCCTCGGCAGGTTGATCCGGCGGTCCCCAGGCCCCTGGAGGCGGTCTGCCTTAAGGCGATGGCCCTGAGGCCCGAGGATCGATACGGGTCGCCGAAGGACCTGGCCGCCGAGATCGAGCAATGGACGGCCGACGAGCCGGTTTTGGCCTACCGAGAGCCCTGGACGGCCCGCGCCGCCCGATGGGCCCGGCGGCACCGGACCCTTGTGGCCGCCCTCGGCGTGCTTTTGCTGACCGCCGGCGTGGCGCTCTCCGTCGGCTACGTCCTGGTCCGCCGTGAGCGCGACCAGAAGGAGGTCTTCTTCCAGCGGGCCCAGCGCACCGTCAAGGACTATCTCGTCACGATCGCCAACGACCGTCAGTTGCTCGACGACGCCCGGAGCCCGATCCGGAGCGAGCTACTACAGAAGGCCGGAGCCTATTATCGGATGTTCCTGGCAGAGGCGCGCGATAATCCTGCCCTCCGCCGCGAGTCGGCCGACGCGTATTACAACCTCGGGATCGTCCACCACAACTACGCGCTGTCGGCCGACGACAAGCAGCCCGACGAGGAGGCCGCGCTGATCTGGCATCGCAAGGCCCTCGATCTGCGCCGAGAACTGGCCCAGGCGGCGCCGGACGATCCGGCGACCCTGCACGAACTGGCCCTCAGCGAGGAGGCCGTTGCCAACCAGGAGCGCCTGCTCCCCGGCGAGGGACGGGCTGAGAAGGCCCGGACTTTGTATACAACGGCGATCGGGCTCCTCGAGCGCCTGGCGAAGCGGGCGCCGGCGGGCCGGGACGACGGCACCCGAGCGGACCTGGCCCGTACCTCGCACCAGCTCGGGACCCTGTTGATGGAGCTGGGCCGGCGAGACGAGACCCTGGGGCCGATCCGCCGGGCCATCGAGGTCCAGCGAGCCGTCGATGCCGTGGTGCCCGGGCAAGCCGTCGGGAGCCCGCTGGCCTTCTACCTGGCCGACCTCAGCGAATACCAACGCAAGGACGACCGGCTTCGTGAGGCGATCGCGACCGCCCGAGAGGCCCTGGCCGAGCGCGAGCGCGATCTCAAGGCTCTTGCCAGCAATGCGGTCTCCTCGCGGCAGGGGGTCGAATCGCGGTACCAGGCCGGCCTGGCCCACTGTCATCTGGGCAATTTTTTACTGGAAGATCAGCAGCTCGGTGAGGCCGAGGGCCAGTTTGACCTGGCTTTCGGGTTGCTCGATCCCCTGGTCAAAGCCTATCCGCTACGGACGGATTTCCGCTCGGTCCTCGCCGACGTCCACAATGGGCTTGGCGAGACGAAGCTGATCAGATTGCAGGCCGCCCGGTCGAATGGGGACGCGAAGAAGGCGAGCGAGCTCGGCGCCGGAGCAATCGCCGACTACCAGCGTCACGGCGAGATCTCGCGAGCTCTTGAGGCGGAGCGACCCGGCGTCGGCCGGTATCATGCCGAAGTCGCCCGAAGTGATCGCAACATCGGGTTCGCCCGCTACCTCCTGGGCGAGCTCGCCACGGCCCAGCAGACGACGCAGGCCGCGATCGACCGCCTGGCGAAGCTCATCGTCTCGTTCCCCGACCGGTACGAATTTCGGAGCGATCTGGGCGCGGCCTGGAACAACCTGGGTCTGATCCGGCTCGCCATGGGCCGCGCATCGGAGGCGGTTGCCGCCTACCGCGAGGCGATCCGGCATCAGACGATCGCCTTCGAGCGGGCGTCCCAGTATCGAGCCTTCCTCCTGACGACCTACGCGAATCTGGCCGACGCCGAGCTCCGGCGCGGGCGGGTCGAGCCGGCGGTCGAGGCCCTGGATGAGTGTCGAAAGCTGGCAGCCCGGAACCCCATGGCCTCGGTCGGCGTCGCCGTCGCGCTGGCGAAGTGCGCTGCGCATGTCGACGGGCCGGGATCGCGACAACGGATTGCTGACCTGGCGATCGAAGCGCTCCGACAGGGAGTCGATGCCGGGTTCGACGACGCACCTCTGCTAAACTCGGTTCAGGAACTGGCGCCGCTCCACGATCGCGACGATTACCGCCGTCTGGTCAAGTCCATCGAATCGAAGGCGGCCGGCAAGGAGCAGGGGGCGGTCCGTCCCTGAGTCACGCTCCCCATCCGGAGTGAAGCTCCCGAGCGAACGGAGCCCGGGAGAGCGGCGAGAAGATGGCGGATCGGGGCCGATCTCAACAACTCAGGCGTTCGCCGAACGGCGGCGTGCCCGCGCGACGCCCAGGGCCATCGCCGTGCCGACCAGGCCCATCAGAAGACTGCTCGGCTCGGGGACCGGCACGGCCGCCGTCGTGATCTGACCAAAGAGAGTGGCCTGAGAATAGTCCGTATTTGCCGCCTTGAAAAGCGTCGAGTCCGGAAAAGAGTCGATCTTAAGCGTGTAAATGGTATCCCCAATGGTGACCGATCCCATCTGCACGCTGTCGAAGGAAAGGCTAACATTCATGTCCTTCGCGTCGGTCGTGTAGTCCGCAACGCCGGTGAGGCCACCGCCGATAGAGATCCTTCCCTGGGCTCCCGTGTCCGTCGTGATGATCACGACGATCTTCGTCTGGATGGGACCGGCCATCATATTGTTGTAGGTCGTACCGTCGGCGTAGTTGGTGATCGATCCGTTGTCCGTGCTTCCAAAGACCGTACCGAGCCCAATGTCCGTACCGGTCACGCCCGTCGTCGGACTACTAATACCCCCGGCGGTGATGTCGACATGGAAGCCGAAATTCGACGGGTCGGACGGGGCCGTGAAGGTGTCCGTCGTCGTGTACTTGAATCCAGCTTCGGCTCGGCCACCGGCCATGACCAGGCCCAGCAACGCGCAGTACGAAATGGTCCGCGTTCTCACAGGAAGCCACCCCCCAAAAAGAGTTGATTTTGTTAAGACGCGGACGTGGCGTTTCAGGATTTTATCATGTGACGGCGAGCGAGCAAGGATGTTGATAAAAAGCAACATGCCCACGAAAATAGGCCGCCGGGAGGCTGTGTGCCCTCATCAAGGCCCGTGACTGCCTCTTCTGTGCGGGTGCCGAGGCCAGGCACCGGCCTTTTCGACTGGACGGAACGGCTCCCTATCCGATGGCCATGGCGGCGATTCCGGTCAAATGAGATGAAATTTGTTCACTGTAGTGCGTTCGGAATTCGGATCTTCTATCCGCACGACGTCGCAACGGGGCACGGGCACTCCTGCTCGATTCGTTTGCCCTCGCCCCGGGTGGAGACCGATATCCTGCGGTGGCCCGACTCAGTCATTTCAGCCGCATCCGGAAATGATAGGTCCCCGAGCCGATCAAGAGGGCCGAACCCTCGAGTATCCGGACGCCCTCGACCTCGGCGGCGGGGCGGTCGCCCTCGCGGATCTCGGTGACGCCCAATGGAGGACGAACAACGGCCTTCGCATTGGCCGGGATCGTGACTTCCAGGTCGAGCTGGTCGCCCTCGCGCTGCCATCGGGTCGCGATCATGCCCGAGGGGCCGCGGTATGTTGTCTTCGCCCAGGTGAGGCGCGGGTCGAGTTGGGGCTCGATTGTGATCGTGCCGTCGTGAGTCGGCCGGATGCCGCCGATCGTTCGCACCATCCAGCCGTGGACCGCTCCGAAGGAGTAATGAGCAAACGAGTTCATGCCCGGGTCCTGGAAGCCCTTCTCCGGCGTCCAGCCATCCCAGCGCTCCCAGATGCTCGTCGCGCCCTGGCGGATCGAGAAGCCCCACGAGGGGAACGTCTCGTTGTGCAGCAGGCGGAACGCCACGTCATACCGGCCGATCTTGGAAAGCGCCTGCATCAGCGATTTTGTCCCGATGAATCCGGTCGACAGGTGATTCCCGCGTGCCTCGATGTCCTCGACCAGATACCGGGCCGCTCGCTCGAACGACGGATCGGAGCGATCCGGGCCGACCAGGTCAAACGCAATCGCCAGCACGTAGCACGCCTGGGTGTTTCCCTTGATCCGGCCATCTGGGCCGATGTAGGCCCGGCGGAACGACCCCCGTATCTGGTCGAAGAGCTCGCGGTACTTTTTCGCGTCGTCGGACTTCCCGAGCGCCTCGGCGGCCTCGGCCGTTAGCTTCGCACTGTGCGCGAAGTAGGCCGTGTAGATCACATCCTTGGGCGTATCGGCCTGGATGCTCAGCCAGTCGCTGAAACAGTGGAATTGAGCCGGCGGCAAGAGGTCGGGCGTGCTCCGCTTCTTGCAGAACTCGATAAACTTCACCATCGATGGATATTGACGCGCCAGCAATCGACGATCGCCGTAGACCTCGTAAATCGTCCACGGGCAAATCACGCCGGCGTCGGCCCAGGCCGGTCCGCCGTCGTCGCCGGCCACCTTCACCGGCGCCACCATCGGGAACTGGCCGTCGGGTCGCTGGCCATCGGTCAGGTCGACCAGCCACTTCGTGAAGAACGCCTGCACGTCGCAGATGAGTGAAGCGGTCTCGATGTAGACCTGAGCGTCGCCGGTCCAGCCGAGCCGCTCGTCGCGCTGGGGGCAGTCGGTTGGGATGTCAATGAAGTTGGCACGCTGGGTCCAGTAGATGTTGCTGAAGAGCTGATTGAGCATCGGGTCGGAGCAGGCGAACGAGCCGACGACCGGCGTCTCGCTCGACAGGGCCACGCCCTTGATCGTTTCCTCGGTCGGACGCGAGGTCAGGCCCGAGACCTCGACGTACTGGAAGCCGTGGAAGGTGAACCTCGGCTCCCAGTTGATGGGTTGGCCGTCGCTGATATAAACGTCCGTTGCGCGGGCCTCGCGAAGGTTGGTCGTGTAGACGGTGCCATCGGGATTGAGGCGTTCGGCGAACCGGAGGGTGATCGTTCGGCCGGGCTCGGCGGTCGTCTTCAGCCGGACGATTCCCGCGAAGTTCTGGCCCATGTCGAGGACGTAGTTTCCGGGCGTCGGCTCGGTGATCGAATTTGGCCTGATTTCGGCGAACGGACGGACCGGCGGGCCGGGGTGCCATTGCACCACGGGGTTGACCTCAGCGCCGGTGTCGACGGCGTGCCAGGCCCGGTCGTCGAAGGAGGGGGCGTCCCAGCCGGGCATTGCCTTGCGGGCGTCGAAGGTCTCGCCCATCAGGAAATCGGCCTCGGTGATCGGGCCGGTTGAGGCTCGCCAGTTCGGGCCGGTGACGACGTCTTCCGTCGTTCCATCGTCGTGCTCGACATGCAAAATGGCCCGGAATCGCGGCTTCTGGCCGTAGTGATCGCGCTTCTTGCCGAAGCCGACGTAGCCGCTGTACCAGCCATCGGCCAGAATCGCGCCCAGGGCGTTTTCGCCGGGGCGAATGGTTGGGGTCACGTCGTAAGTCCGGTAATACACGCGGCGGGTGTAGTCGGTCCAGCCGGGGTTGAAACGGTCGTCGTGGACCCGTTGCCCGTTCAGATGAACATCAAAGATGCCGAGGCCGGTGGCATGGAGCGTCGCTCGTTTCACCGGCCTTGTGATCCGGAAGCCCGAGCGGAGGTAGATGGGCGGCGGCAGGATCAGCCGGGCGAATCTCAATCGGCCCCAGGGCGCCATGCCGTAATCGCCGAGAACCGCGGCCGAGGGCCAGCCGGCCGTTTCGAGCGTGCGGTTGTGCCAGTTGGCGCCGGGGTTATCGAGCGTTTTCCACGAGCCGTCGGTGACGAGCGTCGAGGTCGTTCCGTCAGCGGTCGTCACGGTCAGTTTCGCGATCAGACCGGCCGGGCTGGGTGTCGTGTTGTTGACCTCGACGCGGATGGTGTTCTCGGCGCCCGGCTTCAGGTGAGCGGCGACGTCGGCCGATTGAGGGTGATCCCATCCGCCCGAGCCCTCCGCACCGTTGATAACCTGCGTCCCGTTGATCGTGAAATGGAAGAAGTCGTCGGCGGTCGCGATCAGTTCGGCCTTCTGGATCTTGCCGGCCGGCAGACGCCATGAGGTCACGAAGAGGCGATGCGCCTTCGGTTTGTTGGGTTCGGTGTCGCGGGCGTGCCAGATCCACCTCGCGCCGTCGAGGGGAGCCTCGGGGAGGTCCATTTCTCTCGATCGATCCGAGCCGATCCAGGCGGCCCGTCGCCACTCGGAGGGATCGAGCGGACCCATCGACCAGTGCGCCGGCTCGCTCCAGGCCGATGGATGCCCCTCCCTGTCCCAGACCATCACCTTCCAGAAGCACGGCCGATGCGCGGTGAGCGGCTTGCCGGCATAGACGATTTCTCGGGTCGAGTCGGAGTCGACTCGCCCGGTGTCCCAGAGGTCGCCACGGTTCTGGGCGAGTGCTTCGCGATCGCCGGCAACCAGGATGCGATAGGCCGACTGCCGCTGCCCACGGGTCGAGGATTCGACGATCCAGCTCAGCCGGGGCGAGCGGACATCCATCCCGAGCGGACCGACAAGGTTCTCGCAACGGAGATAGGTTGGTCTCAGGCCGGAGCCGTCGGCGCCCCACGCCGTCGCGTGCATCAAAATCGCCAGGATCGCCAATGCCAGGGAGAGTCGCATGGTCGTGTCCCTCGTGGTGCCAATCTTCCCGCCGTTGAACCTGGGAAATGCCGTTTCACGCAGAGACGCAGAGGTTCGCAGAGACGCAGAGGGGCCGAAAATTCCCTCATCGCTGAACCTCGCCACTTTCGCGTCGATCCATTATCAAGAGATGAAGAACTTGTTAAAAAACATATATATCTTTATTAAATAAAAGTGTCAGAAATCGAATTTGTCGATATTCTCTTTGGTGAACAGGTAGGGCTGGCCGAGCAGGATGTTGTCGCCCTCGATCTTGATTTCGCCGAGCCGTCCGGCCTTGATTTGCGAGTCTCCGGGCTTGAGCGAGCCCTCGATCAGGGCGACGGCCGATCGGACGGTCAGATAGCCGAGGTCCATCGTGTTCCAGAGGACGACGCAGTCGGTGATTCCCTCGTGAACGTATCGCTTGTTGTCATTTGGCAGGCCCAGGCCGATGACCTTCACGTCGGTTCGACCCGATTGCTTCACCGCCTCGGCCGCGCCCGGGACGGCCGGCGTGCAGATCGCCATGATGACTTTTACACCTGGGTCGGCGTTCATGATCGCGTTGGCCTCGTCAAACGCCTTCTTCTGGAGATCGTCGCAGGGCCGGAGCGCTGCCATCTTGATTTTGGGATACTTTTCCGCCCGGATCTTTTCGATCCATTTTTGCCACTCGATCATGTTGGCGGCCGTGAGCGAGGCGGTGATGATCGCGAACTCTCCCTGATTGCCGAGAACCCGGGCTGTGTTGTCCATCAGGGTGCGGCCGATCCCCTCGGGGGTCGCCTGGTTGACGAAGAAGTCGCGGGAGTCGGGCAGGGTGTCGGCGTCGAATGTCAGCACCTTGATTCCCCGGTCGTGCGCCTTGCGCAGGACCGAGGCGATGGCCTGGCGGTTCTCAACCGCGACGGCGATCACGTCCACTTTCCGGGTGATCCAGGTGTCCACGATTTCATTCTGGCGGGCGGGATCGGGGTCGGTGGGGCCGTCCCAGATCAGATCGACGCCCATCTCCTTCGCGGCCTCCTCAGCGCCCTTGCGGCAGGCGATGAAATAGGCGTTTCCCTTGCTTTTGGGCATCATTGCCAGGGTGATCCGCCGATGGGGTTTTGACTCGTGTTCCACCGTCGCCCGGGGCGCGATTTCCGGAGTCGGCACGCCCTCGGCCGGGCGGTTGGCGACGAACGAACGAATCAAGAAATAATTGCTGAGTGAAAGAATGGCCGCGCCGGCGAGGATGGCCAGGCAGAGGGCGGCGACTTGCGAGTTCTTCACGGCGAATCTCTCCTGGAAAGAAGCGGTCGGCGCGAGGGCAGGGGGGTGCGGCGGTATTGCTCGCCATCGCCATCGCCATCGTTCTCGTCCTCGTCCTCGGCCGGGGCGGTCGAGGCCGATGGCGAGCAGGAGGAGCAAGCCGGTGACAACGCCGGCCAGCTCGCCCGGCATCGCCGAGAGGATCATCCCGTTTCGAAGGACCGAGATGGCGAACAGTCCGAGCAGCGTCCCCCCGACGCTTCCGCGTCCGCCGAAGATCGAGGTCCCGCCCAGAACGACCGCCGTGATCGCCGAGAGCTCGTAGCCGGTTCCGGCGTCGGCCTTGGCCTGGCCCAGGTGCGCCACGTAGATGATCGCCGCGAGGCTGGAAACCACGCCCGAGAGCACATAGGTCATCGCCACGAGGCGGTCGACCGGAAGTCCGGCATAGCGCGCCCCCTCGGGCGAAAACCCAATCGCCGAGAGCCCCCGGCCGATCGTCGAGCGATGCAGGATCACCCAGAACGCCGCGGCGACCATCGCGAAGATCGGCACCTGCGCCGGGATGCCACCCATCGTATAGCCCTGGCCCAGGAACAGGAACGACTCGGGGAAATTCGTGTAGTTCTCCACCCCGCCCGTCAGCCCCTCGGCCAGACCTCGAAAGAGCGAGTACGATCCCAGTGTTACGATCAAGGGAGGAATCCGGCCTCGCGTAATCAGGAGCCCGTTCAGGCCGCCGGCCAGCGCACCGATCGCGAGTGTCACCACGGCGGCCAGGGGCGTTGAGAGGCCGGCGTCGCGCCAGAGCATCCCGAAGACCACGGCCGAAAGCCCCATCAGCGAGCCGACCGACAGGTCGATCCCACCCGTCGTGATCACCGGCGTGAGCGCCACGGCCAGAAGCCCGATCTCGACCGAAAGCCGCAACACCTCGAACGCGTTGCCGACCGTCAGGAAATTCGTGCCGAGCACCGCGAACACCGCGACCTCGGCCAGCAGAATCCCCGCCAGCACCCCACGCGCCGGATCAAACCACAACAGCCTCGGACCACCTGCCATCACATTTCCACCACGGGAAAAAGGTACTCAGGGAAACGGGGAAACGGGGAAACGGGGAAAACAGGAGCAACCACGGAAAACAGGAGCAACCACGGAAAACACGGAATTCCACGGAAAAGATATATTATATAATCAGATAATCAGACTTAATGTAAAAAAGTTTCAGGATTTGATGGATCTAGAAGGGCTCTCATGGTTTTTTTGATTTGTTTGATGGTCTTAATTTCCGTGAAATTTCGTGTTTTTCGTGGTTGCTCTTCAAGAAATTTCGTGGTTGCTGCTTTCGCGGCGGAGGGCGTCGGAGGCGACGGCGAGGAGGATGATCAGGCCCTGGATCGCCTTTTCCCACTGGGGTCGGGTGCCGAGGAAGAAGAGCGCCGGGCCGATCGTGCCGAGCAATGCCACGCCGACCAGCGCGCCGACGAGGGTCCCACGTCCGCCCGAGATCGCGACGCCTCCGACCACCACCGCCGCGATCACCTGGAGTTCCAGGCCGGTGCCGGAATTCGGGTCGACGTCGGGGAGTCGAACAGCGTTCAGGAGTGCGGCCAGGCCGGCCAGGGCTCCCATCGCGACGAAGACCGCAAACGTGACGCGATTCGGTCGGATGCCGGCCAGTCGGGCGGCCTCGGGGTCGGAGCCGGTTGCGTAGATCGCCCGTCCGGCGGCGAGATTCCGCAAGGCCCAGGCGAACGTCGCGAAGGCTCCCAGCGCGATCGCCACCACAATCCACTGGCCGACTGACTGCCCGACGCCGAACCACTGGAAGTCGGGCGGCAGGTCGCGGACGAACTCGCCCTCGCGCAGGTAACGTAGCGACTCGCGGCCGATCACGAGCGTGGCGAGCGTCACCACGATCGAGGGGAGTCCCAACCCGGCGACGAGTCCGCCGTTGACCGCTCCGAACGCCGCTCCGGCCGCGATCGCTCCGACGACCACCGCCGGCATCGGCAGACCGGCCCGCGCGAGTAATCCCGCGGCCACACCGCTGATGCTGAAGATCGAGCCGATCGAGATATCAATCTGTCGGCAGAGGATGACCATCGTCATCCCGACCGCCGCCACGAGCACCGGTGCGTTGGCGACCACCAGCGCCCGAATTTGCTCCCCCCGGAAGAACCTCGGCGCGGCGACCGCCAGCACCAGCAAGAGCACGAACAACGCCGCCGCCACCGATAGCTCCCTCGCCATCGAATTCGAGGAGGAACCACGAAAGGAATTCGCCATCGAATTCGAGGAGGAACCACGAAAGGAATTCGCCATCGAATTCGAGGAGGAACCACGAAAAACACGGAGGACACGAAAGAAATTCAAAGGATTAAAAATTTTGGAATCCGGGTCATCGACGATTCTGCCCTGATGATGGATTGAGGATGCCTGTCCTTCTTTTTCGTGTCCTTCGTGTTTTTCGTGGTTCCTCCTCTCTTCCGTAATCCACTCCGATCCGTGGTGGTGGCCGAGGGCGAGGTCGAGGATGGCTTCCTGGCTGGCCTCGGCCCGGTCGAGGGTCGCGGCGATGGTCCCGCCGCGCATCACGGCGATCCGGTCGCTCATTCCCAGGATCTCGGGCAGTTCGGAGGAGATCATCAGGATCGCGAGCCCCTCGCCGGCCAGTTCGCTCATCAGCCGGTGGATCTCGGCCTTGGCGCCGACGTCCACGCCCTGTGTCGGCTCGTCGAGGATCAGAAGCCTCGGTCCGGAGGCCAGCCATCGGGCGAGCGCCACCTTCTGCTGGTTCCCGCCCGAGAGGTTGCCAACAGGCGCCTCCAGGCTCGGTGTCTTGACTCCCAGCCGATGCACGAAGGCGCTCGCTGTCGCCCGTTCGCGCGATCGGTGGATCAGTCCGAACGACGAGTGGGCGGGGAGGGTCGCCAGGGTGGTGTTGTCGGCCGTTGACATCGGCAGAATCACCCCGTGCCGCCGTCGGTCTTCTGGCACATACGCGATCCCCATCGAGATGGCCCTGGCCGGCGTGTCGATCCGGGCTGGCTGGCCGTCGATCTCGATCCGGCCCGAGTCGGCGGGCGTCAGGCCAAAGAGGACGCGCGCCAGTTCGGTCCGACCGGCGCCGACCAGGCCCGCGAGCCCGACGATTTCGCCGGCGCGCACCGAGAGGTGAATGTTGT
This sequence comes from Planctomycetales bacterium, assembly GCA_027449865.1. Taxonomy (GTDB): domain Bacteria; phylum Planctomycetota; class Planctomycetia; order Isosphaerales; family Isosphaeraceae; genus JAKAUH01. The sequence continues at coordinate 48,605 of DAIDKV010000201.1, forward strand.
GGATTCCCGACTCCCGGCAGCCGAGCCCGGTGGCTTCGAGGACGACCTCACGCGGCTCGACATCCCCTTTCGGGAAGACGGCCGAAAGCTCGCGGCCGACCATCATCCGGATCAGCTCGCCTCGGGAGACTTCCGACATGGCCCGGGTGCCGACCAGCCGGCCGTCGCGGAGCGCCGTCACGCGGTCGGCGATTGTCGGCAGTTCTTCCAGCCGGTGGGAGATGTAGATGATTCCCACGCCTCTGGCCTTCAGCTCAGCAATCGCCCGGAAGAGGCGCTCGACCTCCTGATCGCTGAGTGAGGCGGTCGGCTCGTCCATGATCAGGATTCGGGCCTCCGCGCCGAGGGCCCGGGCGATTTCCACAAGCTGCTGCTCGGGCATCGAGAGCCCGTGGACGTCGGCGCCTGGGGCGATCGATGCCCCCGCGCGGTCCAGTAGCCGGCGTGCCCGGTCTCTACGCTCGTTCCACCGGACCCGCCGCCACCATCCGCCCGGCTCCAGGCCGATCCCGATGTTCTCGGCCACGGAGAGGTCGGGAAAGAGCGCCGGTTGCTGGTAGATCGCCGCGATCCCCAGCCCCCGCGCGGAGACCGGGTCGAGATCCTCGACAATCGCGCCGTCGACCTCCATCGTCCCCTCGTCGGGACGATGCGCGCCGGTGATTACCTTGATCAGTGTGGACTTTCCCGCACCGTTTTCGCCGACCAGCGCATGCACCTCTCCCGGTCGAAGGTCAAACGAGACACCCTCCAGAGCCCGGACCCCGGCGAACGATTTCCCGATCCCCCGCAGTCTCAGCACGTCGAACCCTCCCGATCGCCTCGTTTTGACCTTGCGCGAGGATATGGCGATGCGATGAATTTGGGTGGTCGATTCGAGATAAGGGTTCCTCAGCGATGCGCCAGCACCGACCGCTCGTATTCCTTGACCTCGGCGAGCCAGTCTCGGCCGGGGGGGACGCCGTGGGTTCGGCAGTGGTGGTCCCAGACGGCGCCGAAGGGGAGGGCCTTGATTTCTTCGAGGAGAGCCAGCCGGGAGGTGAGATCGCCTTCGGCTTCGAGGCGGCGGAGGGATTCGGTCGGTTCGAGCAGGGCGATCAGGAGGGCCTTGAGCATGGCCCGGGTGCCGATCACCCAGGCGGCGACGCGGTTGATGGTGGCGTCGAAGAAGTCGAGGCCGATGTGGACGCGAGGGAGGTAATCGCCTCGGACGAGTTCCTGGGCGATGGCGAGCAGTTCGTCGGAGAGGATCACGACGTGGTCGCTGTCCCATCGGACGCCCCGGCTGACGTGGAGCAAGACCTCGTCGAGGTGGGTCAGGACGGCGGAGAGCTTGTCGGAGACGACCTCGGTGGGGTGGTAGTGTCCGGCGTCGAGGCAGAGGAGCTTTTTGCGGGTGAGGGCGTATCCGTAATAGAACTCGTGCGAGCCGACGACGTAGCTTTCGGAGCCGATTCCGAAGAGCTTTCCCTCGACGGCGTCGCGGGCGGCCATGGGGTCGATGGACTCGGCGAAGAGGGCGTCGAGCGATTCAGCCAGGCGGGCTCGTGGACCTTTGCGGTCGAGTGGAGGTTCTTTTGAGCCGTCGGGGATCCAGACGTTGTTGATGGATGGGGAGCCGAGCGCGGTTCCGATCGCGGCGGCGATTCGGCGGCAGGCGATTCCGTGGTCGATCCAGAACCGGCGGATGCCGGGGTCGGGGTGGGCCAGCGTGTAGCCGTCGGCGGCGAGCGGGTGGGCGAAATAGGTGGGGTTGAAGTCGATTCCGATCCGGCGTGAACGCGCCCAGTCGATCCAGCCACGAAAGTGTTCGGGCTCGACGGCGTCTCGGTCGACGGTGTGGCCCGAGGGAAACTCGCCGTAGCTGGCGTGGAGGTTGAGGCGGTGCCGGCCGGGCAATAGTGAGAAGACGCGGTCGAGGTCCGTCCGAAGCTCGTCGGCGTTTCGGGCACGGCCGGGATAGTTCCCGGTGACGGCCAGACCGCCGCCGATGGCCTGGCCCGTGCCCTCGAAGCCGACGACGTCGTCCCCTTGCCAGCAGTGGAGTGAGATCGCGATGGTGGACAACCGGTGGAGGGCGGCGTCGACGTCGACGCCCCACTCGGCATACTGTTCGCGGGCCAGTTCGAAAGGGGTTTCCACGCTGGTTGTCGCCGCGGCCATGATTTCGGATCCTCGCAAACGGTGGGGCGCCCGCGGTGCGGGGCAGGGCGGATCGGCCCACCCAGATTAGCCGAGGCGGATCCGACGGGCAATGACATCATTCCGATCGATCGTGATGGATGGGAACGGGTCGAGGGTAGCCGTTCACGCCCCAGACAATTTGTACAGGGATCCGCGCGGGTGGCACCGCCTCGAGGCCGAGCGAGTGGACGGGGAGGGATTCCGCACGGCGAGTTCGCGGAACGGATGCTGACAGTGGTCGCCACCTGCCGCCAGCAAGGGCGGAGCGTGCGGGACGCCAGGACATCCTGCTTCGACGCGGCTCGGAGTGGCCAAGCGATCACATCTCTCCTGCCCGCGGAACCACCGGAGACCAAGATTGCCTGATATCGGCTATCCCACTCCGTGAACGGTGACTGCTGAAAAGACTGGTTTATTAGCGAGGAGTGTTGACATCGGCCGAAAAGCATACTACTTTCCTCGCAGGGAACCAAGTAAAAGCACGCACTTAACTGTTGATTGAAAATGATTTTGGGCGAGGGGGGCTCTGAAAAACCGGGGTTCAGGGCTGTTGAGGGAGGCATCCGGCGAATCAGCGGATCGTCGGCTCAGCAGGCCGCATCTGTGCGAACGGCCTGCAAGAGAGGCCGTTTCTCTGGGATCAAGCCACTCGCCGTAACGACCAATTTTTCAACAACAAAGTGTGCGATTGTCCCGCGGGGGAACCGACCAGGCTCGGTCATCGGTCATCATCCGAAATCGGATGAACCGCACGGAATACAGCGCACGTTAATGGAGGAATCAATGACGATTACCAGCTGCTATCGCACCGCTCTCAACGTCGGCAACATCCTGGGGTCGATCGTGTCTCGGAAATTCGCGAGTCGGCCGCGTGACCGGGTGGTGGTCCGGCGGGACGTGCCTTGGACCGGCTCCATCCTCGAGGCACTTGAGCCGAGGATCGCACTGGCGGCATCGACCACAACCGGCCTGCACGCGCTGGCGGATGCGGCGGCGAGTCAGGCGCCTCGGCCGGCGTTGCTCTCGCGGATCGAGAAGTTAGCCGCGGCGGCCTATACCTGGGGCCTGCCCGCTGAGTTCATGTACCGCTTCGCGAACTACAACGAGCTGGTGACGGCGCCGGTGAACACGTTGGCTTATAGCACGGTGCCGGCCGCCTGGAACAACGCGGCCACCAACGCGGGCGATTCGTCCGTCCTCTACATCAACGGCGAGCTCAATCTTACTCATGGGGCGCTCGTGTACACCATCCCGCCCACCAACGCGGATTATCAGGTTACCCAGATCTTCGACAACTTCATCAACGTCGTCTCCGATCCTGGGACCCGAACGGTGCCGTCGAACGCGCCCGAGTCGTATCTGCTTGTCGGGCCGAGATCTCCGTACGCCCATCGCGAGAACGTGACCCTCCGCGGCTTTACATTCCCCGTGATCACGCTCGACACCAACCGGGGCGAGATGCTGGTGCGGTTGCTCGCCGATACCCTGGCGCCCAACGGCAGCCCGACCTCGGTGGAGAACACGTACAACACCCTGGCGAAGAACTTCACGCTCAATACGCTTCGGCAGTTCCAGGCGAACGGGAACCAGCCGGTCGCGCCGAAGTCTTATGGCTTGATGACGCCGACGGCCGAGCAATTGCGGCGTGCGCAGCGATGGCAGAACACGCCCACGAACGCGGTTGCCTTTTTCAAGCAGGTAGGGCAGTCGCTCCGGCTGAATCCGCTGCCGAACCGCTTGACGGGCATGGGCGGCACACCCGTGTCCAGTCTACCCGCATATCTGACGCCCCAGGCCACCGCGAGACGCCTCTACTTCGTCCCCTCGGCCGGGCAGCGCTCGACGCTGGCCCTGTTCCGCTCGATCGGACTGACGTCGAACGGATTCCGAATCCCCAGGGGTTGGGGACCCGCCGAACTGGCCGCCTTGCAGCAGGGGTTCGAGAACGGGAAGAATGCGGTCCAGGCGAAGCTGAAGACGCCGCCGACGTCGGCGACCAACTACTGGTCTTACATCAACCACGACTTCGGCACCTATCCAAACACTCCCTCCGGTTATCAATATCGAGCCGTGGGCGTCATCGCGGGGGGATTCCCGAACCTGCCGATCGACGGGCTGTACGCGCCAACCTTCACCAACAGCAGCACGCTCGCGCCGTTGAACGGCAACAACACGTACGCGATCACGTTCACCTTGCCGCAGGCCGGCTATGCCAGCTACCCGGTGACGGGGATCGAACCCCCGCTGGCGTTGAACGCCGGCGGATCGCCGATCGGGTTCTGGTCGCTGACCCTGTACCAGCCGGATAGTTCCGAGGCGGCCGCGCCGTTCCTCTCGCAGGCGAGCGTGCTGAACACGGCCTACTCGACGGCGGCCACGCCGGTGCTCTCGATCGACACAACGGCGAACACGATCACCATCCCCGCCTCGAATCTGGGGACGCTCTCGGCGAGCACCCCCATCCTGTTCGGCGCCGGTGCGGGCGCGTATGGCCTCACGCCGGACGTGCCTTATTACATCGCGTCGACGCCGGTCCTGAGCGAAGGCAACGCCACGTTCCAGATTTCGGCGCAGTGGAAGCAGGACCTTTCCAGCAACGGGGTGCCCATCCAGTACTCCGGCGGGCCGAATGGGATCGTGACGTTGAGCACCCCGCTCAGCCCGAGCACTCCGCTCGATCTCGGGGTGATCCAGCCGGTCTCTCAACTCGGTTCCACGCAGATCGAGGACGGACAGCTCAAGGCCAACGATGGCTCCGTGCCGGGATTCCCGGCGGGCTCGTACACCATCTGGCTGTCACCGACCTTGCCGAATGGAGTCCCGGCCACGAACTGGATTCCCACGCCCTCGACGGCGTATCTGCAATCGATCTACGGCGACTCGACCACGCTGAACACCACGATCGAACCGATGATTCGGATGTACGACGCCCAGCCGGGCGACCTGCCCCCTTCGATCCTGCCGTTGCCGCCCGGCGGGAACTATCCGGACGGCCTGCCCTCGAGCTATCTCTTCCCGCCCCTGATCCAGATTTCATGACGCGGATGTTCGCCGCGGCTCGTCCCCGACCGGAAGTCGCGATTGGCCCGTGAACGCGTACGTGGGAGGCGCTGGCGGGTGTGGACGGATTTCACCGATTCAGGGGTCTCGGTCTGGACACCCGCCGCGTTCCGGGCGATGATCCGCATCGCCCTGGCTCGGGCCGACTCCCGATCCGAATCGGCGCTCCCGGGATATGACTTATGTCTGGAACTTGCTTGCGGTTTCCTCCGGGGCGTTATATAGGTAGGAATGGATCGAGCGGGGCCCGCCCCGTTCTCGAGTTGCCGGGGACGTGGCGAGGTCCAACGCGGCCGATGCGGCCCGAGGGGCCCGTTCCGGTGCGGCGCGGCGGAGCGTCGGGGGCGGGCGCGGCCGATTCGGTCGAACCCGGCGTCATTTCTCAAATTCCGGTCGTCGAGGGAAGGGAAGGGGGAGTCGCATGAAGTCGCGTCGAGCCTTCACGCTGATTGAGCTGCTGGTGGTCGTCGCCATCATCGCCGTCCTGATCGCCCTGCTGCTGCCCGCGGTGCAGGCGGCCCGCGAGTCGGCCCGGCGGGCCCAGTGCACGAACAATCTGAAGCAACTGGGCCTCGCCATGCACAATTACATGACTCAGATGGGGACGTTCCCCCCGCTGGTCTCCAACGGAAGTTTCAACGTCTGGGGCAACACCTACGGGAGCAATGGCCTGTACTTCGACCCCTGGCCGCTGGACTGGACGGCCTCGCTCCTCGGCCAGCTCGACCAGATGCCGCTGTACAACCAGCTCAACTGGTATGTTTCGTCGGGCTGGGCTGGGTTTGGGTCGGTCGGTTGGGATCCGCAGAATACTTCGGTCCTCTCGGTTCAGGTCAAGACGCTGCTCTGCCCGTCGGAGAACCTGACCCGACCCGCGATCGGACCGGGGACCCGGAAGAATTACGTCGCCAATATCGGCGGCCCCGCCGATTTCTACGCCTGGAGCGGCATGCTCGTCCCGCTGAAGAATAACCCGCCGTTCGACTATTCCGGTGTTTACTGGAACCAGAACGTCGGCACCTTCGGCGCGGAGGGCGTCACCGATGGTCTGACCAACACCGCGATGTTCAGCGAGAGCCTCATCGGGACCATGCCGGCGAACCCCATCGCGCTTTCGGCGACCACTCGGGCGTCGACGTATGCCTTCCAGTTGACCATTCCGAATTACTGGGACATGGGCCCCGCCGGCGGCCTGAATGCCCTGCAATTTTACCGGACTTGCCTGGCGATCCCGGGAACCTACACGTCGAAGAACCTCAGCGGATCGATCACCTACCCGGTCAACGGCAACATCTGGCTCGCCGCCAACGCCGCGAGCTGCCTGAAGTGGGACGCTTATAACCACTTCGTCCCGCCCAACAAGCAGGGGTGCGCCGCCAGCAACAACCTCTACTCGACCTCCTACGGCGAGTTCATGGACGCCATTCCGCCCAGCTCGAACCATCCCGGCGGCATCAATATTTGCTTCGCCGACGGCCACGTTCAGTGGATCAAGGAGAGCATTCAGTACCAGGTTTGGTGGAACCTCGGCACCCGGAACGGTGGCGAGGCGATCAGCTCGGACTCCTATTAATCCGGGCCCGTCGAGTGGAAACGCGGCGGATCGAGGGGTCGATGTTCGACCGGCCGGGGGGCGCGCCCGGTCGGTCGGCCGGCGTTTCCGCGCCGGGCTGGAGCGAGAGGAAACCAATGCGCCGAGACCGATCGCCGACGATCGCGGGCCTGGTCCTCGTCGCGATGGCCCTGGCCGTTGCCGGGTGTGGCGAGGATCCCGCTCTTGAGCAGGGAACGTTCCCGTTCAAGGGAACCGATACCTCCGCGCTCGCCCCGCTTCGCGACGAGATGACCCGAAAGATGCAGGCCCAGGTCGGGCCGTCGAAGGACCAGCCGGCCGGCACCGCCGCGCCGGAGACCCCGCCGCCGCCAGGGCCCGTTCCCTCGGCGAAGGGCCGATGAGCCTCCTCGGTCGTTCGCGTCTCGACTGGACCCGGTCGACGCGACGATCTTTTTCTTATTCAGGCACGATGGAGACCGCGACAATGAGCCGGATTCGTCCGAGGATTGTGGGGATGGTGCTGGCCGGGTTTCTGGCTGGCTGCGGTGGCGGCAACGTCGACGAGGGACCGGGAGGTTTCAAGCCGACCGATGTCAAGCCCCTGGACCCCATGGTCAAGGAGATGCAGGATATGATGAAGAAGGGCGATTACGCCAAGAAGGCCGTTCCGCCGCCGGAAAAGAAGGAGGCGGAGAAGGAAAAGAAATCGAAGTCAGGACCCCAGCCCTAAAGGGCGGGGCTTGCCAGTAGCCTCGGCCGGGTTCCGAGCCCGGCG